>DATCPG010000273.1:0-11562 GCA_036570225.1 Gemmatimonadaceae bacterium | reverse complement strand
GTCACAACCGCGGGCGGGACCTTGTCGATGAGAGGATCGCGCGAGGTGAGCATGTTGGCGATGACATCTTCGACCCGCGACTGAAACGCGGCGAGCAGTTCCGGACGCGCCAGCTCGCTCTGCAAGTCTCCGGGAGTGAGCAGTCTCTCGCCAACGGTGCGTCCGAGACTTTTCGCCAGTCGCGCCTGATTCTTCGGAATCGCTCCTTGGAATCCAAACCGCTTTTTCTTGGGGTTGAAGAGCATCCACACCGCGACGGTGTCGGACAGCCCCCCCGCCATGGTTCCTACGAAGACGTGGATGCCGAACTGGATCCAGGGATTGGCGACATTCACCTAATGCGTTGCTGCTCCTACCGGGCTCGATTGATTGATGGAGGCGCCCGCGGAATCCGAGACAGCGTTCTTTGGCGCGACATCACCGTGCGGCTCCGCGGAGTCGGCGAGGGAGCCCGGCCCTCTGGCCAGCAGGGCGAGGTGAATGATCTCGTCCATCGTCGAAACGAACGTGAATGTCATGCTGTTGACGACTTCGTCAGGTATCCCGCGCAGATCTTTCTCGTTCGCTTTCGGCAGCAGTACCTGGCGTAGCCCGGCGCGGTACGCGGCCATCACCTTCTCCTTTACTCCGCCGATCTCGAGGACCTTTCCGCGCAGTGTCATTTCCCCGGTGAGCGCCATGTCGCGGCGCACCGGACGCCTACTAAGCACGCTCGCAATTGCGAGTGTAACGGCGGCGCCGGCGCTCGGTCCATCCTTCGGGATCGCACCCGCGGGGAAGTGCACGTGCAGATCGCATTCCTTGAACTCGATGTCGGCAACGCCGAGCGTGTGCGCGCGCGAGCGAACGTAGGAATACGCGGCGTCCACGGATTCGCGCATCACGTCGCCCAGCTGTCCGGTTACGGTGAGACGCCCGGATCCCGGCATGCGCAGCGCTTCGATCACCATCAGATCGCCACCGGTTGCCGTCCACGCCATTCCCGTCACGGCGCCGATCTCCGGCTCCTGTTCCGCATCCTCGAGCGTGTACGTCGGGTTGCCCAGGATGTCGTTTACCATCGTGTTGTCGACTATCCAGGCTCCCTCCTCGCCGTCCGCTTTCTTTCGCGCGCGCTTGCGCATCAACGAAGCGATGTTGCGCTCGAAATTGCGGAGCCCGGCCTCGCGTGAGTACCGGTTGGAGATGAAGCCGAGGACTTCGTCGGTGAACTGGATGTCCTTGTCGGTAATTCCGTGCTCCTCGAGCAGCCGGGGCAGGAGATACCGCCAAGCGATCTCGACTTTCTCCTCAACGGTGTAGCCGAGCACCCGAATGACTTCCATGCGGTCCCGCAGTGGAGCAGGGATGTCGAACAGATTGTTCGCGGTGCAGATGAAAAGGATGCTGGAAAGGTCGAACGGCAGGTTGAGGTAGTGATCGACGAAGTTCGAGTTCTGCGACGGGTCGAGAACCTCGAGCATCGCCGCCGTAGGATCTCCGGATGGACCTCCGCTTGTCATCTTGTCGATCTCGTCGATCATCAGGACCGCGTCCCGAACCTGCACGCGACGCAGCGACTGCAGAATCAATCCCGGCATCGCTCCGACGTACGTGCGGCGGTGACCGCGAATCTCTGCTTCATCGCGCACGCCGCCGACTGAAATCCGGTAGAACGCGCGGCTGATGGACATGGCGATCGCTTCTCCGAGCGACGTTTTTCCCGTTCCCGGAGGTCCGACGAAGCAGAGAATCGGACCGTGGGGATCGCCGCCCCGGAGCTTCCGCACCGCCAGGTACTCGGTGATGCGTTCTTTCGCCTCTTTCAGCCCGTAATGGCGGCTGTCGAGGAGCTCTTCGACCTTCTTCAGCTCGATGATTTCTTCCTTGGACGATTTGACGTTCCACGGAAGCGCGAGCATCCAGTCGAGGTAGGTGCGAATGACCTGATACTCGCTCGAAGCAGGCGAGAGGTTGCGCATGCGCTCTATCTCGCGCTTGGCTTCCTGCGCCGCCTTTTCGGGGAGATTCGCCTCCTCGAGCTTCTTGAGCGTCTCGATGGCTTCCTTCTCGCCTGGATCACCTTCGCCGAGCTCCGATTGAATCGCGCGCAGCTGCTGGCGCAGGTAGAACTCGCGCTGGTGCTGCTCGATCTTGATCTCGGTCTGGCGCTTCACGTCCTCGGCGACGCGTGCCCGTCCGACCTCGCGCTCGACGCGGCCGAGGAGGAATTTCAGACGCTGTCCGATGTTGAGACGCTGCAGAATCTCGTCTTTGTCGGAGACCTTGAAGTTCAGATTCGTCGCGGCGAGGTCGGCGAAGCGGCCCGGATCCGAGATGTTCATTTTGAGGATCGCGGGCACTTCGTCCGGAATGCGGTCGATCAGCTCAGCGAGGGTTTCGGCGCCAGCTACGATCCGGGAGATCAGGTCATCCACCTCGTTGGGGTCGGGCGGAATTTCCTTGGCCGGCTTGATGCGAACGATCGGAAACGGCTCAGTTTGGGCGACGCCTTCGACGACAATCCGCCGCAGCCCCTGAAGCGTTATCTGGACAGTCTCGCCGGGAAGATTGATTCGCTCGTGTACGCGCGCGGCGACTCCGACTCTTCCCACGAATCGCTCGGGGTCGAGCACGTCGTCGTGATCACCTGTGGCGACAACGAGACCGACGATCAAGCCGGATTGTTCGTTGGCCTTGAGGAGCGAGAGGTTTTCGGGCGCTCCCATCTGGACCGCGATGGTGCCGAGGGGATACACGATCGTCGATCGAAGCGCCATGAGCGGCAGCGTCGATGGGATTTCGGCCTGAAGTATGTCGTCTCTGCGCTGCGTTGGAGCCATGCTGTCTCTCTCGGGCCAGGTGAAGCGTCAGTTGTTTCAGAAGTTAACGGCGCCTAAGTTTAAAGGCTATGTTCGAAGACCTGAGCGAAAAGCTCGAAGCCACGTTCGCCCGCCTCCGTGGCCGCGGTGTTCTCAGCGAAGCCGACATAAAGGAGGGGCTGCGTGAAGTCCGCCGGGTGTTGCTGGAAGCCGATGTCAACTTCCAATTGACGCGCGAGTTTCTCGAACGTGTCGAGAAAAAAGCGACCGGCGTGAACGCGCTCAGTACGGTCTCTCCGGGCCAGCAGCTGGTCAAGATCGTACACGAAGAGCTGACCGCAATGCTGGGCGAGCGACGGGAAGGTATCAAGCTCAGCACTGTACCGCCTTCGGTCGTGATGATGGTCGGGTTGCAGGGTTCGGGCAAGACTACCACGGCAGCCAAGCTCGCTCGCAAGCTCAAGGCGGAAGGGCGGTCGACGCGCCTCGTCGCGGCTGACGTCTATCGACCGGCGGCCATCGACCAGCTCGAGACCCTTGGCCGAGACCTGTCGATCCCGGTCTACGCCGACAGGTCGACGACTGACGTGGTAAAGATCGCCCGCGCCGGCGTGGCGGAGGCACTGCGGGAACGTGATCGCGTCGTGATCATCGACACTGCCGGGCGGCTGCAGATCGACGACGTGATGATGCAAGAGCTCCTGCGCCTGAAGGAAGCGCTACGCCCAACGGAGATACTTCTCGTCGCCGACGGCATGACTGGCCAGGACGCCGTCAAGATCGCGCAGGGCTTCGACAGTGCTCTCGACGTGACCGGCGTGATTCTCACCAAGATGGATGGCGATTCCCGGGGCGGCGCCGCGTTGTCGATCTACGGCGTCACGAAAAAACCCATCAAGTACATCGGAGTTGGCGAGAAGTCGGACGCCCTCGAGGAATTCCACCCCGAGCGCATGGCGGGCCGGATCCTTCAGATGGGTGACATTGTCACCCTCGTCGAGAAGGCGCAGGCCTCGTTCGACGAGGCCGAAGCCAAGCGCCTGGAAAAGAAGGTCCGGAAAGAGGGCATGGATCTGAACGATTTCCTCAACAGCATGCGGCAGATCCAGAAGATGGGTCCGCTCGAGGGAATTCTGAAAATGTTGCCGGGCGTGAATACGAAGGCCCTCAAGCAGATGAAAGCCGACCCGAATCGCATGAGGCACGTCGAGGCGATCGTGCTGTCGATGACGCCCGAGGAGCGAAAAAATCCGGGCATCATCAACGGCTCTCGGCGCGCGCGAATCTCCAGAGGCTCCGGGCGCCCGATCAGCGATGTCAATCGGCTGCTGGATCAGTTCCGCGAGATGCAGAAGATGATGAAGAAAATGGCCGGAGGCGGTCGCATGGGCATCCCGTCAATGCCGGGGATGTTCGGCAGGTAAGCAAGCCGCCCTCATCAGCCATCGGCCCCGCATCCGAGAGGACAATGATCGAACGCGCCGGACGATGTCAGCGCCAGTCTCGCTGCGGATGAGTGATGCGACGGATGTGGCACTCGCGGCCGCGGGGGACCACTCCGCGTTCGAGCGGCTCTACCAGAGGTACCTCAGCCGCATATACTCGCTGTGCGCTCGACTGTCAGGGAGCCCCATCAAAGGGGAGGAGTTGACGGAAGAGGTTTTTGTGAGCGCGTGGGAGACGCTGCCCCAGTTCACGGGGGAGATCGCATTCGCCACATGGCTGCACAGGCTGGCGACGAACCTCGTTCTGAACGGGGAGGAAGCAGATGGAACCGCCCCCGCTACACTCGAGCTGGGAGGCGAAAGACTCGATCTTGGTCAGGCGATCGACACACTGCCGACTTACGCGCGCACAATTCTCGTCCTGCACGATGTGGAGGGCTACAAGCACGAGGAGATCGCGGAAATCTTCGGCATCACGCCAGGGAGAAGCAAGGCGAAGCTGCGTCGGGCACGGGTGCTGCTGAAGGAGGCGCTGGGACGATGAAGACATTCAACCTGACCTGCGAAGCTGTCGAGGCGACTCTCCCCGATTATCTCGACGAGACTCTGGAGCCATGGGTGCGCATAGCCATTGAGGAGCACCTCGGCGAGTGCGAGCGCTGTGCGGCTCTCGCGCGCGAGCTTCGCGACATTACGCGTGAAGCCAGCTCTCTCCCTGCTCTCGTTCCCGAGCGCGAGATCTGGGCCCGAGTGGCAGGTCGCATCGGCGCTCCCGTCAAGGCTTCCGAACCGGTTGCGAAAAGTGACCCGAGACCTCCGACGACAGAGGCAATTGTTTGGTCGAGCGCAGCTCCTCTTTCCACCACCGAGCCGTTTACCGAGCCGTTTACCGAGCCGTTTACCGAGTCGATTGCCAAGCCGACTACCAAGCCGATTACCGAGTCGCCCATCTCGGCAAGCGAGCGGCCCGCGCTTCCCATCGAGACGGTTCTACTCGCTGACGAACTGTCGCCGCCAATAACAGAGCTGTTGGCTCCGTCGAGAGACCTGTTGGCTCCGTCGAGCGAACCGCCCCTTCCTGCACGCCCGGAACCTGTGCCCACAGCCGTGCCTGTGTCTGCGTTGCCCTACCGTCGCGAAAAACGCTGGGGACCGGCGCAGATGGGTCTGGCCGCGGCCGCGCTCGTACTGGTGACCGCAGGAACCACCTCGCTTCTCACTGTTCGGTGGCTCGAGCGGGGTCGAACACCCGACGTTGCGAGTGGCCCGGCCGAGGGGCAGGCCTCGTCGAGTAAGCAACCGGCCGAGTCGGGAGCTCGAACGCCATCGCTCACACGCGACCAAATCCCATTCGGTGCATCGACTCCCACGCCGCTCCCTGGTCAGCTGGGCTCGGCACTCGCCGTCTCGGAGACGTCGGCCCCGCAGGTCGTCCGCTCACCGGAGGACGTGGTATACGACAAGGAAATCAAGACGCTGCAAGGCATAGTGCGGCGGCAGAAGCCCCAACTCGACAATTCGACAGTCGCCGAGATCGACAAGAATCTGCGGACGCTTGATGCGGCCATCGCCCAGATAAGGGGCGCGCTGCAAAAGGATCCGGCCAGCTCCCTGCTTGACGAGCAGGCCTCACGGGCACTCGAAATGAAGGTCGAGCTCCTCCGAAGGGCGGCCCTGCTGCGATCCAGCACTTGACCGTAACCGACATGAAAATCGCCCCGGTCCTAGCCACCCTCACCCTCGTCCTGGGCTCTCCGCTCTCCTTGATGGGACAGCAAGCGCGGCTCGACACCACCGTCAATCTCAATTTACGGGGCACAGTGGATCTGTCACTCGTATCAGGAAAGATCACGGTACGCGGATGGGATCAGCCCGGCGTCCACATTCAGGCGTCGACGGAAATTGGCGTCCTTCGTTTTGATGCCACTCCGAACAGGGTCACACTCCGAGTGGAGAAGGGCCCGGAAGGCGGGAGGTCGCGAGGCGACGCGAGCTACGATGTGTCGGTTCCGCGCGGGACCCGCCTCAAGTTGCAAGCCGCCTCCGGAACCATCACGACCACCGGATCACAGGGTGAAGTCTCCGCGACGACAGTCAGCGGCGCTATCGACGTCAGCGGTGGACGAAGAGACGTTACACTCGAATCGGTGTCGGGCCCGATCAAGGCATCACAGCTTGCTGGCGACCTGGAGGCCCAGAACGTGAGCGGCAGCATTCGCATCGAAAATGTGTCGGGACGCATCGAAGCGTGGACCGTTAACGGAGCGATCCGGCTTATTGGCGTGCGATCGAACGACATCCGCGCCGAGACGGTGGGCGGCGATATCGTATACGCCGGGCGTGTCACTACGGGAAGCACCTACGACTTCGAATCGCACTCGGGTGCGGTTCGGCTTACCATCCCGCGCAGCCTCGGCGCCCGCTTCAGACTCGAGACCGTCAGCGGGACTATCAAGACCGACTTCCCAGCCGGGACAGCGCCTGCGCACGGGGGACGGAAGGGCGGACGTGTCGAGTTCACGATAGGGGACGGGCGGGCCGACGTCACCGCCCGGACGTTCAGCGGACGGATCGCGATACAGAGTACCGGAGATCCAGCCACTCGGAACGATTCAATCTCGATCGTTCGGAGCGATTTACCTTCCAGGACTCGCAGAGATTCGGTCTCAACGCCCCGGAAAGATTCAATCCCCGCGATTCGGAGAGATTCAGTCACGAGATAGCGGCTACCGGCCTCTGTGCCGGCAATCAGTGCCTAGTTAGATTCCACGACTCAGTTGTACCGGGTGCGCGCCGGATTTACCGGTGAAGCGAGGAGCCCGGCTTGGGATGCGATCAGCGTCCCGCAAGACACCCTCAAGGGAGCAGCAGGAAATGGTAAAGATTCGACTCCGCCGCGTTGGGCGCAAAAACGCGCCGTTCTATCGCATTCTCGTCGCCGACTCACAGAGCCCGCGCGATGGGAAGTTCATCGAGATCATCGGGCAATACGCTCCCAGACAGAGCGAGGGTTCGCTCAACGTCGACGAAGCGCGCGCCAATTACTGGCTCAGCGTCGGCGCACAGCCCACCGACACAGTGCGCTCGCTCCTTCGGCGCGCCGGTATCCTCAAGCGCCGCCACGAGCAGAGACTCGGAATCGAGCGCAAGACGACCGCCGTTCCCGTCAGCGAAAAGACGGACGACACAGCCGCGGCCAGCGCCTAGAGCGCACCGGCCAGATATGCCTGGGCCCGAATACGCAATCGTCGGGCTGATCCGCAAAGCGCAGGGAATTCGCGGTGAGGTTGTCGTCGAGCCTCTCACGGACAAGCCGGACGTGGTCTTCGCGTCCGGCAGTCGCGTTTTTGCGGGCACAACCGACGGAGAGCTGACGATTGCGCACGACGTCAGAGGAGAGGATGAAGTCCCCACCCTCACCATCACGCGCTCGCAGCCGTTCAAGAAGGGACTCATCGTCCAATTCGAGGAGCTGCGGGATCGTGACAGCGCCGAGCTGTGGCGCGGACGGTATCTGCTTGCTCGATTTAGTGAGCTGCCGCCGCTCCAGCACGACGAGGTCTACCTTCACGACCTGACCGGAATGAAAGTCGTAAAGCCGGACGGCGCGGAGATCGGTGAAGTCATTACGTACTACGAGCTGCCGCAGGGCATCATGCTGGACGTAAGGACCTCGACGGGAAGCGCCCTCATTCCGTATCGGGCGGAGATCATCGTCCGGACTGATCTCGAGGCACGCACGATTGTCATGGAGGATAGACTCGGACTGCTCGATGACTCGTCGCGGTCTGGCGAGTAGCAGATGCCACTCAGAATCAACGTCGTAACGATCTTCCCGGACTTCTTTGCGGGGCCCTTGACGCTGAGCATCCCCTCACGCGCGGCTGCAGCCGGCAGCGTGCTGTACAACATCGTCGATCTGCGAGATTTCACGCACGACAAGCACCGCACGGTTGACGACGCACCCTACGGTGGCGGGCCCGGGATGGTGATGAAGCCGCAGCCATTTTTCGAAGCGGTCGAATCGCTCGCGACGAAACCGCCCATCGTGCTCCTGTCACCGCGAGGACGCGTCTTCGGACACGCGGATGCCGAGCGGTTTTCTGCGGGGGAAGAGCTGACCCTGCTGTGTGGCCATTACAAGGACATAGATCAGCGTGTCGCCGACCACCTGGCCACCGAGGAGATTTCGCTGGGCGATTTCGTGCTCAGCGGTGGAGAGGCGGCTGCTTTGTCGATCATCGACGCAACTGTCCGGCTCCTCGCGGGAGCGATGTCCGACCCCGACAGCGCGCGTGGCGATTCTTTTTTTGGAAGGGGGCTGAGCGCGCCCAGCTACACACGGCCCCCCGAATATCGCGGGCACACCGTTCCGGATGTTCTGATCTCCGGCGACCACGCGAAGATCGAAAAGTGGCGGACTGAACAGGGCGAGCGGCTCACCCGGGAAAGAAAGCGGGCGGACTAATCGCGCCGGATTCGACGGCGACCGAAACGCTGGCATTCGAGCGTTCGCGGGTTTACTTTTCGGGGCTTCCCAAGAACCTCCCAAACACGTCTTTACCAGGCTGTTAACCTCAGCCCCGAGCGCCATATGCATCCCTTCATTGAAACCCAGAAAGAGTGGCTCCGCGATAACGTCCCTCCCTTTCGCGCAGGTGACACCCTTCGCGTCAACGTTCGTGTCCGTGAGGGCGACAAGGAAAGACTCCAGGCTTTTGAAGGTGTGTGCATCGCCAAGCGCGGCGCGGGAGTGAGCGCGACGTTCACCGTACGGAAGATCTCCAACGGCGTCGGCGTCGAGCGCATTTTTCCCGTGCACAGCCCGATGATCTCGGAGATCACGGTTGTCCGCCGAGGCCGCGTGCGTCGCGCCAAGCTCTACTACCTGCGCCACCTGACCGGGAAGGCCACGCGAATCAGAGAGCGGAAGGCCAAAGTTGTGATTCCGGGCAGCGAGACGCCGGCAGAGGCTGGAGCAGAGGCGTAACAACCTCGCTGGCGCCGCGAAGTGCGACGGCGTAAGCGCTGGACCACCATTGAGCGCGATCTTCGCGCTGCAAAAGGTCCTCTCCTCGCGGGTGTTGACGAAGTAGGGCGTGGGCCCATTGCCGGGCCCGTCGTCGCCTGCGCCGTGATCATGCCAGGCGATACGCGCGCGATTGCCGGTGTCGACGATTCCAAGCGACTCACGCACGATCAGCGCGTCAGACTCTCGGGCATCATCAGAGAGCGAGCGGTCGCATTCGCGATCGGAGCCGCCTCGGTTCACGAGATCGATCGCATCAACATCTACCAGGCGAGCGCACTGGCCATGCACCGCGCGCTGGGAAGACTGCGGGTGACGCCCGACCACGTCGTGATAGACGGACGCGTGATGCGCTCGCTCCCCATCCCGCACACGGCGGTCGTTCGCGGTGACGCGCGTTGCTTCAGCATTGCGTGCGCTTCGATCGTCGCCAAAGTCACGCGCGACCTTCTCATGACTCGGCTCGCCGCGCGTTATCCGCAGTATATTTGGGACCACAACGCGGGCTATACGACACGCGAGCACGTTGCCGGCCTGACCTCGCACGGAATCACTCCGCACCACCGCAAGAGCTTTTGCCGCATCAGCGATCTGCTCCTGGAGCTCCAGCACCAGTCGGAGCTGGAAGACCTCGAGCAAGCCGCTCTCGATGACGTTGGGATGCCGGACGAGGACGAGCTCGACGACCTGATGATCCCGGATGATCCAATGCAGGTTGGTCCTCAGACGGGACTCGAAGAGCTGATCTGACGGCGGCGAAAGCCGAAACGGCGTACACGAGGAATAACTTGGCGGAAGCGCTGGTTGGTCTGATAATGGGCTCCAAGTCCGATTGGGACACCATGCAGCACGCGGCGCAAATCCTCGAAGCGCTCGGCGTCCCGCACGAGACAAAAGTCGTGTCGGCGCATCGCACTCCCGACCTTCTCTTCGAGTACGCGGAGTCCGCGGAGTCGCGGGGCATTCAGGTGATCATCGCCGGCGCTGGTGGCGCCGCACATCTGCCTGGAATGGCCGCTGCGAAGACGACACTCCCTGTGCTCGGAGTGCCAGTAGAGTCAAAGGCACTTCAGGGGATAGACTCCCTGCTGTCCATAGTGCAGATGCCAGCGGGAGTGCCGGTGGGCACGCTCGCCATCGGAAAGCCCGGCGCCATCAATGCCGCGCTGCTCGCCGCCTCGATAATCGCTCTGAATCATCCTGACGTGCGGGAGAGACTCCTCGCATTCCGCGCCGAGCAGACCAACGCCGTGCTCGCGCTGCCAGACCCGGCTACGGCCGAGTGAGAGTTGGGGTTCTGGGAGGCGGGCAGCTCGGGCGCATGCTCGCTCTCGCCGGATACCAACTGGGTGTGGAGTTCCGATTTTTCGATCCCAGCTCCGGTGCTCCCGTAGGACAGATTGGCGAGCTGGTCGCCGCGGATTACTCAGATCGAGCGGCCCTCGAGCGATTTCTCAAAGGAGTGGACGTCGTCACCTACGAATTCGAGAGCATTCCGCTTTCCACAGTCCAATTCGTCGCCGAGCGAGTGACAGTGTATCCGCCGGTCGAGGCCCTGGAGATCGCACAGGATCGTCTGCTCGAGAAGAAGCTCTTCGAGCACCTCGGCATCCCGACGCCTGCATTTGCTCCAGTCGACACTCTCGAGGAGCTCAGAGAAGCGGTGTCACGCATCGGACTGCCGGTTGTTCTCAAGACGCGAAAAATGGGGTACGACGGCAAAGGCCAGGCGGTGATTCGCGACGATGCCTCGCTCGAGTCGGGGTGGAAGCGGCTTGCCGGAGTTCCCCTGCTCGTCGAGAAATACGTCTCATTCCAGCACGAGCTGTCGGTGATCGGAGTTCGCGACCCGAACGGTCGCGAAAATTTCTACCCGCCGGTAGAGAATGTTCACAGAGATGGCATTCTGCGGAGATCGACCGTTCCGGCCCCGCACGCAACTCCGGATGCGAGCGCGCTGGCGATCGAATACTCCCGGCGCCTGATGGACAAGCTGCAATACGTCGGAGTTCTGGCATTGGAGCTCTTCTCGGTCGACGGGACTCTCCTTGCCAACGAAATAGCTCCCAGAGTCCACAACTCCGGCCACTGGACAATAGAAGGCGCGGAAACCAGTCAGTTCGAGAATCACCTGCGCGCCGTGCTTTCGATGCCCCTCGGCACGACGTCATTGCGCGGGTCCTCCGTCATGCTCAACATCATTGGGCACATCCCTCCCCGCGAGAAGGTTCTTGCAGTCGAGGGGGCGCACCTTCACCTCTATGGCAAGGCTCCCACGGAGAAGAGT
>DATCPG010000272.1:0-3603 GCA_036570225.1 Gemmatimonadaceae bacterium | reverse complement strand
ACGACCGGAACCGGCGCGTCCCCGGCGTTCGCGCTCTACACTGAAGGTCAGGACGAAGTGTGGATATCGGTTGCCGGCACGCTAACAAGTAACGTCAGCGCGTCGAGCCAGAGCTGTGCCGTGCCGCTTCCGCCTTACGCCAAGAGCGGCTCGTGCAACGTCGCTGCGTTCGACGAACAGGGAACCGTCAATTTCGAGCCGGTCACAGGCACGACCGCGAAGGATATTGTGATCTCGCGTCAGACCATCGATGGAATCTGGCTGACGATAACCGAGACGCAGACGGTAACGCTCCCGGGAGCCTGAGAGGCTGTTGCGGCGATAACGCTACTCGCGGGCTATCGCGTCCACCGGCGACAGGTCCGCTGCTCTGCGCGCTGGGTACGTTCCGAAAACCAAACCGACTGTGATGGCCGAGCCCGCCGCAAGCAAGCCCGTGGACAAATGCATGACCGGATAAATCGGCGCGTGCGCCCAGAGACGAAACACCGCGGTTCCCGCCTGGGCGAGGATGATTCCAACGACAAAACCGATCACACTTCCGGCGCCCGTCACGGTGACCGACTCGACGAGAAACTGAGTCTGGATGTCGGCGCGTCGCGCGCCCACTGCTTTGCGAATTCCGATCTCCCGTGTGCGCTCCGCAACCGCCGCAAGCAGAACGTTCATGATTCCAATTCCGCCAACCGCCAGTATCAATCCCGCCAGCAAGCCAAGCAGCAGCTTTGTCAGCAGCATCGCCTGACGCGTGTTTTCCAGTCTCTGTGTTCCCACTTCGACATCCAGCTTCTCGACCCTCGTCCCGTACTGTTCGGCGAGCCAGTTCATCACCTGGGCGCGAAGAGCTTCAACCTCTTCGATGCTCTGCGCCTTCAACCTGAGAGTGGGAACTCTCATCTCGCGGGTCGGGTCGAGGAGTGATTCTCCCCCGCGTATTGGAGCGAACGCGGCGAGATCGGGCTCGGGTCCGACTGATGGTGGCGCAAGGATTCCGACGACTTCGCGTCGACGTCCGCTCACCTTGATCGCGCGTCCGATGAGCCAAAGCGCGTCACGGCTGCCGGCCAATTCTTCCGCCAGACGATGCCCCAGCACGATCACCGACGCAGAATGCGTGACTTCACTCGGCGTGAAGAAACGACCGCCGAGAATCTCCAACGTCGTGAACTCGGCGAGGCTGGCAGTGCTGAGTGTGAGGAGAGCAGTGGCACGGCGATCGAGAAACTCTACCGGGGCGCTGCCGGTCAGCGTTAAGGCGTACTGGGCTACACCAGGAACTTCAGATTTGGCGCGTTCCGCATCCTCGGCCGTGAAAACAGGATAGCCACTGAGGGGAATGGTCCGTCCAGCAACGACGGTGCTGGTGCGCGGCGTGACGGAGACATCCTGAACGCTGCTTTCGCGAGCGATGAGCGCGCGCGCCCAGAGATCGACGCCATCGGTTATCGAGAATGCCGCCACCAGTGCGGCGACGCCGATTATCACGCCAGTTGTCGATAGAGTCGTGCGGGTCGGGTTGGTACGCAAAGAGTCCGCTCCCACACGGGCGGACTCTATGAGTGAAGCGGCATTCATGGTGAAGTGGCGCATCGCTTCTACACTACGATGACACCGCTATGCGGGTTGCGGTGCTGCGTAAATGCCGGGCGCATCGGGACGCGGGTTCCACCGCATGTACATCCAGATTGCTCCGCCGATCGCAAAAGAAAGCGCAACCGCCTGAGCAGTCGTAAAAGTGCCGAAGAAGAATCGGTCATCCTTGGCGCGCACGAACTCGATGATGAACCTCTCCACTCCCGCCAGCACGCAGTACAAACCGAACAGCCAGCCCTCGGCGTGCTTGTGATCCCGCAAACGCCAGAGGATCAGGAACATCACGAAGCCCAGCGAGGTTTCGTAGAGCTGTGTGGGATAGACCGAGAGAACCTGATCGAGCGATGAGCCGAGCGGTGGAGGGATGTGAAAAAGCTGAGTCATGTTTCCGACCGTCGACGGCGGCGCCCCGTGCGGAAAGCTTACTGCTCCGAATCCGTTGAAGGGTCGGCCATAATCGTCACCCACTGCCCAGCAACCCGTGCGTCCGATCGAGTATCCGACGGCCAGCGCGGGCGCGCACACATCGCTAATGCGCGTGAAGGGCAGGTGCTTTCGATGGATCACGACGTAGGTCACGAGGATTCCGCCGATCAAGCCGCCCCAGAAGACGAATCCCGCCCGGCTGAATACCGCACTGAGGTCGCCCATCAGGATTGCATAGTAAAGCTTGCCGCCGAGCAGTCCGCCGATGACCGCGGCAAAGACGACGTCGCCCATCGGCTCAGGATCGTACCCGCGACGCGCAAGCTCCCGCTGCGCCGTGATCTGGCCGATGACAAACGCCATGAGGACGGCGAGACCAAAGCCGGTCAGCTGGAGGGGGCCGACATCGTATGAGAGCGGCTGGTGAACTATGGATGCGAAAATTGTAGGCATTGGTTTGAAATCTAGGCTGCGACAAGCCCCGGGATAGGGCAGCTCGCGTATGCGTTGAGATCGAGCCCCGCTCGCTCCCCCTGCTCGAACCGAAAGAATCCGGCGCGGGCAATCATGGCGGCATTGTCCGTCGCCAGTCGCGGCGTTGGCGTGAAAACCGTTGCCCCATCGCGGGCGAAACGCACGCGCATCGCCTCGGCGAGGGTACGATTGCAAGCGACGCCCCCGCCGAGCACGACACGCTGGCGCGAAAAGGCGTTGGCAGCGCGGTGTGTTTTCTCGACCACCGTGTCGATCATCGAATCCTGGAACGCGCGGGCGATGTCTGCCTTGTCTGCGTCGAGGTTCTTCGACGCCCGCACTGCGTTGAGCACGGCGGTCTTGAGACCGCTGAACGAGAAGGCGAAGTAGCCATCGTCCTCCGGCAGCGCATTCTTGCGGAGCATCGGCCGGGCAAACTGGAACCTCTTCGGATCGCCTTCCCGCGCGAGCTGCTCGACATAGCGACCACCTGGATACGGGAGCCCGAGCAGCTTCGCAACCTTGTCGAATGCTTCCCCCGCCGCGTCGTCTCGCGTTCCGCCCAGCAGGCGATATCGGCCCCACGCTTCGACATCGAGGAGAAGAGTGTGCCCACCGGAGATGAGAAGGGCGGTGAAAGGCGGCACAGCGTCCCTGTGCTCGAGCGCGGCGGCGAAGAGATGCCCTTCCATATGATGGACGCCAATGAGCGGGATGTCCTGCGAGAAGGCGAGGGCCTTCCCGTAGCTCACCCCGACGAGCAACGCGCCGACGAGTCCGGGAGCGTTGGTGACGGCGACCGCATCGAGATCATCGAGGCTGGTGCCAGCGTCCTGGATTGCGCGCTCCACAACGGGGACGATGCTCGTGAGGTGCGCGCGCGCTGCGATCTCGGGCACGACGCCGCCAAAAACCTTGTGGATGTCCTGAGAGAGAATGACGAGAGATTTCTGGGAGACGTCGTCTCCGTGGCCTTCGAGAACCGCGGCCGATGTCTCGTCGCACGACGTTTCAATACCCAGAATCCGTGTCATGCGAATCTCAATTCCGTCCCGGCAAGGTACCCCGAGATGACGACTCGGTGTCCTCGGACAGCAGCCTGTCCATCAG
>DATCPG010000271.1:0-2016 GCA_036570225.1 Gemmatimonadaceae bacterium | reverse complement strand
TGCACGCCGGAATTCCGCGTTCAGCGCGACGAGCTCATCCGCTAATCGCTCCCGTTGCGCGTCGGTGAGTCGCGCAGCACTGCGTGCCGCGAGCCCTTCCAGCTCGGCGACGATCTCCAGAAGCTCCTGAACATCTTCCTTGGTGAGGGGGGCGACCGTCATTCGAGCCTGATGCGTGGTGGAAGCGGTGACATAGCCCTCTCGCTCCAGACGCTGAAACGCGGCGCGAACCGGTGTCCTGCTCAGCCCGAAACGCTCGGCGACCTCGGTCTCAACGATACGCGATCCGGGAGCCAGCTGTCCCCGGACAATCATTCCGCGCAGAGAGTCGTAGAGCCGGTTCGCACGCTCCGATGCGCCAGTAGCGCGTCGGCTCGCTGACTGGGCTTTCGGTCTTGTGGCAGGTCGTCTCGGCATTATGCGGCCAATATAACGCCCACAGGGCGCGCTCAACCGGCTCGTCTTGCGTGTTCCCGCGGCGCGAATTATCCTGGGATTATGATTTGTATACAAATCCGCGTCCAATTGGAGGATTGATGTCGCTCTTCGTAAGGAAGGACATGGCGTCACTGCTCGCCGAGGCGGGATCCGGAACGTTGCGCCGCGAGCTCGGCTCGCTTGCTCTCGTCACCCTCGGAATCGGCGCAGTCATAGGAACCGGAATATTCGTCCTGAGCGGGGTCGTCGCTTCCCAGCACGCGGGCCCCGCGCTCATCATCTCCATGGTGCTGGCCGGAATTGCCTGTGCATTCGCCGGCCTTTGCTACGCCGAGCTGGCGAGCATGATCCCCGTGGCGGGAAGCGCCTACACCTACGCCTACGCTACCATGGGAGAGCTGATCGCCTGGATCATCGGGTGGGATCTTGTTCTCGAGTATTCTCTCAGCTCTTCCACCGTCGCGGTCGGATGGTCCGCCTACGCAGTCACGTTGCTCGGCGAGATGGGGATCAATATTCCGGTACAGCTTACCGGTTCTCCGGGGAGTCAGATCCTGGGACCCGACGGAACCGCTGTAACCGCGTTGTTCAATCTGCCCGCCGTCATCGTGTGCCTGGCTGTCACTGCGCTCCTCGTTATCGGCATCCGTGAATCCGCGCGCGTGAACACGATCATCGTCATCCTGAAGATTGCCGTTCTCGCGGTGTTCGTCGCCGTCGGGGCACGATACGTCAACAGCGCCAACTTCCATCCGTTCATTCCCCCCAACACCGGGCAATTCGGATCGTTCGGCTGGAGCGGAGTTCTCCGGGGCGCGGGAATCATCTTCTTCGCCTATATCGGATTCGACGCGGTATCGACGGCGTCCCAGGAGGCAAAGAATCCCGGTCGCGACATCCCGATTGGAATTCTCGTCTCGCTCGCGATCTGCACGGTGATTTACATCGCGGTCGGACTGGTGATGACCGGCCTCGTTCCGTTCGCAAAGCTCAATGTCGCGTCCCCACTCGCCTTTGCCGCTCAGGCGACGGGAGTGAGATGGCTTCCACCCATCATCAGCATTGGTGCGATCTGCGGATTGTCGAGCGTGATTCTGGTGAACATGCTGGCACAATCGCGAATCTTCTACTCAATGAGCAGAGACGGACTGCTGCCGCCACTCTTCGCGAAGTTGCATCCGCGCTTTCGCACTCCGCATGTGACCACCATCATCACTGGCGTACTCGTCGCAATTGCCTCGGGCCTCTTCCCAATAGCGGTACTCGGCCTTCTCGTAAGCATGGGAACCCTCCTGGCCTTTGCCATCGTTTGTGCGGGCGTGCTCATCCTGAGAAAAACGGCGCCAGATACCCTTCGACCGTTCAAGACTCCAGGAATGCCGTGGGTTCCGATCATCGGAACCCTGATTTGCCTCTACCTGATGACGGGACTGCCGCTCCCGACCTGGATCAGACTCTTCGTGTGGCTCGCGGTTGGTCTGACGATCTACTTCACCTACGGTCGATCTCGCGCGGCAACGTTGCGCAGCCAGCCTATGGCGGATGCAGCTTAGCGCGAGGCGAGTTCATTTGTGATAA
>DATCPG010000270.1:0-9455 GCA_036570225.1 Gemmatimonadaceae bacterium | reverse complement strand
GCGCAACCCTGGCTCCGTGCTCCGCGAATCGCTTCGCGATGGAGAAGTTGATTCCACTCCCGCCCCCCGTGATGACGGCGGTTTTTCCCTCGAGTACTTTCTGTTCGAACACTTCCGACATCGGCGCTCAATCCGCATTCTCGTAGGAACCGCAAACCTACAGTTCGTGAGAGAGTGCTGAAAGTGGCATGACCTGCCGGTCGTCATACGCGAAAAAACCCGCATCCTTTCGGATACGGGGCTGGCTACTGGTGGCCCACCCGTCCTACAAGCTCAGCCAGTAGCACTTTATCGGGCTGGAGAGCAATCCAGGCTCTACCTCTTAGACCCACCGTACGACCAAAGGGTTTAAAATGTTGCAATCTTTTTTTGCGGACGGGTTGGCCGCCCACAGAAGCGGCCTTGTTCGACTCAGTCTGTTCGCCGCCTTCTGGTTGTCACCAGGGCCAGATCGCCGGTCGAGGAGAAGAGCTGCTCCAAAGCAGCCTCGGACACTGCGGCGACCGTTTCCCTATTGAGCGCGAGCTTCGTGGATCCCCCAGCCGGCGTCTCGGCAATGAGTCCCGCGGCTCTCAGCGCTTGTACGTGATGCGTGATTGTCGGCTTCGACACCCTGAGGCTGCGCGAGAGATCGGCTGATGTCGTCGGGGTTCGCGCGAGAATCGACGCGATTGCGTACCGCGTGGTATCGCCGAGCGCTCGAAACACGGCTTCCGCGTTTATGTCCGCATAAGAAGCGGATGCGCGCGTATCCCAGGAGTCCGCCACAATTCTGTTGGCGGCTGTGGCATCGCGCACGATGGGAAAATAGAGACTGACACGGCCGGTTTTGGTCTCGTATTTTGCCCACCACCGCCGTGTGTTGAAAGCGGACGGAATAATGATGCAGCGATCGATGCGATCGTAGGAGATCGATGCGCCGCTCTTCGGGCGAATCTCATTCGCCTCTGCGTCGAAGGTGACCGGTAGCTTGAGCTCACCGGCGAGCTCCTCGAATGGAGCTTCTTCTTCGAGGTCCTTCAGTCTGAATGAATCGGCGCGCATCTCCGGCTCGAGCGCGGACCAATCCCTGCGAAATCCAGTCTGCCAGAATCGCTCGAGCAAAAGCGCAAGCTCATCTCGAAACGTCTCGCCGTTGGACAAGAGCATGTTCATCGCCTTCGCCGCGTCGGAGCTCGCGTCGTAGGGTCGCAAACCGAAATGGGCCAACAGCCCGAATCCATCCGATTTCTCATTGGCGACGATCTGGCGGAGACTCTTTTTTCCGGCGACCAGCGCGCGGACGGTCGCAGCATCGTGGAAGATTCCGGAGAGGATGTTGGACTTGAGAACTTCCACCGACATTTCGCGCAGATTCGAGACGATCTCCCCGAACGTCATCTCGCCGGGCGTTCGCTGGAGCGAGTCGGCGAGCAACGGCCAGAAAAGAGGCACGGGCGCGACGCGCCTGGCGACGCGATCGAAGTCGCGGGGGAGTCGCGCGATCGCTCGTTTTTTCCAGTCCTCCAGCACGGATGGCCCGTTATGGGTCAGCGCGTACAGCGCATAGAAGACCTCGAATCTTGGCGTTACCGCAAACGTGATCGGAAACGGGCGGGCGGTGGGCATGTTAGCTACTAACCTAACCAGCGTTTCCCCTCTTCGAAACTCCCTGTTTGGATATCGAGAGTCGCCTGGACGTCCGGCTAGGGCCGGCTCACCGCGAAGATACCGTTGGTCATGTCGATTCTGACCATCCCGCTGTTCCAGATGTCTCCGCCCAGGACTCCGTCGAGAGACGCCAGAACCTGATAAACGGGCGCCCGCACCACGGCTCCCCTGAACAGCAACGGAAACCCGCGTACGAGGAGACGGAGATCGGGGAGCACTGGCGCCCGCAGAGAGATTTCACCCCCCAGGCCGCCCACGCGCCGGCTCTCCGTCCTTGCCGCCTCCAGTTGCAACTTGTCGAGCAGTGTTTCGGTGACGAATGTGAGCTGCGCACCGGTATCCAGTCCGAAATCCAAGGGAATTCCGTCGGTGCTGGTGATTCGCACCACCGGAAGACCGACCCAGAACATGTTGCGATCTCCCAAGTGGCGCGAAGTCGCCGGATTCCGCAAACGCATCGTGCCCTCACCATAATCCACTTCGATGTCGAGCTGTCGGATGATGTCGAAGCCGATGATTCCGTCGAGCTTCATCCGGGTGCTTTCATTCACCTGCCTTGGCTCGCTGATTCTCATCATCGATTCGGTGACGATCATCGTCGGCGCGTTGCGGACAACGACTTGACCAATCTGCATCTCCGGAATCAGCGACGGGTTTGCGGTCACTCTGCCCGTGCTCGTCACTATCTCCAGGGTGTCCGGAACAAGAGGAAGGATATTCAGGTCGTGAGCCACATCGGACGCCAGCATCGTCATGCTCGAGCCGGTGTCGAGCCAGAAGTTGTACGACTTGCCGCCTATTCTCACTGGAATCAGTGGAGTGCCCACCGCCGAGACGAACATTGGGAGCTGCACGGACTGCGCGCTGAATGTGAGTGATTTCTCCGGAACGTTCCTGAATGCGGCGGCCCACCGTTCAATACTCGCGCGATCTGTGCGATCGCCCCTGGGTTCGGACGATTCGCTTCTCAGCGCGGCGAGCAACCCCCATTTCTCCTGGTACTGAAGGGTAGCCGTATAAATCACACGCGAGCCGGTCCGGATGATGGAATCGCTAGCCGTGCGACGCAGCTGCCCGAATCCTTTCTCAGCGGAATCGATATCACCCTCCATCAGACTCCGGAGGGCCTGGGCAAATGCTTTCTCCGACGGAGTGCGCGCAGCCCCGATGGCTTCATCGGGATGGAGATCAGCAATCGCCTCCCAGTAGTTGACATGCCCCACCGGGCGAAGCGCACCAGGAGATTGGAAGCACGCCGAAAGCATGATGCCCGCCAACAAGGCGGATTTCGTTTGTCGTGCTAGTGGTGGCACATGCATCTCTTTGCCGCCGCGACGCGTTGGCGCGACCAGTGCGTTAGTCCCCCAAATGTCGATCTACGCGATGAGCAGAAGCTAGGATGCTGCACCCGGATAATCCACATGAGTTCATGGCCTCTGGAATCCATCTTGGCGTCGCGGGATGGAGCATCCGCCGGGAACATGCAGGCAAGTTCTCGCAAACCGGGACGCACCTCCAGCGGTACGCGAGCGTCTTCAATGCGGTAGAGATCAACTCGTGCTTCTATCGGCCACATCGTTTCAGCACGTATGAGCGCTGGGCCGCGTCAGTGCCCGATCCTTTCCGCTTTGCCGTCAAGCTCCCAAAAGCGATCACGCACGAGGCGCGGCTGGTTGACGCGGGTCCCGCTGTCGATCGTTTTCTCGCCGAAACGGCGGGGCTTGGCATCAAGCGCGGCCCCATTCTGGTGCAGCTTCCGCCGAGTCTGTCTTTTGATGCCGGGGTAGCCGGTGACTTTTTCCGCGAGCTGCGAGACCGTTTCGACGGAGACATCGTGCTCGAGCCCAGGCACGAAACCTGGTTTGCACCGGAAATAGAATCGATGCTGGTGCACCATCGTATTGCTCGTGTCGCCGCGGACCCAGCTCGCGTTCCTGCGGCCGCGGTACCGGGCGGCTACGATCGCTTGGTGTATCTGAGACTGCACGGATCCCCGCGAATCTATTATTCCGCCTATCCCATCGAGGAGCTCGAGCGCATAACGGGCATCATGCGGGAAAAGGCGGATCTGGGGATTCCCTCCTGGTGTATCTTTGACAATACGGCACTCGGTGCCGCAACCGCGGATGCGTTAGCTGTGAAATTCCAACTGTTGGTCAATGAGAGAGCGAGCACATGAGCGACAAAATCAAGAAAAGCGACGAGGAGTGGAGTAAGGAGCTCACACCGGAGCAGTATCGCGTCGCACGCAAGAAGGGGACGGAGCGCGCCTTCACCGGCGCATACAATGACAGCAAGGAGCCGGGCACGTACAACTGCGCCTGCTGTGGAACACCGTTGTTCGATTCCGACGCGAAGTTCGATTCCGGCACCGGTTGGCCGAGTTTTACGGAGCCAGTGAAAGACGAAAATGTCCGCACCGAATCTGACACGAGTCTCTTCATGAAGAGAACGGAAGTTCTGTGCGCGAAGTGTGACGCGCACCTTGGGCACGTTTTTGACGACGGGCCCGGGCCAACCCATCAACGCTATTGCATCAACTCGGTATCACTCAAACGCGAAGATCGATAGAGCGAGGGATAAGCTCGAAAGGGAACCCGATGGGTTCCCTTTTTTTTGGATCTCTGTTGACAGGATTTGTAAAGGACCGCAGAATGGGTCGACTCAGCGCAAACAACCTGTCAAGCGAGGATGAATTCGTGGCATCAGTGACCGTCGTCGGCCTCATAGCGGTATCAATAACTGCGGCAACCTTGGGTGCGAAGAGCTATGTCTTATCTCCAGCATCCGCACCGTTGGTCAGGAGCATTGCAACAGCGCCAGCTGCCAGTGTGCGGGTAGTAAAAGTGAGCGCCGCCGATTTCACATTCGACGCGCCAGAGACTATCCCGGCCGGAATCACCGAGTTCAGGTTCTTGAATAAGGGACCGTCCCTTCACCACATGCAGATCCTGAAGCTCACCGGCGGCAAGACATTTGACGATCTTCGGGCTGCGTTGGCGAATCCTGGACCCCCGCCTGTGTGGGTGAAAATGCTCGGCGGGCCGAACGCGCCAGCACCCGGGACTGAGTCGAATGCCACGCTCACGCTCGCGCCCGGGAGCTACGCGATCATTTGCTTCGTCGATCTCGGGGGCGCGCCGCATTTCACGAAGGGAATGTTACGCGCGCTTAAGGTCGTTCCTGCCAAGGGCAACGGTGCATCGAGACCCAATGCGGATATCACGACATCGCTATTCGACTACGGCTTCAAGTTCTCGTCACCGATTCGGGCTGGAGCTCACACCATCAGGGTTCACAACACCGGCCCACAGAGCCACGAGGTCGAGCTGGTTCAACTTGCGCCAGGCAAGACGGTGAGTGACTTCGTGGCCTGGCTGGGCGACATGAAGGGCCCACCACCCGCAAAGCCGATCGGCGGAATTGCGGGGATCGAGCCGGGAATGTCCGAGTTTTTTTCAGCCAATTTCACGCCGGGAAACTATGCACTCATCTGCTTTATTCCTGACTCGAAAGATGGAAAGCCACACTTTTTGCACGGGATGACGCAACAGTTCAGCGTCAACTGATCCGAACGCCGGTCAGGTTCCGCGCTCAGCACCCTGCTCAGCACGGAACGGTCGCTGTCAAAGCCACGACGACCGGCGCGCTCTCGTTTCCGGTGCGATCCACGGCGGAAACGCTCACCGCGTCCGCGTACGCACCACCGGCCAGTCGCGGCAACGTGTAAAACCGTTGCAGTCCGGGAACCACGTCGGTGGTCCAGTCACTCCCCACATGTGTACGAACCAGCCATAGCCATGTCGCCTCAGCTCCCCGAGGCTCGAGAGAGATCGTGTTTGCCAGCGTTGCCGCATCTCTCCCCGCGCGCACGTTTGGAGAAAGCGGGGGAATGCTGTCCAGCCAGGGAGAGGTGGGGACCAGCGTCTTGCTCGCATACGGCCCCGACATGAGCTTCTGCGGAAGATTGTCGCCGTTGCCCATCAGAGTGCGCATGCTGAAATAGACATTTCCGGTAGCGCCAGGCTGAGCGCGAGTCAGCGCGATCTGATTGAGGATCTCCTCTGCGAGCCATCCCGACGGCGTACCTGTCACTTTGTCGACATAATTGCCCGGCCAGATATGTCGCCCTCTCGCGTTCTGCTCTACCCACCATTGCAGCAGAACCGGATAACTCAGGTCTGGACGATCGATCGGCCAATAGAGCTGCGGCGTGAAATAGTCCGCCCATCCGTTCAACACCCATTTTCGCGAATCACCGTACAGTTCGGCATATGAATCGAATTTGCCGGCTGTTATTGGAGGATATCCCGGTCGCCAGACTCCGAACGGGCTGATTCCGAATTTCACCCACGGCTTGCTCGCCTTGATTCCAACGTATACCTGGTGAATCAGGCTATCGACATTCGCTCGCCGCCAATCGTCTTTCGGCAGCGATCCGCCTGACGCCTTGTACCGTCTCCAGCTCGTTGCGTCCGGAAAATCGATGTTGTTCCCCCGTCTGTCCTTCTCCTTGTACGGATAGAAATAGTCGTCGATATGCACGCCATCGATGTCGTAGCGCTTGACGACATCCAGCACCACTCGAATCGTCTGCTGCCTGACCGCCGGCTCTCCCGGATCCATCCACAGATTGCTCCCGTACCGCTTCACATACTCCGGATGCGTGACGCTGATGTGATCCCGCGACGGAGCGGATCTGGCGGATGGGTGGCGGGCGCGATAAGGGTTGAACCACGCGTGCAGCTCGAGCCCGCGCCGATGCGCTTCATTGACCGCGAATTCGAGCGGATCATAGTACGGATTCGGTGCGCGCCCCATCTTGCCCGTCAGGTATTCCGACCATGGCTCGTAGGGCGATGCATACAGAGCATCCGCGGCCGGCCTGACCTGCAGAATCACGGCGTTGAGTCTGAGCTGCACCGCCCGATCGAGCATCTCGAGCAGCTCCTGCTGCTGTTGCCTCGTGGACAATCCCGGCTCTGACGGCCAGTCGATGTTCTGGACCGACGCTATCCAGGCCGCTCTGAATTCGCGCCGAACCGGCGGCGGTGGCGTCAGGTTTTGTACGGAACTTACAGGAGGTTGCCCGCACGCCGCGTCAAAACTGCTGAGCACGAAAAGTGAAAGGAGCAGCACGCTGAATCGAGTTGTTAGCATAGGACAACAATGTAAATCACATGCATGTGAAACGGCTCCTTGTCATCTCTGTTGTTATTGCGATCGCGTGCAAACCTCCGACGCCCGCGGAGAAGATGGACTCAATCCAGTCGTGGCTGGCGACCGCGGAAATGGTCGGGGAAGCCTGGCTCCGCCACACAACGACCGACAAATACAGTCGCCAGACCCTCGAGCTCTCTCACCAGACCCTGCTCCAGCTTTCCGATGATTTGCTGAAATCGCCGCCCCATTCGGTCGATTCGGCCGCGCTCGACAGCATTCTCACCAGAAGTCGTGGTTACGTCGCGCAGATGGCCCGGTTAATCGAGGCAAAGGACGCCCCGGATTTTGGGCTCCAGCTCGACTCCCTTCGCACCAGCCAGCATGTCATCAAGCAGCTCTCCGACAGCGTCGAGTCACGGCAATGAAGAAGATCCTGCAGATAACGCTCGGCGTCGTCACCAGCGTAGGCGGATTCCTGGAGATCGGATCGGTGACGACAGCTATTCAGGCCGGCGCCGCGTTTCGCTATCAGCTTCTATGGGCAATCCTGCTCGGAACGATCTGTCTGATCTTCCTGGTGGAGATGTCAGGCCGCCTCGCCGCGGTGAGCAAACACACGATAGTCGAGGCAACGCGGGAGCGATTCGGATTTCCATTTTTCTTCATCGTACTCGTAGGAATGGTCCTCGTTGCATTCCTCGTTCTGGTGGCGGAGCTGGGCGGGATTGGGTTGGCGATTCAAATCCTCACCGGGATCGGCTTTCCGTGGTGGGCGATCCCCGTCTCGTTCATCGTGTGGATTCTCATGTGGAAAGGAACGTTCAGCCTCATCGAGAATGGTGCGTCGTTGCTTGGACTCGTCACACTCTCGTTCGTCGTGGCGGCCGTGAAGCTGCACCCAAGCTGGGGCAGCGCCGCGCATGGACTGCTCCCCTCCTTTCCTGGGGATCAGAAAGCGAAATACTGGTTTGTCGCCGTCAGCATACTCGGTGCGTCGATCTCACCATATCTCATGTATTTCTACTCGTCCGGAGCTATCGAAGACGAATGGGACGAGACCTACATTCCGGTCAACCGGTTCATCGCGACGTTTGGAATGAGCCTCGGTGGACTGCTCTCGATGGCAGTGCTGATCGTGGCCGCTCTCGTCTTTCACCCCAGGGGAATCGACATCCAGAAGTTCGAGCAGGCGTCTCTGCTCATGACGACCGCGCTCCCCAAGTGGGGCTTCTTCCTCTTCGCGATGTCGATGCTGTTCGCGTGTCTCGGCGCGGCGCTCGAGATCTCGCTGGCGATCGCTTATTTCTTTGCCCAGGGTTTCGGGTGGAACTGGAGCGAGGATCTGACACCTTCACGCGATGCCCGCTTCTGCTTCACCTACACGATAATCATCGCGCTCGCCGCGATCCCGCTGGTGTTGGGAGTGGATCCTATCCAGGTAACGATTATATCCATGGCCCTCACCTCGGCGACTCTGCCATTGGCGATAGTTCCGTTCCTGTTCCTCATGAATGATCCGATCTATCTCGGGAACCACCGCAATGGCTGGGTCAGCAACACCGTCGTAGCCATCATTGTGCTCATTTCGTTCGTTCTCGCGGTGATCTCGATTCCCCTCGAGATCGTGGGAGGCTGAGATGTATCTCGTGCGGGATGTTCTCGACAAAGAGCTGCTCGACTGCGAAGAGGAGCCAATGGGACGCGTAGACGGTCTCGTGATGCACGTCGGAAAGACCTCGCAGCCCCGCATAACTCAAATCGAGATCGGTGGATCTGTCCCCTGGGAAAGGGTGCACCGAGTCTTCGCCCGGCTCGCGACACACCTGGCTCAAGTGTGGGGGCCCAAGCGGAAAGAGAGGGTTCGCATTGCCTGGACTCATGTCGAAACCGTTGGCCGCGACATCAAGCTCGATATCGAGGCAAAGGATACCGGCGCGATCGACTGGGAGATCTGGATCGCGCGTCACATCATCGAGCGCATACCCGGAAGCGGGCACGAGGAGGCAGACGATGGATATTAGAGTCCAGCTCCTCGTGGGCACTAAAGTGCACGATGTAGATGGCAGGAGCGTCGGACGAATAGAAGAGATTCGGGTCGTGAGACAGGAGAAAGCCCTGCTTGTCGACGCCTTCTTGATCGGGAGCTCCGCGCTCATCGAACGATTGTCGGCGCGAATACTGGTACGTCCCATTAGACGCCTGCTGCACTCCCGACATATTTATTCAGTCTATGAGGTTCCCTGGCAGGAGATGGACCTGAGCGACCCCGAACGACCTGTGCTCAAGATCGCGCAGCGCGATCTTCGCCGCGCGAAGTAGCGTTATGACGATCGCGACAGTCAATCCGGCTAATGGAAAAACGATTCGCACCTTCGAGTCTTTTTCCACTGCCCGGGTGAGCGAGTGCCTCGATCTGGCGGTGACTGCATACCGGGCACACCGCCGCACTGCCTTTCCGGACCGTGCTCAGCGGATGCAAAAGGCCGCGGCGATTCTCGACGCCGAATCGAGTGAGCTGGGACGACTGATGACACTCGAGATGGGGAAGCCCATTGGGGCTGCTATCGCTGAGGCCAAGAAGTGTGCGACAGCGTGCCGATACTATGCGGGAAACGCGGAGCGCTTTCTCGCTGACCAGCCTG
>DATCPG010000269.1:0-11199 GCA_036570225.1 Gemmatimonadaceae bacterium | reverse complement strand
ATATTCTCCTGCGTCTGAAGCGATTCCTTGATCGCCTCGAGGAAGGCGTCGACGACACGAGCGCAATCCTTCTTGGAAATCATCGGCCCCGCGGTTCGTGAAATCTGGGCCGTGACACGCTCGACGAGGTCGGCTTTGGTCAGGAAAAACTCCGAATGGAGACGCGCTTAAGAAGCGTAAGTGCTTTGAAAGTATGGCTTTACTGACATGCTGTCAAGCGAGCCAATCTACCTCAGCGAGCCCCCGAGGGCGCTCAGAAACTCCTGGAAGAGGGGCCGCGCATCGTGCGGACCAGGAGCCGCCTCGGGGTGATACTGGACTCCAAAGACGGGGAGGTCTCGGTGCCGGAGCCCCTCGATCGTCCCGTCGTTCAGATTCACGTGCGTCACCTCCAGCTCAGCCGCACCCTTCACATTTCGCTCATCTCCTTCCACCGCAAACCCATGATTCTGCGAGGTGATGAGCACTCGCCCGGTTTCGACTTGCTTGACTGGGTGATTTCCACCGCGGTGGCCGTACGGCATCTTCGCGGTCGCGCCGCCGAAGGTGAGTCCCAGCAGCTGGTGACCCAGGCAGATTCCAAATGTGGGGATCCCAGCGGACGTCAGAGTCCGAATGATACCCGGAGCGTAGGAGACAGCCTCCGGATCCCCAGGGCCGTTCGAGAGAAAAATTCCGTCCGGCTCTTCCGACATCACTGCTTCCGCTGGAGTGTCGGCGGGGACTACTGTCACTCGACAATCGTTCTCGTCGAAAAGACGAAGGATGTTGCGCTTGATTCCGTAATCGTACGCGACGATGTGGTGACGCGCGCGAGGGTCGCCCCAGCTGTACCGCTCGCGCGTCGAGACGCGGGAGGCCAGATCCAATCCCACCATCGACGGGCACGCTTCCAGCGCCGCTCGGCTGGCCTCATCCGGCTCGTCCCCAGCTCCGATCACTCCGCGCATCACCCCCACCGACCTGAGGTGCCGAGTGAGACGACGCGTGTCAACATCAGTCAGAAGAGGGACTTGAGCCGCAGCTAGCCACGGGCCCAGTCCGCCCGTTGCGCGCCAGTTCGAATAGGTTTGGGACAGCTCACGCACGATGACGCCCGCGATCTGCGGAGCGGATGACTCGGGGTCTTCGGCATTGATGCCGTAGTTCCCAATCTGCGGCGCGGTCATCACCACGATCTGACCCTGATAAGACGGGTCGGTGAAAACCTCCTGGTAGCCCGTCATGTTGGTCGTGAAGACGACCTCAGCGACCGCGGGCAGGAACGAGGAATTCGCGGCTCCGGCTATTCTCCCACGAAAAAGGGTTCCGTCCTCAAGGAGGAGGAACCCCGCTTCGACTATTCGATTCTCGGTCAACTTACCGTTTTGGTGCCGGTGACTTCGTTGCCGGAGCTTGCTGCGCGCCAGTTTTCGCCGGCGCAGTCGTGGTCGGCGCTGCTTCCAGCGGAACGGCTGGCGCAGAAGTCGGCGGCGGGGCGACGTTTGCGGGTTGTGTACCTAGTCCCTTCTCCAGCACCGAATGTGGCGCCGAAGTATGGGTCGACATGATCTGGAGGATGAAGCAAAGTCCGAGAAAAATTCCGCCGCCCCACCAGCTGGCGGTGGTCAGAAGATTTCCGGCCTGACGTATTCCGATGAAGGCATCGGGAGACGAGCTCGCTCCGCCGAAATTGGCGGCCAACCCGGTGCCCTTCCCGCTCTGCAGCAGGATGGCAAGGATGAGTACGATGCAGTCTATTACGAGGAGTGTGAGAAGAAACGTGTAAAGCATTGGGAGGATTAAAGTTCAGCGTAACCGTTCAATATTAGTACTGCCGCGAAAAAACTCAAGCTGTGCGGCCCGCTCCGGCCTTTGCGATAGTCAGCCACGACGACGGATCCACGCTCGCGCCGCCGACAAGGAGGCCATCCACTTCCGGTGCTGCAAGAAGTCCGGCGCTGTTCTCCGGATTCACGCTTCCGCCATACAGGATCGGAATCTCATCAGCGCGCGTCCCGATCATTTGTCTCAATTCACTGCGAAGGAGAGTGTGAATGGCCGATGCATCGGCGCTCGATGCCGTGAGCCCCGTCCCGATCGCCCACACCGGCTCGTACGCGAGAAGAAAATCCGCCGAAATCAGATTCGAAGTCTGCGAGAGGCCTTCGCGGAGCTGGTGCGTCACGACTCGCTCCGTCTCTCCGGCCTCACGCTGCGCGATCGTCTCGCCGACGCAAAGCATGAACGCCAATCCGGCACGCGCAGCGGCGACGCATTTCTTGGCGCATTGGGCGTCGGTCTCTCCGAAAACGTGTCGCCGCTCGGAATGCCCGACGAGTGCGACGCGTGCCCCGGCGTCCTTCGCCATTGAAGCGGAGATCTCCCCGGTAAACGCGCCCTTGTCCGCCCAATGAATGTTCTGAATGCCAGCGATGACATCACTGCGGCCGGACACGGCTGCCGTGACTGTTGTCAAAGAGACCGCTGGCGGAAAGATGATCACGGTACGATCGCCGCGCGGCGCGTATCCGGCGAGAAAGGTCTCCATAAACGCCCTTGCCGCAGTCGGACCGCTGTTCATCTTCCAGTTGGCGGCGAGAACGGGACGCTTCATCAGGCGTCGTCCAGCACTTCAACGCCCGGGAGCTTCTTTCCCTCGAGAAACTCGAGCGAAGCTCCCCCACCGGTCGACACGTGACTCATTTTTTCCTCGAGCCCGGCTTCGGCGACAGCCGCGGCTGAATCGCCACCTCCGACGATCGTCGTCGCGCCTTTGGCGGTCGCGTTTGCCAGCGCTTCGGCGATCGCGCGAGTTCCGCGATCGAACGGTGGCGTCTCGAACACTCCCATCGGCCCGTTCCAGATGACAGTCCTGGCCGAGGCGATCGCGCGCGAATACGACGCTTCGGTTTGTGGGCCGATGTCGAACATCGCCTTATCCTTCGGGATCGCGTTCCGCGAGACAGCCTTCGCGGAGTTTGCCTGGTCCAGCGACGGAGCCACCATCGCATCGTGCGGCAGCGTGAGCTTCATGCCCGCTCGCGCGAGCAGCTCTTTCGCCATCGGGACACGATCCTCCTCGACGAGCGATTTGCCCGTCTCGAGCCCCATCGCCTTGTAGAAAGTGCAGGCCATCGCACCGCCGATCAGCAAGCCGTCGACCTTGGGCAACAGTTGCTCGATCACGTCGATCTTGCCGGATATCTTGGCGCCGCCGAGTATCGCAACGAACGGCCGCTTCGGATTGGAGAGCGCGCCGCCGAGATACTCGAGCTCTTTCTCCATCAGCAGTCCCGCAACCGCGGGACGCAGGTGCTCGGCAACTCCCACCGTGGAAGCGTGGGCGCGGTGCGCGGCTCCGAAGGCGTCGTTGACGAAACAGTCGCCGAGCTCGGAGAGCGCGCGGGAGAGTCGTTGATCGTTCTTCTCCTCACCGCCGAGGAATCTCGTATTCTCGAGGAGCAGAATTTCTCCGCTCTTGAGGTCCTCGCTCGCCTTCAAGGCTTCGTCCGAGTCGGTCGACTCGACAAAGACCACGCTGCAACCCATCAGCTTCGACAGCCTGTCGGATACAGGCTGCAGCGAGTACTTCGGCTCGGGTTTGCCTTTTGGTCGTCCGAGATGCGACAGGATGACCGGACGACCACCGCGCTCCATCAACAGCTTGATGGTCGGCAGCGCGGCACGAATGCGAGTGTCGTCGGTTATCTCGCCGTTGTCGTTGAGAGGCACGTTGAAGTCGACGCGCAGGAGCACTCGTTTGCCCTTCACCTGCGCGTCACTCAAATCGCGTACGGTTTTCTTTTTCACTTTCCGCTCGGCTAGAGGCGAGACCCCATGAAGCGCAGCATGTCGACGCAGCGCGAGGCGTATCCCCACTCGTTGTCATACCAGCCCTGAACGGTGACGAGGGTGCCGTCAACGACGTTGGTGGTCTTCGAATCGAGGATGCAGGAAGCCGGATCGCCGATGAAATCACTCGACACGAGCTCCTCCTCGGTGTAGCGGAGGATCCCCAGCAGCGGCCCTTCAGCAGCGACCTTGAAGGCAGCGTTGACGGCTTCCTTCGTCACGCCAGCCTTTTCCACTTCAACTGTGAGAATGGTGTACGACACATCGGGCGTTGGAACTCTGATCGAGCTTCCGTCGATCTTCCCCTTCGTTTCGGGGATCACCAGCGACGTGGCCTTTGCCGCACCTGTCGTCGTCGGGATCATGGAGAGTGCCGCGGCTCTGGCTCGTCTCAGATCCTTATGCGGGAGGTCGAGAATCTGCTGGTCGTTGGTGTAGCTGTGGATGGTCGTCATCGAGGCGTGGCGGAAGCCGAACGCATCGCGAACGACCTTGACCATCGGAACCACGCAGTTCGTGGTGCACGATGCGTTGGAGACAATCGTGTGCTTCGCCGAATCGTATTTGTCGCTATTCACACCCATGACGATCGTGATGTCCTCGCCCTTTGCCGGGGCGGAAATCAACACTTTTTTCGCTCCGCCCTGGATGTGCTTGCGCGCTGACTCCGCGTCCGTGAACCGGCCAGTCGACTCGAGGACGATATCGACTCCGAGTTCCTTCCACGGTAATGCGCCGGGGTCCTTCTGTGAGAGGATCTTGATCTCGTCGCCATCGATGGTGACCGAATCCTTTCCGGCCTCCACATCGCCCTGATAGGTTCCGTGCACCGAGTCGTACTTGAAGAGGTGCGCGAGGGTCTTTGTGTCGGTGAGATCGTTGACGGCAACGAAATCCAGATCGGCTACGCCCTGGATCTTCGCCGCGCGCACCACCTGTCTGCCGATTCTGCCAAATCCGTTGATGCCTATCCGTGTGGCCATTCCCTGGGCTCCATTCGGTTAAAGCCGGTCTCCGCTTGCGTGAGCCCGGCCGAAAGTCACGTAACTGATGATTCGCGCGCCGGCGTGGTACAGAACCTTTGCGCACTCGTTGAGCGTTGCCGCGGTGGTGACGACGTCATCCACCAACATGACGTGCGCACCCTCGAGCGAGTCTGGCCTCACGCTGCAGATTTCGAACGAGCCTGCAACGTTGCCCTGTCTCTGTTCTGGTGTCAACCGCGTTTGCGAATCGGTCTCGCGCGAGCGAACAACTGCGCTCTGCCAAACCGGAATTTGCCACCACGTGGACAATCCGCGAGCAAGAAGCTCGCTCTGATTATAGCCACGCTCTCTTTTTCTCGCTGGTGCCAGCGGAATTGGAACTATCCCGGCCCGCTCTTCGACGACGTCCTGCGGCCACGAGAGACGACTCATCCTCCCCGCCATCTCGTCGGCCACTTTGCTCCAGCCGGCGTACTTGAGCGCATGAACAATGGACGACGCTGGCTCAATTGGCATCCAGCAGACTGATCTTGCCGCGCGCACGAATGGCGGGAGAAGGTCGCACCATTGGCACGCTCCCGTCGTTAGGGGATGGCCGCAGCGACCGCATTGCGGAGAAGGAAGGCGCGGGAGCCTGGCCCAGCAGAGCTGACACACCATTCCTCGCTCATCGCGCGCGAGGAACCGCTCGCAGGAAACGCAAACGCGAGGAAGCAGAAGGTCGAGCGCGCCGCTACAGCGCTCGCGAATCCAGGTTCGAGAAAGACTTTTGCCTACGGCAGGGACAATCGCATCGCCTCGCGGTTGGGCTCCTTCCCGAACCAGCGCTGAAACGCGAGAGCTCCCTGCTCCAGCAGCATTGGCAATCCGTCCGCTGCTCGAATCCCGTTCTCCCGGGCCGCCCTGACCCATGGTGTTCCCCCGCGCCGGTAAACGAGATCCAGCACCGCCGCCGATTTCGGAATCAATGAGACAGCGAGTGGTTGATCCTCATCGTGCTGACCAACCGGAGTCGCGTTCACAATCAATGTGACGCCGCGAACCGCCCGCTCCACACTCTTTCCGACGCGCGCGACATCGCGAAACCGTTTGGCAAGCGACGCGGCTCGCTCAGCGTGGCGGGCCACGATCGTTGCCCTGGCATCGGGCCACTCCTCAACTGCCGCGAGAACCGCGGCAGCGGCCCCGCCGGCCCCGAGCACCACGACGCGTGCACCTGACGTTTCACCGCCGAGGAGCGCTCGCGCGGCCGCATCGAAACCCCCGACGTCCGTGTTCTCGCCGTGCAGCCCGTTCGAGTCAAACCAGAACGTGTTGACCGCGCCGACCTTCACCGCCAGATCGGTCAAGACATCGCAGAGATCATGGACGGCGACCTTGTGAGGAATGGTCACGTTCCCAGCCGCATTGGAAGCCTTCAGCTGGCGAAGAACGGAGCGAAGCTCTCGGCCGGTGACATCGAGGGCTTCGTAGACCAGCGGAATTCCCGAAGCCTGGAGAGCGGCGTTCTGAAAAACCGGGGAGAGCGAGTGGCTGACCGGATGACCCAGCAGTACGAGCCGCGCAGGGTGCTGCGTCATATCGTTCCGATTGTCAGCTCTGGAGGCGGTCAAATAGTTTCTCGAGCTCGTCTTCCAGGACGTCGGCGGTGTTGCGGTACGTTTCCAGATCGCCTCCGAACGGATCGGTAATTCCTGTATTGAGGACGCCCGAAGCGTATTCGTCGATGACGTGCACCTTGCCGCGACCGCCCATCTGCTTGACCTGGTCCAGATGCCCTGGGGTCATGACGAAAATGAGGTCCGCTTCAGAGACAATCGCCGGAGTCAGCTTGCGCGACCGGTGACCACTGAGGTCGAGACCACGCTCCATTCCCACCAGCAACGCTTCGTCGGTCGCCGGGAGGTTGTCGTGCGCATTCGTGCCCGCGCTGGAGACGCTCAGATCTTCGAGACCCCGGCGGTCGGCAATCTTGCGCGCCAACGCTTCGGCGAGAGGACTGCGGCACGTGTTGCCGCTGCACACAAAGACCAGATTCATCGCTCAGGCGTCGCCAACGAGGTCCGGAACGCTTTCCCGCAACTTCGCGGCTGGAATGGCCCCAGGGCGGATTACGCGCGGAAGTCTTCCCGTGCAGTCGACAACTGTGGAAGGCTGTGAGTCTCTGAGTCTTCCGCCGTCGAGAACACGCAACGTACCGCGACCGATGGCATCACTCCACTGGGTAACTATCTGGTCGGCGGAAGTTGCGGCGGGTACGCCAGGCCGGTTTGCGCTGGTCGAAGTGATAGGATCGCCGTGCGCGAGGATCAGTCGGGCCAGCGAGCGGTGCGGCGTCCACCGAACGGCAACTCCGCCCTCCGGGCCGCGCAGTGTATCCGGTACGCGCTTCTCACCGCCGGGCAACACCAGGGTGAGCGGGCCAGGCCAGAACCGTGCGGCGAATGTCGACGCGTAACCAGTCAAATGGAGTCCGAGCCGGTTGATCATATCGCTTGCCGCGACGAGCAGTAGAAATGGTTTTCCAGGCGCCCGGCCTTTGAGTGCCACAAGCTGTTGCACCGAACGCTCGTCGACCGCGCCACCGAAGCCGTATACGGTCTCCGTCGGATAGGCCAGAACCTTTCCGGTCGCCAGATGGGCGAGCGCTCCGTTTATGGCAGACTCGACCTCCTGCGGCGACCAGAACGGGACGACCATCGATTCCGCTTTCATTCGCGGAAGATACTCAGCGCCTCCAGTAACGCGAAATCATTTTCCTCGGTGATTTTCTGGGCCCGCTCGCTTCCGCGCACCACGACAACGGGCAGCCCGATCTGCTCGCACAGCGCGGAGTCGTCCGTCGCAACGCGGTCGGCCTCGCGCGCCTCGCGGTGCGCGCGCTCGATGGATTTGCGAGGAAAAGCCTGTGGCGTCTGCGCGCGCCACAGCCCGAATCGATTGACAGTCTCGATCACCTTGTTGTCGGAGTCCACTCGCTTGAGCGTGTCCACCACCGGGAGCGCGGCGACAGCGCCATGTCCCCGACGAGCCTCGTCGATTACGCGACCGATCGTCTCGCTCGTCACGAGTGGTCGCGCAGCATCGTGGATGACGACGATCTCGCACTCGCTCGGCAGATCCTCCAATCCATTGGCAACCGATTCGCTCCGCTCCCTGCCGCCAACCGAGAGAAGCAATCGATCGGAATCGCTCTGGAAGATCCACGGCGGCGGGTCGCCGACATACTCGCGTGGCAGAACGCATACGACCATCGCGACGTCGGTGCGTGCCTGAAATGTCTGTATGCTGTGGAGCAGCATCGGCTTGCCCGCGACCCACCTGAACTGCTTGAGCTCCTGCGATCCGGTGCGCGAGCCGCTGCCCGCGGCGACAATGATCACACCGACGTCTCTCTTCATTTAAGTCTGGAAGAGATGCCTGAAGAGATCGTTGATGGTCCGCACGCCCACGACCTCGAGCCCTCGCGAGCCGCGCTTTGGGATTCCGCGCTCGGACATGTATGCGACCGTCATTCCCATTTTCGCGGCTTCACCCAGTCTGCGCTCGGCCTGCGACACCGGCCGGATCTCTCCGCCCAATCCCACCTCCCCGAGGAAAATCGCCGAATTCGCGACCGGGCGATCATAGACACTCGAAGCGAGCGCACTCGCGACGGCCAGATCACCCGCGGGCTCCTGCATCCGAACCCCTCCCACGACGTTGAGAAAGACATCGAGCTGGGAGAAAGATAGGCCTGCCCGCTTGTCGAGCACAGCCAACAGCAGTGCGAGACGCCGACCGTCGTAGCCCGTGCTCACTCTCTGAGCAGTGCCATATCCAGTTTTGGTTGCCAGACCCTGTATCTCGATCAGTACCGGGCGGGATCCCTCGAGGAGCGCAGTCACAGCGCTGCCCGACGAATTGCTCAGGCGATCGCCGAGGAAGAGCTCGGACGGATTCTCTACGGCGATGAGTCCTTCTTCCGTCATTCGGAAGACGCCGATTTCGTCGACACTGCCGAATCTGTTTTTCGTCGCCCGAAGGATGCGGTGCTCGAGCATTCCCTCGCCCTCGAAGTAGAGCACGGTGTCGACGATGTGCTCGAGTGTTTTGGGCCCCGCGATTCCTCCCCCTTTGGTGACGTGGCCGACCGCGAATACCGTCGTCTCCGTTTCCTTGGCGAAGCGCATTAATCGGGCGGCGCATTCCCTCACCTGACCTACGTTGCCCGGCGCGCCCTCGAGATCGCTCGTAAACACCGTCTGAATGGAGTCGACGACGATCGCGTCGAGCTGCATTGAGCCGGCGGTCGCGAGAATTGTCTCGAGCAGAGTCTCATTGAGCAGCGACACGCTTTCGGCCGACCCGTGCAGCCGTTCGGCGCGGAGCTTTACCTGGAGCGCAGATTCTTCGCCGGACACATACAGCGTCGAGTGACCTAGCTCCTCGAGCTTCCCCGCCACCTGCAGCAGGAGCGTGGACTTTCCGATACCGGGCTCTCCGCCGACGAGAACCATCGAACCGGGCACGATTCCGCCGCCGAGGACAAAATCGAACTCCTTGATTCCCGTCTTGAGCCGCCGGCCCTGGGAGCTTTTGACGTCGCGCAGCCGCACAGTCGGAGCTACGCTCCCACCCTCAGCCATCGATTTCTGGCCGGAAATGCGGCGCCCGGACGCAGTGGTCGAGGTCCGGGTTGCCATCTCCTCGACCAGCGAATTCCACTCGCCGCAGGTATCGCAACGGCCGGCCCACTTGGGATGATCCGCGCCGCAGCTCGTGCAGCGGTACACCGTTTTTGCTTTCGGACTCACTGCGACGTCAAGCGGGGCGACAGATTCTCGAAGCGCGTGTAGGTCTTGTTGAAGTAGAGATTGACGAATCCGGTAGGTCCGTTGCGCTGCTTGCCGACGATGATCTCGGCGCGGCCTTCCAGCGAGTTGCCATCCTTGTCGAGCGCTCCGGGCTGCTCGTACATCTCCTGCCGGTAGATGAACATCACGAGATCGGCATCCTGCTCGATGGCGCCAGACTCGCGAAGGTCGGACAGCTGCGGTCGCTTGTTCTCACCAGTTCGCTGTTCAGGCGCGCGCGACAGCTGGGAAAGAGCGACAACCGGGATCCGCAACTCCCTGGCGAGCGCTTTCAGAGAACGCGAGATGTAGCTGATCTCCTGCTGCCGACTCTCGGTGTTGGTCGGACCCTGCATCAGCTGCAGATAGTCCACCACCACCATGCCGATGTTGTTCTCCATCTTGAGGCGGCGGGCCTTGGAGCGCATCTCGAGGAGCGTCATCGCTGGCGTATCGTCGATCCAGATCGGAGCGTGGCTCAGAATGCCCGCAGCGCGCCCAAGGCGCACAAACTCCTCGTCGTGCAGCTTGCCTTTGCGAAGACGCTGGGCGTCCACGCGCCCTTCTGATGTGAGAAGGCGCTGAACGAGCTGCTCCTTGCTCATCTCAAGAGAGAAAAACGCGACCGGGACATTGTGATCGAGCGCGGCATTCTGAGCGATGTTTAGTACGAAAGCGGTCTTGCCCATCGAGGGGCGGGCGGCAACGATGATTAGATCCGAGGGTTGGAAACCTGCCGTGAGCTCGTCCAGATCCTTGAATCCGCTTGCGACACCCGTAATCGATCCGCTTCCACGCTGGATCTCCTCGATGCGCTCCATCGTCGGCCAGAGAAGCTCCTTGATCCGCATGAATCCTTCGGACCCGCGACTCTGGTTGACCTCGAAGATCTTGTGCTCGGCCTCGTCAAGCAGCTCGGTCGCCGGAGAGGCGGACTCGAACGCTTCGGCAACGATTGCCGTCGAAACCTCGATGAGGCGACGGCGGAGCGCTTTCTCACGAACGATCTTCGCGTGGTACTCGACGTTCGCGGAGGTGGGAACCGCGTCGACGAGAAATCCGATGTAATCCTTTCCGCCGCTGGATTCGAGGGAGCCGGCGCGCTGCAGCTCCTCCGAGAGCGTCAGCGGATCTACTACATCACCGCGCTCCGACAGCGCGACCATCGCGCGAAAGATTCGCCGGTGGCCCTCGCGGTAGAACATCGTGTCGTCGAGGAACTCGGTCGCCCGGAGAATTGCGTCGGGATCCATGAGCATCGCCGACAACACCGCCTGCTCCGCGTCCTCGGAGTACGGTGGTCGTCGATCCTTGTATGGGTCACGAGGTGGAGGCGCTATCGAGAATTCTACGGGCGAGCTTGACATCTTCCCAAGTGGGGCGTTTCCAGGCCGGATTGCGTAGCAGCGCGGCGGGGTGATAGGTGACGATCAGCGGTATGCCATGATACCGGTGGACGAGCCCACGAAGTTGTCCCAGAGGGGTCTTGGTCTGCAATAGTGTTTGGGCAGCAAAGGTTCCAAAAGCAACAATGACCCTCGGTT
>DATCPG010000268.1:0-13021 GCA_036570225.1 Gemmatimonadaceae bacterium | reverse complement strand
TGCGAGCTGTTCGCTCGTCGACCAGTCTCCTTTCTGACGCGCACCGCTAAGCCCTTCCACGAGTCGCCGCGTCGCGAGCCCTTGAATGCGCTCTCTCTGCCCGTCGATCCATTCCCTAAGTGACTCGGAAAGGCGTGGACTGTAGCCCGGAAGGAATTCCAGCGAATCCTTGCTGAGGACTGACGCTAGGTCAGGCGCTGAGAGTTCCTCGATGTCGCTCATCGCGTCGAACTCCGGCAGTTGCAGATTATCACGATCGGCTCTGACCATGACTCCTAACTTCTTCAGCTGGAGAATCGTTTGTCTCAGCCTGTGAGCACGCGTCTTCTCAGGCGCCCTCGGCCAAAGGAGTGAAGCCAGCCGCGCACGACTCACACGCTTGCCACGCTCCAGGATCAGATACAGAGCTGCAGCAAACACTATCTCCTGCGACGGAGTCAGCGTCGTTCTCCCAGTATCGATTTCGGCCGTTCCAAGAGCGCGCAGTACAATCATTTGCTCTCCTTCCAATGCGCTGGAAGGTGGTAGGGGTGCGTCAGAATCGCGTCAGAATGCCTATGAACGTCCGAAATTTGCATCACAATGCGTTCTTCGCGAGCCCAGTTCGCGCGCACAGTGCTTTTCCCGCGCTCGCAGTACATCTTGAGAGGCCCAATCGGGAGTTCACCAACTTCCCGACGGGAGACACACCGCGATCCGAGCCCGGGAACACGACACCTTCGGAGACTTGAATGCTGCAAGACAAATTCGTTTCGCTCGCTCTTTCGTTGCTCGCTTGTTCCGTGTCCGCGTCCGCACAGGGCACATCAGACGCGGCCCTTGGGGCGAAGGTTGAGTCCATCGCGACGCAGGCTTTGCAGGCAACGGGAGTCCCAAGCGCCTCCGTTGCCGTAGTTAGGCACGGGCGAGTCGCATATGCGAATGCTTATGGTGCAGCCAGGCTCGACCCGCGCGTCGCGGCGACCGCCGACATGCGCTACGCGATCGGGTCGATCAGCAAGCAGTTCACCGCAACGGCGATTCTGCTCCTCCAGCAGGACGGAAAGCTCTCGATCGACGATCCCGTCTCCAAATTCATCCCCGGACTCACCCGCGGAAACGAGGTGACTGTCCGCGAGCTGCTGTCCCACACATCGGGATACCAGGATTTCTGGCCGCAGGACTACGTGATGCCAATGATGCTGTCGGCCACCACGCCACAGTCCATCGCCGACCGCTGGGGCAAGCAGCCGCTCGACTTCGATCCGGGCACGCGCTGGCAGTACAGCAATACGAACTACACACTGGCCGGAATGGTCGTCGAGAAAGCGAGCGGCATGCCGTTCTTCCAGTTCGTGCGCAGCCGGATCCTCCAGCCGCTCGCCCTCTCCAGCGCGAAGGACTTCGATGTAAATCCGAGAGCCGCGGATGCGACCGGCTACCTCCGCTACGGCCTCGGACCCCTGCGCCCCGCACCCGACGCCGGAGCGGGCTGGATGTTTGCCGCCGGCGAGCTGGCCATGACTCCGCGCGACCTCGCCGCGTGGGACATCTCCATCATCCGCCACAGCCTCCTCAGGCCGGAGTCGTACCGCGCGCTCACCAACGACGTGAGTCTCAACAACGGCGCGTCCAGCGGCTACGCGCTCGGCCTCGACGTGTCGATGCAGGGCGGCCGCCTGGTGCTCGAGCACAGCGGCGAAGTCTCGGGATTCACCGCCGAGAACATGGTGTTTCCGGACGACAGCGTGGCGATCGTGGTGCTGACGAACCAGGACGCCGCGCCAGCGGCGGGCGCTATCGCCGGACAGATCTCGCAGATTCTGTTCGCCACCGAAGATTCCCAGTCGGCCAACAGGACGGCGCAGGCCCGCGCGATCTTCGACGGACTGCAGCACGGCACCGTCGACAGGTCGCTGTTCACGTCCAACGCGAACGCGTACTTCAGCCCACAGGCGCTCGCGGATTTCGCGTCGAGCCTCGGCTCGCTCGGCACACCCACCGGCTTCGTGCAGACCCGGAAGTCCGAGCGCGGCGGGATGGTCTACCGCTCGTTCAGGGTGAGCTTCCCGAATCGCACGCTCAGGGTGTGGACCTACGAGACGCCGGACGGAAAGCTGGAGCAGTACCAGGTAGCGCCGGCGGGCTGACCCACGCGAGGTCCCAAGGCTTCGTAGGGCCTCCCCAAGGGTTTGGCTGGCCCAGGCCAGCGCCCCGGGCTTATATCCGTCGGTACCGACGCATATTCCGTTGCCCGCGACAGGCGCTATTCGTCAATAGAGTGAAGGTAAGCGGTTGGATAAGAGGGGGAGCGTCTCCAGGCGCTTCCCCTCTTTTTTCGTTGCACACCAACGGTCCTGGCCGGCCCGGTGTCCAAAGTCCAGACGAAACCACCATCTTCTCCACTCGTATGGACGGTATGGCTTCCAGTCACAGCCGCCTCGCTCGATCGTTCCGCCTTCCCAGAGCCGCGATCGCGATCGGCTTCGTGCTCCTCTCCCTGACCGCGCGGCAACTGTCGGCGCAGGACTCCACCGCGGATGTGATTCGTGGCCGAGTGACGGACGACTCTTCGAACGCGATAGTGGCGACGGTCATGGTGACGCGCGGGCCCGATCGCCTGGTCCAGCAGGCCACCTCCGACAGCGCCGGAAATTTCCGGGTGCGCTTCGACAAAGGCACCGGCGATTATCTCGTCTACGTGAGTGCCCCCGGCTTTTCCCCGGCGCGCCGGCGCGTGCAGCGGCAGTCGGACGAGCACGAGCTCGTCGCCAACTTCACGCTCCCACGCGCGGCAGTGGCGACGCTCGACGCGGTCAAAATCACCGGACAGAAGCCGGAGCGCGCGGAGAATGACGTCAGCCCCTACTCGCCGGAGACCGGCGCCGCGGAAAAGTGGAAGGACGGAGTCAACGGGCAGATCCCGCCGACCGTCGCCGGGGATCTCAACGCCATCGCCGGCACCATGTCCAACATCACCATGACCGGCAGCGGTCCCGCCATACTCGGCTCCGGATCCGAATCCAATCTCAATACCTTGAACGGAATGGGCCTGTCGGCGGGCGCGATCCCGCGCGCGGCACGCACCGAGACCCGCGTCACGGGCGCCACTTTCGATCCCACCCGCGGAGGATTTTCCGGCGCGAACGTGGATGTGCGGCTCGGCCCCGGTGACAGGAACTACCAGCGTCGCAACGCATTTCTGACTCTCGACCCGCGCTACCTGCAATTCACCGACGCCACTGGCCGATCACTGGGCGCGCCGAGCGGTGGTGTGCGCGGCAGCGTTGGTGCCGATGGCGAGCTCATTCGCGGCGCGATGACGTACAACGTGGCGCTCGACCTGGGACGCTCTCTCAGCGAGCCGTCCACTCTGCTCAACGCGGACGCGCAGGCGCTGCTCAATGCGGGCGTTGCGCCCGACTCCGTTGCCCGGCTCATAGCCGTCGCGACTCCGCTCGGGGTTCCGCTCGCGGCGTCGGGCGTCCCCTCCAATCGGGAACACAACAACGTCACCTGGCTCGGGCGCCTCGACGACACGCGCGATACGCTCAGCACCCGCGCGCTCACCACCTACGCCGGGTTTACGCGAGATGGAGCCGTCGGGTTCGGGCCGCTGTCCGCGCCATCCGCGGCGAGCGAACAGCGTGTGCGAACGCTGGGTACGCAGCTCACGCTCGGCTCGTACGTCGGGCCCGGCAGACGCACGCTGAACGAGACGCGCATCGCCCTCAGCGGCGTGCGCACCGACGTCTCTCCGTATCAATCGCTTCCCGGCGCCAACGTCCTCGTCCGGTCGGACAATCTCACCGCCGGAACCGATGTCACCTCACTTCTTTTGGGGGGCGGCTCGTTCCTGCCGACGCGGGACTCGAGGTGGACTCTGGAAGCAGGGAATCAGACCGATTGGAACGCCGGCGGAAAACGCCACCGCTTCAAGGGACTGCTGTGGGGCAGGGTCGACGGCCTGCGGCAGGACGGATTCTCGAACGGGCTCGGCAGCTTCTCCTTCAATTCGATCGACGACTTCAACGCCGGGCGCGCCAGTAGCTTCTCCCGCACGCTGTCGGAGCCGGGGCGCGAAGGAAAGGTGTGGAACACCGCTGCTGCGCTCGCCCACAACTTCGCGCCAACGCGGTATTTCAGCTTTCTCTACGGGGCGCGTCTCGAGGCGGACGGCTTTGGCTCGAGGCCGGCTTCCAATGCTGCTCTGGAGCAAGCGCTGGGCGTTCGCACCGGAGTCGCGCCGTCGCGTTTGCACCTGAGTCCACGCGCGGGATTCACCTACACCTACAATCGGGATAAGGACAACGGGTCGGGCACGATGCAGAACCAGACCGGGCGCTACTACCGGAGCATGTCCGGGACGATCCGCGGCGGAATTGGTGAGTTCCGCGATTTGTTGCGCCCCGGAATTCTGGCAGATGCGTCGGCGTCGACCGGTCTCGCCGGAGGCACGTCGCTGCTCAACTGCGTGGGCGCGGCCGTGCCCACTCCGGACTGGTCGCTCTTCACAACCGATCCGGGGTCCATTCCGACGCAATGCGTGGATGGCAGCGGGGTGCTGGCCGATCGGGCGCCGTCGGTGAGCCTGATAGATCCGTCGTACGATGTACCGAGGAGCTGGCGCGCCTCGCTCGACTGGAACACGAGCGTTCACACCTGGCTGTTCAAGGTCGGCACCCTGCTGTCGTACGATCTCTCGCAGCCGGGAGTAGTCGACGCGAACTTCGCGGGCGCGAGCAGGCTCACTCTCGGCGATGAAGCGAATCGTCCCGTCTATGTCTCCGCGGCGTCCATCGATCCGGCGAGCGGTGCGGTGTCGGCGGTGGAGTCGAGGAAGTCGGACCAGTACGGCCGAGTGGGCGTGCGGGTGAGCGATCTGCGTGGGTACGGGGGACAGCTCAACCTCGGGCTGTCGCCGGACGTGTTCAAATTCCGGGGTGGCGCTGCTTTCTACGGATCGATTGCCTACACGCTGCAGTCGACCAAGCGGCAGTATCGCGGCTTCGATGGCGCGGCCTTCGGAGACCCACGAGTGCGCGAGTGGGCTGCTGGCCCGAACGACGCGCACCACATCTTCGTCGTCAGCGGCGGATTCTCGACGTCGAAGACGGGGACCGTGACGCTGTTCGGGCGCGCGCAATCGGGACTGCCATTCACGCCGCTGGTGCAGGGGGACGTGAACGGAGACGGGCGGAGCGGAGACCGTGCGTTCATCCCGGATCCTGCTCGCGCGACCGACGCGAATCTCGCGGCGCAGCTGCGCACATTGCTGGCGAACGGGTCATCGACTGCGCGCGGATGTCTTCTCGCCAATCTCGGGCACGTGGCGCCGCGAAATGGGTGCAGGGGACCGTGGACGCAGTCACTCAATATCCAGTGGCGCCCACCGACGCCCAGCCGCTGGGGCTATCGCGTCCGTCCCAACGTCTACCTGGAGAACGTGCTGGCCGGGGTCGATCAGCTCGTGCACGGAGGCTCGCTGCGCGGCTGGGGGTCGCCGGCGAGTCCCGATCCGGTGTTGCTCGTCCCCCGCGGATTCGATGCGGCGAACAACAGGTTCGCCTACGACGTGAATCCGCGCTTCGCCGATACGCGTCCCAGCGGAACGCTGCTCAGGAATCCATTCCGGATCGTGATCGACGTCTCGTTCGACTTGTCGACAGATTTTGGCTTGCAGCAGCTGCGCCGCGCCGTGGAGCCCGTGAAAGGGCCGAGTGGGTGGCAGCGGAGATCCGCCGATTCGCTCACCGCGTTCTACCTGAGCGAGACGTCGGACATCTTCAAGATGCTGGTCGAGCAGAGCGATTCACTCTTTCTGAGCAAGGCGCAGGTGGCGTCACTCGACAGTGCCGACGCAATTTTCTCGAAGCAGGTGCGCGACCTCTACGTGCCGCTCGGCGAGTTTCTGGCGCGAGGGGATGGCGGGGCCGGGAAAGCGCAGCTGGACAGCGCGAAAGCGACGGAGAAGAGCTATTGGAAGGTTTTCTGGACGCAGCCGGAGATCGCTGGATCGATCGTCACGCCGTCCCAGCGTGAGCTGATGCCGATGTTCAAGTCGATGCTGGGGGTACCGATGAAGGAGCGCGAGCACAGCCAGTGGCGGTTCGGTAATCCAGTGACACTGGCGGACAAACCGAAGCCCAGGCCAAACTGATCGCCGGTGAAGAAATGCCTAGAGCTCTATTTGAGCTCGCCGGCTCCGGTGAAGGAGGCTTCGCCCGAGATGGCGTTGTAGCGGTCGATCAGGACGGGTCCACTGCGGCGGTCGTCGAAAATTATCTTCGCTTCGCCGGCCAGGTTGCCGACGCGCCGGCGCTGCTCGGCGTTGAGTCGAAAGTGCCCGCGCCAGTCAGCGAGCCCCGCTTCACTCTGACCGTTCGCGCCTTCGTCGAGAATGATCTGGAGACCATTGATCGCCACTTCCCGATCGCCGAGCACGAGCTGTCCGCCGGTAATGTTCATACACTCCTCTCGTTGCCTGATGCCGCTGGCTCTAACGTAGCGGGCCGCGGGGAATAAGAAAAGTCAGCGGGCAGAAACGCAAAAACGCGCTCGAAGGAGCGCGTTTCAGTTTCCAGCAGTGTGAGGAACGACTACGGCAGTACGAACTGTACCGAAGTCTCGATGGGGAAGTTGTTGCTTCTGAGTATCGCGACCGCGGTGAAGGATCCGTGCATGCCCTTCGGATTCCAGCTCTCCTCGAACGTCGTCGCGCCCTTTCCCTTCAGGGTCTCGCTGCGCATCGCTGAGGTGAACATGCGGCCTTGGCTCCACTTCCAGACTTCCTTGCCTGCGAAATCCTTCACGACGAAGTCGTGGGTCTGTCCGTCGGGATAGCGCAGCTCGAGCATCTTCGACGTGTTGTTCGTCACGCGCAGCGAGAATCTGAGCTTCTCGGCGTCGTCCCTGGGGCGAAGAATGTCGAATGTCGATACGATGGGAGCGGTTTTTTCTACGGCGTCGCGTCTGGTGGAGGCGATCGCTTTTCCATCGTGGGAGAAGGGAGCCGCGGCGAACGCGACTGCCGATGCTGCGCACAACAGTGGGAGAATGAGCCGGTTTTGCATTACTCAAGTCTGGGGGTCGTCGTATGGGCGGGCAGGGCTTGTCTCCATTGATTGCGAGATGCCCAACATATCAATTCAAAGACGAGCGGTCAACGTCTGCGTAACCCGACTAACTTCGCGTGATTGTTGGAGTTGCGACTCGGAAAAATCTTCGGTGTACGTTCGGAAACAGGGGCGAATTCCGCTTGTGAAAATCTTCACAAGCGGTTAATTTCTTCGCAGAATGGAAGACGAAAAGGGGCTGCGCAAAACCACGCCTTCGGGCGGGTTGTCGGGCGCCGATTTCGCCGGCGTGGGGATCCAGTTTGCCGCGGCGATTGTCATCTTCCTCTTCGCTGGACAATGGGTCGATAACAGGCTCGGAACCTCCGGGTGGTTTACGATCATCGGGGTTTTTGTCGGCGCGGGCGCCGCGTTCTACCTGATGTACCGCAAGATCAGCGCGGCGCAGAGGCGCGACGACGAGGAGAGAGCGGGGCGCAGTGGGTCTGGTCCGACGGATAGCAAGCGGTGAAGGAAGCGAGAGCGCTCGGGTTGTTTGCAGCTGTGTCGGCCGCTCTCATCGTCATCGCCACCGTGGTTCTGAGGACGTACTTCACGACGGTCGTCGAGCATAGAGCGATGCTCGTCAGCGCTGGACTGGCTTTCGCAGTACAGCTCGGATCGTATTCTCTGCTTCGCCCCGCGCGCGCGGGAAAGGCGCCGGGCGAGCTGCTGATCCGCTGGGGGATTGGCGCAGTGGTAAGGCTGATGGTGCTGGTGCTGTACGCGCCGCTGGCGAGGATAATGTTCCTCTCGCTCGATGCGGCGCTCGTGAGTCTGGTGACTTTTTTCTTCATGACGATGATGGCCGAACCACTCCTGCTCGAATATGATCGTTGATCAAGTAGACTTTATAACACCGCACATCAGCGACTCGCATACGCTGGACTATCCCTGCCTGAAGACGGGGTTCGTCTGCGAGTATGAGCTGCCGCGCTGGAATCCGATTCATGTCGGCCGCTTCGCGCTGGACATCTCGCCCACCAGGCACGTGGTCATGCTGTGGATTGCCGCGACGCTGTGCATCGTCACCACGCTGCTGGCTCTGCGCGCGCACAATCGCAGAACGCGCGAGGGCAAAGCGCCGAGTGGATTTGGAAACGGCCTGGAAGCGCTGGTTCTGTATCTGCGCAACGAAGTCATCATCCCCAACGTCGGCCCACACGGCAACGGCTACGTGCCGTATCTGCTGACGCTTTTCTTTTTCATCCTGTTCGCCAATCTGCTGGGCCTGGTTCCCTACGGCTCGACCGCCACCGGAAACATCTCTGTCACGGCGACGCTCGCGATCGTGACGTTTTTCGTGATCGAGATCGCGGGCATGAAGGCGCAGGGCAAGGCGTACTTCAACACCATAGTGTTCTGGCCGCACGACATGTCGCTCGGCATGAAGCTTTTCATATCGCCGATCCTCACGCCGATCGAGATTGTTGGAAAGCTGACCAAGCCGTTTGCGCTGGCGATCCGTCTGTTCGCCAACATGACCGCGGGCCACGTCGTGCTGCTCGCGCTCATATCCCTGATTTTCACGTTTGGAAGCTGGTTCCTGGTGCCGGTGCCGATTCTCATGGCGATCGGCATCTCGTTTCTCGAATTGTTCGTCGCATTTCTGCAGGCGTTCATCTTCACGCTTCTGTCCACCGTATTCATTGGACTGATTCGCGAGGGTGCGCACTGACGCGGAGCGTGCTCGACTTCGCGTAGGTATCCGGCCGAGCGGGCTGGAGAAGTCCGTTGGGATGAACGATCCCGCTGACGGACAGCGACTCACGTCGCGAGCATGACATATCACGTTGAAATAAAGAGGAAAGGCAAATGATCCTAGCGCTGCTGCAGGCGGTACCCAACACAGGCGCTTACACCGCGCAATACACCGGCGCGTGGGCGATGCTTGGCGCCGGAATCGGCGCCGGACTCGCCGTAATCGGAGCGGGCATCGGTATCGGTCGCCTCGCGGGACAGGCGATGGATGGAATGGCACGTCAACCGGAGATGGCCGCGCGCATTCAGACCGGCGCGATCATCTTTGCGGCGCTCGTAGAAGGTGTCGCGCTCTTCGCAGTCGTCATCTCGTTCCTGATTCAGAAAAAATTCTAGCACCACAGCGCGGACCGCGGTGCTACTTCGCGCCGTGGCCCGCCGCTGATTTACGGGTATTCACTCAATGACCACAGTCTTTTTCGCGCTCCTGCAGCACGCCGCCAACGCGGTTCCGGAAGAAGCCGCACCCTCGGGCGATCTGCTCACGCCGGTCGGCGGCCTCATGTTCTGGACGCTCATCACCTTCGTGATTCTGTTTGCAATCCTCGGCAAGCTGGTGTTCCCGAAGATCACTGCCGCGGTCGAGGCACGCGAGAAAGCTCTCGAGGAGGCAATCCAGGGAGCAAAGCGCGATCGCGAAGAAGCGGCTCGCGCGCTGGCGGAGCAACAGAAGCAGATCGAGGGCGCCCGACTCGAGGCGCAGAAGATCATCGTCGAGGGGCGTCAGGCTGGAGAAAAGGTGCGCGCCACCATGATCGAAGAGACGCACCAGCAGCAACAGGCGATGCTCGAGCGCGCGCGGCGGGAGATCGAGATGGAGAAGGAGAAAGCGATCGCCGAGCTGCGGCGCGAAGCAATCGAGCTCGCCATCGCCGGAGCGAGCAAGGTGATCGAGAAGAACCTGGACGACGAGTCCAACCGGGAGATCGTGGAGAGCTTCCTCGCTTCGATTCCCGTTACTGAGCCCAAGCGCGGATGAACAACGCCACCATCGGCCGCAATTACGCCGAAACGCTGCTTACCCTCGCGAAGCGAGAGGAGCAGACAGAAGAATGGGGGACGCTGATCGAGGCTGTCGCGTCAGCCATGCAGCAGGATCAGACGCTCAAGACGTTCCTCGAATCGCCCAAGCTTGCGGCTTCGCGGAAGATCGCGATTCTGAAATCGGCACTCGACCAGCGGGTTCCACCTCTGTTTCTCCGCTTTCTGGAAACGGTGATAATGAAGCGGCGCCAGATGGTGATCCCCGAGATCGCGCAGGAATACCGGGCGCTGATCGATTCGTCGGAGGATCGTGTGCACGCGAACGTCACCGTCGCCCGCGACCCAGCGGAGCCGGAGAAGGACGCACTCAAGCGGCAATTATCGCGGCTGTTCGGAAAGCGAGTCGTGCCACACTACTCGGTCAATCCGGCCATTCTGGGTGGCGTGATCGTAAAGGTCGGCGACACCGTCATGGACGGGTCGGTGCGTCGCCGTCTGGCGTCCCTCCGGAGCAGGATGCTGTCGACGGCGGTGCGCTAGCCGGGCCTCCCTCAGCACTACCGGATGGTTGGGCGTAGTTATTGAAGGGTCGCAGTCCGCGACCCTTCTTTTTGTCAAATCGATCCGCTTTCGCAATCAAATGTCTTCCAACAAAGATCGGCCGTTGAGACTACTCTCGGCCATCACGCTGACGTTGCTGTTTGGCGTAATCAACGCGGCCGGGGCGCAGGTCCTCCAGCCCGGCCTTCAGCCGGGCCTCACCCGCGCGCCGGACAGCGCCCGTAAGATCTCTCTCAACGAGGCCGTCCTGATGGCCGAACACAACGCGCCTGCCGCGGTTCAGGCCGAGGGTACGGAGAAAACGAGTCGGGCGGCGAAGGTTTCGGCGGTAGGAGCAATCATGCCGAGCGTGTCGCTGAACGCCGGCCGGGCGATTCAATTCGGCGGTGGCCAGACTCGCGTAAACTCGAATGGCGAGCAGGTGACAATCGCCTCCGCACCGGTGAACAGCACGGGACTGAATCTCAACATGACGCTGTTCGATGGCGGACAGCGCTTGTACAACCTGCGCACGGCCAAGTACGATATCGCTGCCGCCCAGGCGAATCGCGTGGCGGTGAAGTACAACGTCGCGCTTCAGGTGAAGCAGCAGTACTACGCAGTGCTCGCGGCGATAGAGAGCCGGGACGCAGCGGAGTATCAGATGACACAGGCGGCCGAGCAATTCAGAGTTTCGGCCGCCAAGGTGCGGGCGGGCGCGGCTACGAGATCGGACTCTCTGCGCGGTGTGATTCAGATCGGCAACGCGCAGCTCGCGCTGATAACGGCGCAGAGCAACAAGGAGTCGGCGGACGCCGCGCTTACGCGCATCGTTGGATCGGAGGTGCCTCTGACGGCCGATCCTGCGTCTGTCCAGGAGAACATGGCGGCGTTGCCGGACAGCGCCGAGCTGGCAGCGCTCGCCAAACGCGGACCGGCGGTGCTGCAGGCGGTGGCGAATCTCGAATCCTCTGAGGAGCAAACCAAGGCATCGAAAGCGCCTTATCTCCCGACACTGAGCGCGAGCTACTCGCGTACGGGGAGCGGCACTGACAGCCGGTTTGGTCTGGGGCCCGATCCGTTTTCGTACAACGGACGGCTCTCTTTCGCTCTCTCGTATCCAGTGTTCAACAACTTCCAGCGTGAGGAGGGTGTGGTGCGCGCGAGGGTCGCGCAAACGAACGCCGAGGTGACGCTACGCGACACCCAGCTGGCCGCGCAGGAGACGCTGACGCAGAACATTGGCGCCCTCCGCAGCGCATCCCAGCGGGTGGCGATCCAGGTCGCGTCGGTCGCGGCGGCGCAGGAAGATGTCCGGGTGCAGCAGCAACGCTACAACATCGGCGCGTCGGTTCTCCTCGATCTCATCACGTCGCAGGCGGCGCTGGCGACGGCACAGCAGGCGCTCATTCAGGCGCGGTATGACTACCGGATCGCACGGGCGCAGCTCGAGGCGCTCATCGGGCAGGACCTCAAGTGAACACTCCCGAAACTTCCAGCAAGACAATGACCGAGAAAGACAAAACGTTCGTCCGCCGGCGGGCGCATGGCGCTCAGAGGTCGAGGACTATCGCGATCGCGCTGATTGTTGCGCTCGCGGCGTGCAAGAAATCGACGGATCCCGCGCTCGTCATCGAGACCGCGCCCGTCGAGCGGCGCAGCATCGTGCTGAGCGCGCAGGCGAACGGGACCGTCGAGCCCATCGACATCGTCGAAGTGAAGTCGAAAGCGTCGGGCACGATCATCAAGATGCCCGTCGACGTCGGGTCGAAAGTAAAGGTCGGCGATCTGCTCGTTCAGATCGATCCACGCACCGTGCAGAACGCGTACACTCAGGCGGCGGCCGATCTTGCCTCGGCGACGGTATCGAGGGAGGTCGCGCTGTCGCAACGCAACCGGTCCGCGGATCTGTTCAAACAGAAGATCATCACGTCGACGGAGATGGAGGCGGCGACGGTCGCTTTCTCGAGCGCGGATGCTTCCGTGGTCAAAGCGCGGACGAATCTCTCGACCGCGAAGCTGCAGTTGGAGGATGCTACGATTACCGCGCCGACGAACGGCACTGTAATTCTGCGGCCGGTGTCGGTAGGAACTGTAATCACGTCAGCATCGACCGCGGCGAGCGGCGGGACGACGATTCTCGACATGGCCGACCTCAGCAAGGTCCGGATGCGCGCGTTCGTGAACGAAACGGACATCGGCAACGTCAAGGCGGGCCAGACTGCCACCGTGACCGTGGACGCGTTCCCTAATCGGAGATTCGTTGGTATTGTGGAACAGGTCCAGCCGGAGGCGGTCGTGCAATCGAGCGTCACCATGTTCCCGGTCCTCGTGAGTCTCGACAACTCTGACGGCGCGCTCATGCCCGGTATGAACGGCCAGGTGGTGATGGACATCCTGCGGAAGGACAACGTTCTCGCGGTGCCGAGTGATGCAATACGAATCACAAAGGACGCGGCGACGGTCGCTCCGGTTCTCGGGGTTAGTCCAGACTCGTTGAAGGCCGCGCAGGCAGCCGCGCGTGCCGCACGCGGAGGATCGCCAACGGGAGCCGCGGGTGATACGACAGGTGCTCGGAGATACGGCGGCGCCGCGAGCTCGACGCGCAGCGGGTTCGGCGCACAGGGCACAGCGCCGGGTAC
>DATCPG010000267.1:0-2492 GCA_036570225.1 Gemmatimonadaceae bacterium | reverse complement strand
GGACGGCAGCGAGACTGGATTGAACACAGTTCTGTCGCCGCGCGCCGAAGTCGATAGCACACGCCGCCTGATTTCCGGCTTCGTTACGATCAAGCCGTTCCAGTTGATGAGCGAGCAGTCTTCCTTTCCGCTCGGGTTGATCGGCCGCTGGGACCGGTACACGCCGAGCACGGGAGCCCCGGGCTACGTAAACACGGTGATTGCAGGAGCCACGTGGGACCTGAACAAGAAGGCAGCGCTGTCGCTCGATTACCAGGAGCAGACTCCCCACAACGGCGTGATTGCAGCCGTTACCAAGACCTACTTTCTGCACATGGTAGCAAACTTCTAGACGACTCTTTCGTGGGTATCGGACGCCTCCGGCGGTTGTGACGATGTCGTTACGTGATGTCTGTCGTGACCCGCCGGGGGCGCTCCTATTTTCCCTATTGTCCCGTTCGAACCACAAAAAGGAGCAAACTGTGAAAGCTCTGAAGCTTGCTGTCTTCATGCTCTTCGTCGTAGCGTGCGCCAAGGAAGGCAACAACTCCAGCACTGCCTCGTCGACCAGCCCATCGAGCGGCTCAGTCGACCTCACCGGCGCTGGTGCCACGTTCCCCTATCCCATCTACTCGAAGTGGTTCGACCTCTACGCCAAGGCGACTGGCGTGAAGATCAACTACCAGTCGATCGGTTCCGGCGGCGGCATCCGCCAGCTATCTGAAGGCACCGTCGATTTTGGAGCCTCCGACAGTCCGATGAGCGACTCCGAAATGTCCAAGGCCAAGCTCGGACCGATAGTGCACATCCCGACGGTCCTCGGCGCCGTCGTTATCACCTACAATATTCCGACTCTCAGCGCCCCTCTCGACCTGACACCTCAGGCGATTGCAGACATCTTCGCCGGCAAAATCACCAAATGGAACGACGCCCGCATTGCGTCACTCAATCCTGGTGCCTCGCTTCCCACCTCGGACATCCTCGTCGTGCATCGCTCGGACGGAAGCGGCACCACTTACATCTTCACCGATTACCTGACCACTGCGGTTCCCTCGTGGAAGCCGATCGGCAAGGGAAAGGAAGTGAACTGGCCGGTGGGACTTGGCGCCAAGGGTAATGAGGGTGTCGCTGGACAGGTGAAGCAAACACCCGGCGCGATCGGCTACGTCGAGCTCGCCTATGCCAACCAGAACAAGCTCCCAATCGCGGCGGTGAAGAACAAGGCTGGCAAGTTCGTCGCCGCCTCGGTTCCGGCTGTGACGGCGGCGGCAGCCGGCGTAGCCAAGACTCTCCCCGCCAATACGGATTTTCGAATTTCGGTGGTCAATGCGCCCGGTGCGGACGCGTATCCGATCTCCTCGTTTACGTGGATCATCGCCTACCAGCACCAGAGCGACCCAGTGAAGGGCAAGAAGCTCGTCGACTTCCTGAATTGGGCGTTGACCAACGGCGAGTCCGAAGCGGCTTCCCTCGACTACGCACCACTCCCTTCCGAAATGACGGCCAGCGTGAAGGCGAAAGTTGCGACAATAGATTTCGCCGCCTCCAAGTGACGGCAGTCCCGGCGGAAGCGGTAGCGGCGGACAGACGCCGTCTCAGAGTTCATGAGACGGCGATCGGCGACAGGATTTATGAGATACTCACGACCGCCTGCGCCCTGGTGATTCCAGCGTTGGTTATCGCCATCGCCATCGCCATTTTTGTCGGCGCGTGGCCAGCATTCTCGAAGCTCGGTCTGTCGATCGTCACGTCGAGCGACTGGGATGTACAAGCCGGAAAGTTCGGCGCCGCGCCTGCGATCTTCGGGACGCTCGTTTCCTCTGCGCTCGCGCTCATCATCGCAACACCGCTCGCGATTGGCGTAGCCGTTTTCCTCTCCGAGTTTTCTCCGGTGTGGCTGCGTCAGCCCGTCGGCTTCCTGGTGGATCTTCTCGCCGCCGTGCCGAGCGTTGTCTACGGTCTGTGGGGAATCTTCGTGCTGGTGCCGATGCTGCGCGAGCACGTGATGCCCTTCCTGCGGGACAGGCTTCATCTCGGATCAACGCCGTTCTTCACCGGGCCGGCGTACGGGCTCAGCATGCTCGCCGCGGGAGTAATCCTGGCGATCATGGCGCTGCCCTATATCTCCGCGGTGTCGCGTGAGGTCCTGATGGCGGTGCCAAGATCACAGCGTGAGGCAGCGCTGGCGCTGGGCGCGACGCGCTGGGAGATGATTCGTGATGCGGTGATTCCGTACGCCAAGTCCGGCATCATCGGCGGAATAATGCTCGGCCTCGGTCGCGCCCTCGGCGAAACGATGGCCGTGACGATGGTGATCGGGAATCGCGCGGAAATATCGGCGTCACTGTTTGCTCCGGGATACACAATGGCTTCGCTGATCGCAAACCAGTTCAGCGAGGCGACCAGCGATCTGCACCAGTCCGCGCTGTTGGCGGTTGCGGCGATACTGTTCGTCATCACTCTCATCGTCAACGCGATGGCGCGCTGGCTGGTGTGGCAGGTCTCGCGGGACC
>DATCPG010000266.1:0-10573 GCA_036570225.1 Gemmatimonadaceae bacterium | reverse complement strand
GTCGCGCACCAGCACCGCGTTCACAGTGGCGCCGAGAAAGCTCTCGACCAGCGCGGACGAATTCACATCGGCGCTGATAAAGTCACTAAGAGGACCCAGCACGGCGCCTTCGCCGAAAATGCCACGCTCCTTGAGTAGACGCGCGGCCGCGGGAGCGAGTCCAACGCGCTCCCTCTCGAGCGCCTCCAAGGCGTTCAGCTTGGCGACCGACGCAGTGTGCAGCTCGTCGGCGCGAAGGAGATCAGTTCTCCCGGCGTTCTCGCGCTCGCGGGCCTGCTGAGCAAACCCCCGCGCGTCGTCGGCAGCCATGCTGGTCTCGGCGACACGCGTTGCCGCAATTGCAGCCGCGTCTTCCGCCGCCGCGAGATCGCGACGCGACGCCTCCGCTGCATCGAGGAGGTGCGCCTGCTCTGCCTCGAGCGTCGATCTTCGTCCAGCAATCTCGGACCTCTCCCGCTCACTGCTCTGGCGGTCGAGATCGGCGCGATGGAGCTCCTCGCGCAGCTCGCGCAATGTCCGCTCTCCCTGTTCCACGTTGGCGCGCGCAACGCTGAGAGCAGCGCGAACTTCCTCCTCGTGACGCGCGTGAGAGCTCAGGGCTTCGTCCGCGGTGGCGAGCGCGGCTTCGAGCTCCGCCAGCTCGGTCGACGCGCGCTCGAGCTCCGTGCTCACCCGTCCGGCGACCGCATCGCCCTCGCGTCGCTCTTCCTCGGCGCGCTCGCGACGCGACGTCGAGTTGCGCAGCCTTTCCGCGGCTACCGCAATCTCTCCGCGCAGCTGTTGGGTGCTCTCGCGCTGGTCGGTGACGAGTCGGCCCAGCTCGGTGCGCCGGGCCTCCGCGGTCGTGCGAGCGGCGAGAGCGGCATCGCGTGCAGTTTCGGCGGCGCGAAGGCGCTCTTCCTCCGCGGGCACTTCAGTCCGAAGGCGCGTCACCCGCTCCTCCAATCGAAGGAGATCGCCGCGCCACGCGTCCATCTCGCGGGAGGCATGCGCTACTTCGAGCGTAAACCGGCGAGCCATCAGCTCACCGTGACGCTCGGCGCGCTTTCTCTGGCGGGCCAGTGAGCGAACCTGGCTCTGTACTTCCGAGATGAGGTCGTCGATGCGGGCCAGGTCGGTCGCTGTTTCTCCCAGGCGTCGCTCCGCGCTGCGCTTGCGATCGCGGTAGAGGCCCACGCCGGCGGCTTCTTCGAACAGCTCGCGCCGGTCGTCGGGCCTGTCCGACAGCAGCGCGTCAACCATCTTCGCTTCGATGACGACGCCGGAATCGGCCCCGAGCCCGGTCCCCCGAACCATGTCGTGGATGTCGCGCAGCCGGCACGGTGAGCTGTTGAGGAAATAATCGCTTTCGCCAGAGCGACTCAGTCTGCGCGTTATGACCACCTCGCGGTACGGAATGTCGAGCGACCCGTCGTCATTCTCGAAGTGCAGCGAGACTTCAGCGACATTCACCGCGCGCCGCGCGGAGGATCCCTGGAAGATCACCTCTTCCATCTTCGCACCGCGAAGGGTTTTCGCGCGCTGCTCGCCCAGTACCCAGCGCACCGCGTCTGAGACGTTGGATTTTCCGCAGCCGTTGGGACCCACGATAGCGGTCACACCGGGCTCGAAAACCATCTCGATGCGATCGGCGAACGACTTGAATCCGTGGATCTCGAGCTTCGTTAAACGCACTAAGGCGTACTCCCGGTTCGATAGACGAGAACGGGCTTGAGGCCCGCCGCACGTAAGGATTTGATCAGCTCGGCCGACTGACTGGCCGTCTTGAACGCGCCCGCGTAGATCCGCGCGCTTCCATCGTCCTGCATCAGCGTGTACACGGGCAAGCCTCGGGCTGCGTACTTCTGGACTGCGGCGCGAATGGCATCTTCGATCCCACCCTGGCTCGGCACGCTGTCGACGAGCAGCGCCAGCGGTGTCTGCATGACGTGATCGACTGAGTCGTCGGCGAGGAGCCTCGACTCCCGCATCGAGCGTAGAAGCGAGTCAGCCTGATCTCTCCTCGTGTAAGCCCCAGCCGTCACTCTGTACCATGTGGCTTGCTCCGGACCAATGGGAACCGGCGACACGGCGGCGGCTGGAAGCGCCGCGCCATTTTTCCGCACGAACAAGTTAGCACCTTCGGCGGTGTTTGCGACTAGTAATTCGACGGAGAACGCGGCAGCCGATAGCGAATCGATTGCGTTTGCGGGAGGAGCGATGTAAAGAGTTTCTCGCGGAACTCTGGGCGGCGGCGGAAGCGGTCGAGGGACAGGCTTCGCTGAAGCCACTGTGTTGCGGGGTTGATTTGAACGCCCGGCGCGGCCGAGCACGAGTGCCAATCCCAGACCACCCAGGACCAACAGAGTGAGCGCGCCGAGTGTGGGGTAAAGCCATTTGTGACGCGGCCAGCGCGCTGCGCCGGCGCTGATTCGGTGAAGTGGAATCTTGAGGGTGGGCGTCGGGCCGGCCACCCGCGCCAGTATCAATGCGTCCGGTGCGTTGGGGAGCTCGGCATCCTTGACGAGGACTACTCCATCGAGCTGGTCCGCGAGGTCAGCGAGTCCGGGCGCCGCACTGCTCGCGACAAGTGCCAGGAACGCTCCCGCTTCCGCAAACCCGGAAGCGAGTTTCGTCCACCTCTGACTCTGCATGATCTCGGCATCGATCAACGGATCGGTTCCGCTCGGCATTATGTAGAGATTCGGGGCTGCCTCCACGTCGTAGCCGATCTTGTTGAGCGAGACTCCGTAAAGAAAGCTGTCGGTTATGCCGGGTGCTTCTTCCTGTCGCACCAGAGATCTCAGCGGAGGAAGATCACCGACTAGATCGCCGACGACTGAGCGGCGGTGCCCGGCTTCGGTGCGCGCGATTCCCAGGGCGACGTAGGCCGCGGCGAGGGGATCACTGGAGATGACGACGATTGCTGAATAGCTGCCAAGGACTGGCGCGACCTGCCTTCCGGCGTCTTCCCACGCTACGGGCCGACCTCCGGAAACCTTCTGACTCAAGGGGAGCCCTCGTAGATCCAGTATTCGTGCCTCGCCGCGCGTCCGACCTTGTCGGCTTCGTCGCGCGTCGGGTACGGTCCCATGACTACGCGGAATATCGGTGATCCGGCGGTCGTAGTCGACACGACGTGCGCGGGATTTCCGTTGACTTTGATGAGGCTCGCGATCTCCCGCGCTTTTTCTTCGCTGAGAAGGGCCGCGAACGAAACGGTGAACCCCGACGTAGGAGTGACGGGAGCGGGCGGGGTGCGACTGGAATCCTTGATGACGGGCGCAGGCAGAGATGCGCCAGTGCCGGACGCAGTGGAGCTGGCGGAAAGTGAGTCACGCTGCAAGCTGTCGCTCGGGAATGTGACCGGCTGGTCGAGGCCCTGTGGCCGCGGGCGGAATCCATCCCACGCGAAAAAGTACCAGAAATCTTTCGCGCCGCCGGCGACCGTCGATTTTACGGCGAGCTTCTCCGCATCCACGAATGAGACGTCTTTTCCACCGAGCAGAGCAATCATTCCATCGGGCGTGACTGCGGGGAGGTCCGTCTCCCAACGCGTCGGAACGGCGCCAACCAGCCGGTTGTCGCCGATGGCGATCACCCACGCAGAATCCGTCCCCGGAATGCGCGCGAGTAGGTAGCGTCCCAGCGCGTCCATTCTCAACTCGCTCGGCGGTTGCGGCAGTTGTATGCTCGTCCTGGCGCTCTCGGTGTAGCGATCCACCACGGAGAGGCCACTGTCGGCAACCATCGCCACGTACAGCCTGTCTCCACTTGGTGTCGGAGCAAGAGCGGAGACGCGGTTGGCAAGCCTGATCGCGCCGACAGGCGAGAGGTCCTTGACCTTGATGCCGACCAGACCGCTGTCGACCGTGAAATAGACTCTGTCCCCGACCTGCGTGCGAACGCCCCGTCCAGAAAGCGGAAGCACGGCGCTATCCTGCACGATGTCGTCGGGCGGGCGTACTTTCCAGAGCAGAGTCTGCGCGCCTTTGTTCCCCGTCACGATCAGCTCACCGTTTGGCTGCGCGAAGACGGTGCGAGCGGGAACCGGCGGCTTGAATTTCCAGTCGCCACCGCTCGGGTTCAGCCTGACGATCTCGCCCTTGGGGTTGATCCCGTAGATGTCGCTTCCATTCGCAGACGAAAGGGAAGTGAGCTTGGTGCGGGCCGCCTTGAGGACATCGGTCTCCCGCAGGTCCACGCGACCGGGATATCCCTTCGAGTCGACGACCGCGATACTGCCGGCATCGGCGTCGAAGGCGAGCACTCTGTCTATTGCCGGTACCTCATCGATCGTCCACACGGTCGAATCGAGCTTCGGATACCGATAGACGCGCCCCGTTCCTCCTCCTCGTGGAATTCGGAGGAGGAGTGGTTCGGGGCCGTGACTCTCTACAACTGACGAAGTGGTGCTGTCAGGCGCTGCCTTGTCGTTGGTGCACGCTGCACAAAGCAGCGCCAGCAGTAGGAGCCGGCGCAACGGTTAGTAGCTCGCTCCCAATGAGAACGTCCAATTCGGCTTACGTCCTCCGACCAGTGGCCGCGCGTAGTCCCAGCGAAGAATTGCCAGGTTGAAAAGATTCACGCGCAAGCCTGCGCCCCAGCTCGCGAGAGGGTAGCGATCCTTGTTTGGATCGAATCCCTCTGGAGCGTTCCCCAGGTGCGGCTGGATTCCCTTTGACCACGCCAGGCCAGCGTCATAGAAGATGAGCCCGTCCACCGGCGGCAATCCGAAGTTGCTACCGACGTCGAATCGACGAATGATCGGAAAGCGCAGCTCCTCGTTGAACACCGCAACGCGGCTGCCGGCGAGCTGCTGGTTGTTGCACGTCGACTGCCCGCCAATGACGGAAGTGCAATCGAAGTAATTGAAGTTCGCGCGGTCGTAGCCGCGAACGAAGTCGGGACGTCCGATGTACTTCGGGAAGAATGTTTCGTCGCGACCCACAGCCACGGAGCCGAGGAACCTCGTCGCGAAGGTAAGCGTGTTGAAGATGATCGGGTCGTAGCGCCGGTAGTCTGCCAGATAGTCCGTGAAATTCAGCCTCCCGAGGCTCTGTGATATCTGGAAGCGCATCCGGTGACCCATGACCGGGCCGGTGTTGCCGAAAAGAGTGTTGTCGGAAACGAACGCCGCCGTCGGAGTCACGTAATTGATCGTGGCGAGGGTCGTGTCGTTCTTGAATTGTATGTCGGAGCAATAGCTTCCGTTCGCGCACTCCTGAAATACGCTGATGATGCTCTCGGAGATGCTGTTGAATTGCGCGCCCGTTTCGATCCGCGTGAAGCGGCTGAAGGGGTATTGTCCGATCAGGAAGAGGTTGCGGACGACGTAGCGAAGGTACTGGCTCTCGTAGGTGGTGTTCCCGGTGTTGGGATCTTGCGTCGCGCCGTACCCGAGCGGAACGTACACCGGGTCCTGCGATAATCCGGTGGTGTACTGAAGTCTGTGACTGAGATTGGCGTAGCCGACGAAGACGCTGGCGTCGCTCAACCTGCCGTAAACGTTGCCGGACACCGCGAGCTGGTGGTTGCCCAGCAGGTCGCTGAAGACGAACGCTGTGCCACCGGAGAACGTCCCATAGTTGGGTGTGTAGCCGATTCCCGGATCGGCTATGTAGTCCGGATGGAATGACGCGTGATACGGGCGCTCCTTGAACCGCGCCGTGTCCGGAAGGCCGAACAGCGGATCGGACATGAGCGATGCCACGCTCGCCGGCAGGTCGAGAGTGGATTCTACGACCGGGAGAACCGACGATTGACGCGCGCCCGCCGCGCTGCGGTACGTCGAGGTCGGCTCGCCAGCGCGTGGCCTGAGCGTCAGCGAGTCGGCCGTTTTGACAACGGGCGTCGTGTCGACGGGAAGGATGCTCGCCACGAGGTTGGGCGTGTTCGGATTGAACGCCGTCTTCTTGAGCGCCCGCGGATTGTCGATTGTCCAGACGGTGTAGTCGCCCTTCTCGAAGTTCGTATAAGCGATTCTGTCGGCGCCGTGTGCCCAGCTTATCGCGGGGCTGTACTCCGTTATCGCCGACACTCCACCGAGCACATTCGTCAGCTGATAGTGCTGGTGGTCTGTGAAGTCGTACAGGAAAATGTTTGGAATTCCCGTGCGATCGGACACGAACGCAAGCTGACGCCCATCCGGCGACCACGCGGGGTTCAGGTTGAGTCCGCCCTGATTCGGAAGGACTTCGATTGCGCCCGACTGGAGATCCATCACAGCGATGCGCCACTTGGAGAACTTGAGCACGGACAGGTTGGTCTCCGGGCTCCGATCCGTTGCGAAGGCAATCTTGGTCCCATCGGGCGACCACGCGGGCTGCAGGTCCCCGTACTCATCGTTGGTCAGCTGGCGAACATTCTTGCCGTCCGTATCCATGATGTACAGATCTGTCATACCGCCGTGCGTGCCGCTGAACGCGATGTGCTTGTCGTCCGGCGACCACGTTGGACTCCAGATCGCGTCGATGTCCGGCAGGTCGATGCGGTTTTTCACAGACGCGGTGGCTACGTCCATCACATAGAGGACGTCCTTGCCCTCGCGGTACCCGGTAAAAGCCAGCAGGCGTCCGTCGCTCGAGAAGGAGCTCTGCGAATAAAGCAGCCGCAGCTCCTCGAAATTCGGATTGGTCGTGCTTTCGACCAGACGCTTGATTCGCTTGCCGGTGCGTGCGTCAGCGAGCCATAGATCGATGAACAGCTCGCCGCGCTTCTCGTTTCCATTGGAAAGAAACGCGATGCGATTGCCGTCCTTTGAGAGAGCAGGCGCGAGGAAGATCTGGCCTCCGCTCTTTTTCTCGGTGAGGAGTGGCTGGGAGAACGCGCGCGGCCTATCCAGCATCGCCGCCTGCGGGAGATACTTGGCGTTTATTGCTTCGCGCCAGTCATCGCTCAGCTCGTGGAGTGTAAGCCCGAGCTGCCGCTGGACCGCACGCGCAACACCGAGGGTGGGCGTGTTCTGAAGGATCTCGCCAATCGCCGCATCGCCCCACCGCTCGCCGACGTACTCCCAGAGCGCTTCGCCGTAACGGTACGGGAAGTATTTATCGGGACGCTCGGTCATCTGTTCGATCGTCGGGATGTTTCCGTTCACCGCCGCGTCGCGGAGCCACGATGCGGTGAGCACGTGACCGGGGCCGATCGAGAGATATTCCGCCTGACCTTCCATGAACCAGAGCGGGGGATCGATCTGGGCAAGTGTCTGCAGATTCGCGCCGGCCTTGCCGCGCGCGAAGATGTCGAACTGGAACTCGTGCACCATTTCGTGCGTGAGAACGTGCTCGAAGCTGCCAAGATCGCCCGTGAGCGGAAGAATCAGACGGTGACGCGACGGCTCCGTGAAGCCGCCAGTGCCTTCTCCCGGGTCTCCGCCGACGTTGTTCTGACCGAAGTCGGCGCGATTGGAGAAGAGAATGATCGGCTTCTTTTCACGGAACTGGTGGTCGAGGACTCGTGACAGCCGCGCGTATGACCGCTCCGCCATCCGGGCCGCGTCCATGGCGCCCGCTTTCTCTTCAGGATAGTAGTGAATGAGAAAGTGCTCGGTCTCGAGCACGCGCCAGTTGAAGTGCTTGTACTGAACCTGGTTCAGTCCGAAATACTGTTGTGCGTCGAGGCGAGTCGCGCACACGAGGACAGCCGCAATGGCGAGAATCCTTGCCGCTTTCATCTGTGTTACTCCGGTGACTCCAGCGCGACTACTTCGGCATCGCTCCAGAGTCTTTCGATCTGGTAGAACGAGCGAAGCGTCGGGTGGAATATGTGGACTACGAAATCGAAGAAATCGAGCAGCACCCAGCGGCCCTGTTGCAATCCTTCAGTGTGATGCACGCTCAGCCCTGCTTTTTTCATCTCGGATATCACGTGCTCGCCGATCGATCTCACGTGGGTGTCCGAGGTCCCGCTCGCTATGACGAAGTAGTCCGTCATGTCCGTGACGCCTGCCAGGTTCAGCACTACGACGTCGTTGGCTTTCATGTCCAGGCAAAGCTGGGCGGCGCGCTGCACTCGCTGCGCACCTTCGCGGGCGGATATAGAAGAGAGGGATGTCGCCATGCGGTTCAGTGAAGGTCCATGACCGGCGCGTTCGCGCCGAATCTCTGTATGTAGCTTATCTGCTGCGCGAAAGTTCCGTCAGGGAGCAAATCGCATTTCGCACGCCAAACTCGGGTCGGAGAGTTCGGGGTTAGGAAGAGGGGATCCAAGTGTTGAGTGGACAGTGCCGAGTCGTAAGTATTTCAGTGGTTTCCAGTCAGTTTGGTTTACTGATGACCACTGACAACTCCCGACTAACGACTGTCCACTCAAAACTTGAATCGACCGTAAATGCCCTCGTAACCAGACCTGTTAAATGCCCCGTAACCAGCCCTATTGTTTGATGACCCAGACTTTGATCTCTGGATGAACGTCGGCGTGGAGCCGGATCTGCACGCGATAAACCCCGAGCGCGCGGATTGGCTCGTGCAGCTCGATCTGTCTCTTCTCGACGTGGAAGCCCTGCGCTTCCAGCTGGTGGGCGATGTCGGAGGAGGTCACGGAGCCGAAGAGCTTGCCTTCCTCGCCGACCCGGGCAGAGAAAGTGAGCGAGACCTGCTCGAGCTTGGTCGCCAGCTCCGATGCCGAGCCGCGGCGCTGTTCCTCCGCCTGCTCCAGACGCTGCCGCTCCTGCTCGATGCGCTTCCGATTGCCCGCGGTCGCTTCGTACGCGAAGCCGCGCGGCAGAAGATAGTTCCGGGCAAAGCCCGCGGAAACCTTTACGATGTCGCCCGGGTGGCCGAGCTTTTCTACTGCCTGTCTGAGTATGACTTCCATTGGGGAAATTCCTTCAGTGATCGTTGAGAACCGGGTAATTCTAGCACAAACCCGGAGTGAATCGTACGGTCAGCTCGCCTTCGCGCGCCGACGGAGATCGAGCCAGGTATCTCCCAGCCCAAGTGCGAGGGCCAAAACGCCGAGCATCACCCCGAAAGGAGGAATGAGGCTGAGGATGCCGAGGATCAGGTAGCGGCCTTTGGTGATCCAGGCGAGAACCCCCAGACCCCGCAACAGGTAGAGCGTGCCGAAGAACGCCAGGAGGTTGAATCCCGCGTTCCTGCCATCGGCAAACGTCGGAAGGAGGCAGAGCGTCGCTCCAACCGCGACACCCCAAACGAGCTGGTCGTTGAAGCGGAACTCCGTTAGAGGGCCGAGTGGCGGACCGATTCTGCCAGGCGACAGCCGCTGGTACAGTGCCCAGCCCACCGCAAGCGCCGCGAGTGATTCGAGCGCCAGAAGCGCGGGGAGGAGTGCGGCGGCGTGCTCGGGAAGCGCCCGAATTACCGACTCATTCTGGTCCTGCATGGCATCCAGCCACGGAGCGCTGGCCGCCAGGTCGCGCCACTGTGGAGTATCACGGCCCGCTTCAATCCTCTCGATCGAGGCCGTCGCCCGCTTGGTCAACTCGGACTCGGCTGCGTGCTGGAACCTCGCTATTCCACTTGGCGATGAAAGCGCGATCATGAAGCCGACGCCGGTAGCAATCCCCACCGCTGCAAGGGCTCGGACGAAGAAGGGAAAGGCTGCGTTCCACAGACTGACGAGACCGAAGCTCGCCGCGAGCAGGATCGCCCATCCGCGCGCCATCTGGTCGTATGGAGTTCCGGGAGAGCCTGCCGGCTGGAGCAGAATCCACCCCGCAAATACCAGCCAGACAATCGCGAGAGCCGCGCGTCCGCCAAGCTTCCAGCCTACGATTGCACAGGCGGCAACGGCCGGAACCAGGAGAACGAGAGTTTGGTCGATCGGGAACACCTCGTTCAGTGGCGGGCCGATCGGAAGAAGCAGGAGAGCAGCCAGCCCCCAGAAGAGCGGCCACCACGATTGCTTCCTGGCTGGTGTCGTGGTGGCCACGTCGATCTAGGCCTGGTGACCGCGGATGTACGGGATGAGGGCCAGAAATCTCGCTCTCTTGATTGCGGTGGACAGCTGGCGCTGGTGTCGCGCGCACGATCCGCTCAATCTCGACGGAAGAATCTTCCCCTGGTCGGTGATGAAGCGCCCAAGGGTGCGGTCGTCCTTGTAGTCGATCCAGCGAACGCGGCTCTCGCAGAACGGGCAGCTCTTTTGTGGTCGTCTCATTGATTAATCCTCGTCGTCGTCATCGTCGTCACGGCGCGTCGCAGCAGCCAGATCTTCCTCGGACTGAGGCGGGGCGCCGACTTCGTGCTCGTGCAGCGTGATGAGGTAGCGGATGACGCCGTCGTCGAGCCTGAGCGCGCGCTCGTACTCGGGCAGGGTTGTGGGCTCGGTCGTGAACTTCGAAACGACGTAGTAGCCGTTTTCGCGGGGACCGATCGAGTAGGCGAGCTGGCGCCGTCCCCAATGCGCGACTTCCGGCTGCTCACTGGCGCCGAGCATGCCGTGGAATCGGCCGATCTTTTCGTTGATGGCGGCGTCTTCGAGAGTCGAGTCGAAGATGTAAACCGCCTCGTAGGTGCGAGGCACTAGGCAATCCTCCTTTTGGTCATGATCCGCCCCCCATCTGGTTGCCTGAATAGGAGGAAGGTGTGAAGGCCAGCGTACCGGCCGTTGTGGGACGCGAAACCTACCC
>DATCPG010000265.1:0-14264 GCA_036570225.1 Gemmatimonadaceae bacterium | reverse complement strand
GATGAGCCGCGCTTCGATCGTCACTGCCGAAATAGACGCCGGCTCGCTCATCAACGAGGTCAGCTCTCCGCAATTCGGCGCAATCTCGGTCTTTGTCGGCACAGTGCGCGAAGTAAATGAGGGGCGGCCCGTAAGCGCGATCGAATACTCAGCGTACAAAACGATGGCGACCGCAGAGCTCGAGCGGATTCTCGACGAGGCGGAAGCGCGCTTCGGCGTCTCGGCTGTTGTTGTCGAGCATCGGATCGGATTGCTCGGCCTCGGCGACACGAGCGTTGCAATTGCGGCGGCACACCCACATCGAACACCCGCGCTCGACTGCACTCGGTACGTGATCGAGGAGATCAAGAAGCGAGTGCCGATCTGGAAGAAAGAGCATTACTCCGACGGAACGCGCGAGTGGGTAGATCCTACTCGCGTCGCGCAGGGCTCGAGCGCATGAGCGTCACGCTGCGCGACAGCTTCGGCCGGAGCATCGAGTATCTCCGCATCTCGGTGACGGACCGCTGCAATTTCCGCTGTCTCTATTGCATGCCATTGGCGGGGCTCGAGTGGCTTCCGAAGGCTGATATCCTTTCGTACGAGGAGATCGCGCGCGTAGTCGAGGAGCTCGCGCCGCTAGGATTGAGGCGTCTCCGCATCACCGGCGGCGAGCCGACTTTGCGTCCCGATCTCGAGCGCCTGGTCCGCATGCTCAAGGAAATTCCTGAGATCGAGGACATTTCTCTTTCAACGAATGGAGTGAGACTGCCGGAGCTTTCGCGAGTGCTCAGGCTTGCAGGTCTCGATCGCGTCAACATGAGCGCCGATTCGCTGCGACCCGGTCGGATCAAGGCGATCTCGAGGAGGAACACTGACTTCGATCCAATCGCCGCAGCCGTGGCCGCCGAGGCCGTTGGGCTTTCACCGATAAAGCTCAACGTCGTCGTGATGCGCGGCATCAACGACGATGAAGTCACCGACTTCGCGCGTCTGACGTTCGACCACCCGTGGCACGTGAGATTCATAGAGCTGATGCCGGTTGGAGAGATGCGGGAGCTGACATGGGATCACGTGATGCCGACCGACGAGATTCTCGCTGCCTTGAAGACCATTGGCGAGCTCGAGGCTGTTGCCGGTCCCGAAAGAGGCAATGGTCCGGCACGCTACTACCAGCTCGCCGGTGCGCGCGGGACAATCGGCGTCATTACGCCCATGTCCCACACGTACTGCGGGAGCTGCAACCGCGTGCGCCTTACCGCCGACGGACGGCTCCGCACCTGTCTTTTCGGCGACGATGAGATCGATCTGCGGACGCCGCTTCGATCCGGGCTGCCACTCGAGCCATTCTTTCGGAGTGCGTTGTCGACGAAGCCCAAGGAACATCATCTTCTGCAGATGAGCATCGGTGGCCTTCGCGCTCTCTCTCAAGTGGGCGGCTGAAAGGTTCTCCGAGCAGTCAGCCCGAGCGGCTTCTAATCGTCCCGTGATTTCGTCTTCGATGTTCATCTCTGGTTGGATTGCTCGCGGTGCGTGGTCCCGATAACTTTCGCGCACAACCTCTCTCCACAACCAGAAAGCGAAATGGTCAACAAGATTACGGTGGTCGGCGCTGGAAACGTCGGTGCTACTACCGCGCAGCGTCTCGCCGAAAAGGGGCTCGCCCGCACCGTCGTGATGGTCGACGTCATGGAAGGGATTCCCCAGGGCAAGGCTCTCGACCAATGGCAATCCGCTCCGATTGAAGGTTTCGACTCCCGCGTTGTCGGCACCAACGGCTACGACGAGACCCGCGATTCCGACATCGTCGTCATCACCGCTGGCATTGCGCGCAAGCCCGGGATGTCGCGCGACGATCTTCTGAATACCAATGCAGGGATCGTTAAACAGGTCTCGCAGCAGATCAAGACCACGTCTCCCGGCGCAATCCTGATCGTCGTCTCGAATCCGCTCGACGTGATGTCATATGTCGCGATGAAAGTCACCGGCTTCCCACGTGAGCGCGTGATCGGTATGGCGGGAGTCCTCGATACTGCGCGGTACCGCGCGTTCATCGCTGAAGCGCTCGACGTTTCCGTTCGCGACATCCAGGCGATGGTGCTCGGAGGACACGGCGACACAATGGTGCCTCTCATCTCGTACACCTCTGTGAGCGGAATCCCGATCACGCAGCTCATGCCGCAGGCACAGATAGATGCGATCGTCGACCGGACCCGGACCGGCGGCGCGGAGATCGTCAAGCATCTGAAGACCGGGTCCGCGTACTACGCTCCCTCGTCGGCCGCGGTCCAGATGTGTGAAGCGATCGTCCTCGACCAGAAGCGAATACTCCCGTGCGCTGCGTGGCTCGAGGGAGAGTACGGAATGTCCGGACTTTTCCTCGGCGTTCCGTGCAAGCTCGGCAGGCGAGGTCTGGAGTCGATCATCGAAGTGGAGCTCACTCGAGGAGAGCGCGACGCCCTGGCGAAGAGCGCGGACGCAGTCCGCGAGCCAATGGCCGCGGTAAAGCTGTGACTCGTTGATGGGCAGGCTGCGCACGTTCTATGGCTCCATGGTCGGAAAGAAGGCGGTCATGGGCCTCACCGGTCTCATCTGGATCGGTTTTGTCATCCTTCATTCGCTCGGCAATCTTCTGGTTTTCCGCGGGTCGGCGGCGATCAACTCGTACTCGCATTTTCTGAAGGGCACGGGTGAGCTGCTGTGGGCGATGCGCGCGGTGCTCTTTATCGCCCTGATACTTCACGTGATCGCAGCTGTTCAGCTGACGCGCCAGAGCCGCGCTGCGCGGCCGATCGGAAACACCAAGCGAGAAGCCCAGGTCGCGACGATCTCATCCAGGACGATGCGTTGGGGCGGAACGCTGATACTGATCTTCCTCGTTTTGCATATCCTCCATTTCACCACCGGTAACATCAGACCAGCGGGTGTGTTCAGCACGGAGGACGTCTACGCCAACGTCGTCACGAGCTTCAGGATCTGGTGGGTCGCCCTGTCTTATGTCGCCGCTATGATCGCTCTCGGTCTGCACATCCTGCACGGCGCGTGGAGCTCGGTGAGGAGCATAGGGGTCAGCCCGGCATCGCCGCAGCCGCTGCACAGACGAGTCTCGCTGGTGATCGCCGTATTCGTGTGGGCGGCCTTCACCGCGGTGCCGGTGGCAGTCTTTTCCGGAATCGTGCGATGAGCCTGCGACTCGATGCCAGAATCCCGAGCGGACCTCTCGCTCAGAAATGGGACAAGCACCGTTTCGAGATGAAGCTGGTGAGTCCCGCCAATAAGCGGAAATACACAGTCGTGGTGGTCGGCTCGGGGCTCGCCGGCGGCGCCGCTGCCGCAACGATGGGCGAGCTCGGCTACAACGTAAAGTGTTTCTGCTTCCAAGACTCACCCCGCCGCGCGCACAGCATCGCTGCCCAGGGCGGAATCAACGCCGCCAAGAATTACCGGAACGATGGCGACAGCGTTTACAGGCTCTTCTACGACACTATCAAGGGTGGCGACTTCCGCTCGCGCGAGGGAAACGTCTACAGACTGGCCGAGGTGAGCGTCAATATCATCGATCAGTGTGTGGCGCAGGGAGTGCCGTTCGCGCGCGAGTACGGCGGGCTTCTGGCGAACAGATCCTTCGGCGGAGCGCAGGTATCGCGAACCTTCTACGCTCGTGGGCAAACCGGGCAGCAGCTTCTGCTCGGCGCGTACCAGGCGCTCGAGCGCCAGATAGCAGAAGGCGGCGTGAAGATGTATCCGCGCACCGAGATGCTCGATCTCGTGGTCATCGACGGAAAGGCTCGCGGCATCATCACGCGTAACCTCGTCACTGGTGCGATTGAATCGCACGCTGCCGACGCGGTCGTGATCGCATCGGGCGGATACGGGAACGTCTTCTACCTGTCCACCAACGCCCAGGGCTCAAACGCCACCGCGATCTGGCGTGCGTACAAGAGAGGCGCGGCGTTCGCCAATCCCTGCTTCACACAGATTCACCCGACGTGCATCCCGGTCAGCGGAGACTACCAGTCGAAGTTGACGCTGATGAGCGAATCCTTGAGGAATGATGGACGAGTCTGGGTGCCGAAAAAAGCAGGGGACAAGCGCGATCCACGACAGGTACCCGATGGCGAGCGCGATTATTTTCTGGAGCGGAAATATCCGAGCTTCGGCAATCTTGCCCCGCGCGACATTGCGTCGCGAGCGGCAAAGGAGGTATGTGACGAGGGTCGCGGGGTCGGCGAGACGGGGCTCGGTGTTTACCTCGACTTCGCCGACGCGATCAAGCGCCTGGGCAAGAATGTCATCGAGGAACGGTACGGCAACCTCTTCGAGATGTACGAGCGCATCACCGATGAGAATCCTTACGAAGTGCCAATGCGCATCTATCCAGCCGTGCATTACACGATGGGCGGGCTCTGGGTCGACTACAACCTGATGAGCACTGTCGACGGGCTGCACGTGACCGGAGAGGCGAACTTCTCGGATCACGGCGCCAACCGACTGGGCGCCTCCGCTCTCATGCAGGGACTCGGAGATGGGTACTTCATAATTCCAAACACCATCGGTGACTATCTCGCGAGTCAAAAGCTCGCGAAAGTGGATACGACGCACGACGCCTTCCGCGAGGCGACGAGTGCGGTGGCCGATAGGACAAGGAAGTTTCTGTCGATCAATGGAACGCGGACCGTTGCGTCGTTCCACCGTGAGCTCGGCAAGATCATGTGGGACTATTGCGGGATGTCGCGCAACGAAACTGGGCTCAACGTCGCGCTCGAGAAAATTCCGGAGCTTCGGGACGAATTCTGGCGCGACGTCAACGTGCCCGGCAGCGACGTCGAGCTCAATCAGGCGCTGGAAAAGGCCGGCCGGGTGGCGGACTTCCTGGAGCTGGGAGAGCTGATGTGCCTCGACGCGCTGCACCGCACCGAGTCGTGCGGCGGACACTTCCGCGAGGAGAGTCAGACGCCGGACGGTGAAGCCCTTCGTGACGACGCGAACTTCGCCTACGTGGCCGCGTGGGAATACGCGGGGCAGGGAAAGAGTCCGATCCTGAACAAGGAGCCTCTCGTCTTCGAGAACGTGAAGCTGTCGCAGCGGAGCTACAAGTAATGAATCTCACGCTTCACGTCTGGCGGCAGGCGTCGACAGACGCACCGGGGAAGATGGTCCGCTACGAGGCGCGCGACATCAGTCCGGACATGTCGTTCCTCGAGATGCTCGACGTCGTCAACGAGGGTCTCACGGAGCGCAAGGAAACACCAATCGCCTTTGATCACGACTGTCGCGAAGGAATCTGCGGGATGTGCAGCCTGATGATCAACGGCGTCGCCCACGGCCCCATGCGAGGAACCGCGACCTGCCAGCTTCATATGAGAAGCTTCAAGGACGGCGACACGATCTACATCGAGCCATGGCGCGCCGGAGCGTTCCCGATCGTCAAGGATCTGGTTGTCGACCGGTCGGCGTTGGACAGAATAATCCAGGCGGGTGGCTTCATCACCGCACCGACGGGCGGCGCGCAGGATGCCAACAACATTCTCGTGCCGAAGGTGAGCGTCGAGTCCGCGATGGACGCCGCGGCCTGCATCGGATGCGGCGCCTGCGTCGCCGCATGTCCGAACGCCTCTGCATCACTCTTCACGGCGGCGAAGATCACGCACCTAGGCCTGCTACCCCAGGGTCAGGGGGAACGATATCGCCGAGCCCTTGGAATGGTGGAGCAGATGGACCTGGAGAACTTCGGAAGCTGCACGCTACACGGCGAGTGCCAGGACGCGTGCCCGAAGGAGATCTCCATCGACACGATCACCCGCATGAACCGCGACTTCCTCCGCGCCAGCGTCTTCGGCGCAACCTGAATGGCGCGATCGTCCTCGTCTATCGCGGGACGATCAGGAGGGATTCAAATCTTGGGAATGTGCGTCGGGTCGAGATGACCCCGCTCGATCTCCCGGTTGAGTCGGGTTTTCTCGCTGTTCTTTTCGGCTTCGTCGTGCTGCTGGCGCTCTTCGAACAACCGATGGGCTGCTGTGTGATCCGGTAGATCTTTATTGGGCTGGATGCCGGGCTTGTTGGGGTCAATCGCGCCGTTGCCATTACGTGAGTGCAGCTGCTCCAGAATCTTGCTGCGTGTTTTCGAGCCATGCTGACCTTCAGCGTGATCCTGGGGTCCCTTCTGTACTCCGTCGCGATTCTGCATCAGCAGTGCATCCTCCAATTACGGTTAGTTGCTTTACCAATCGGGTGGCAAGCAAGGGGCCAGACTAGAGTCGTGGCAGAGTTACCCCCTGTTGACCCTGATACTTCCCCTTCTTGTCCTTGTAGGAAACCTCCGGCTCTTCTTCGCCCTTGAAGAAGAGGACCTGCGCAATCCCTTCGTTCGCGTAGATCTTGGCCGGCAGGGGAGTGGTGTTGGAGATCTCCAGAGTGACGAAGCCTTCCCACTCGGGTTCGAAGGGTGTGACATTCGTGATGATCCCGCAACGGGCGTAGGTGGATTTGCCTACTGTGATTGTCACGACATTGCGCGGAATCCGGAAATACTCGACGGAGCGCGCCAGCGCGAACGAGTTCGGCGGAACGATGCAGATCGGTCCCTCGAACTCCACGAAGGAATTCGAGTCGAAGTTCTTTGGATCGACGATCGAGCTGAGCACGTTCGTGAAGATCTTGAACTCGGGCGCCACTCTCATGTCGTAGCCGTAAGAGCTCACGCCGTAGGAGATGACGCCCGATCGGACCTGACTGCTCTCGAAGGGCTCGATCATCCGATGCTCTTTGGCCATTCGGGTGATCCAGCGATCCGCTTGAATTGACATTTGGGGAAGTTTGGATTGCGGTGAGGAGGCCACCCTGTCGCCGATGGCCAGCTGCCTGGAGTTCGCAGCTTTTCGCCGTGAATGTACGAATTTCGCACTATGATCGCCACCGAACGGGTGCCGTTGAATTAAAAGATGGCGGTCGGTAAATTCCTGAAAATCGCGTTAGTGAAATTTTTCACGAAGTCTGAAACCCCATGGCTCGCGCTTATTTCCCGGTTTTGATGCTGCTCGGTTTCGTGGTGATGAATGGGCTCCTGATCATCGCGATCTCGACCCTCACGATCCGCGCGCGGCCGACGCCCGTGAAGCAGCAGGCCTACGAATCGGGCGTTCCAGCGCTGGGCGATGCGCGAGAGCGATTCTCCGTGCGCTTCTACCTCGTCGCGATTCTGTTCATCATTTTCGACATCGAGACGGTGTTCATGATTCCATGGGCCGTCTACTATAAGCAGCTCTCCTGTCTGGTGCCGCTCGTAGCCGAAAGCTGTCCTGTGGGAAACATTTCGCTCTTCGGGCTGAGCGAGATGCTCGTGTTCATGCTGATCCTTCTCGTAGGCTTCATTTACGTCTGGAAAAAGGGAGCGCTACAATGGGATTGACCGCGCCCACCGAACACCGCACGGTCTCGTACACGCCCGAGTCGCAGGAAGGCTGGGCACTGACCCGACTCGACTTCCTTGTGAACTGGGCGCGCGCAAATTCTCTGTGGCCGATGCCTTTCGGCACCGCCTGCTGCGCGATCGAGTTCATGGCGACCGCTGCGAGTGATTTCGACCTGGCTCGGTTTGGAATGGAGCGGATGAGCTTCTCACCTCGCCAGGCGGACGTACTCATCTGCGCGGGGCGCGTTCCGTTCAAGCTCGCACCGATCATCCGCCGAATCTGGCAGCAGATGCCGCAACCAAAGTGGTCTATCTCGATGGGCGCGTGCGCCTCAACCGGTGGCATGTTCGACAACTACGCCGTCGTGCAGGGAATCGACACGATCATTCCGGTAGACGTCTACGTTCCGGGATGTCCGCCCCGCCCGGAAGGACTGATCTACGGCATTCGCATGCTACAGGAGAAGGTCAAGAACGAGCGCGCCGCCGACAAGGGAACTCGGGACGAGATGGAGCCCGACCCTTCGAGCCAGCTCTATATCCCGCCGTCCGTGATCGATGAGCTCGGGGAGCCGTTCGGCAACTCCGTCAACCAGACCAGGTCGGCGCAGTGACACGATTCGAGATCGTTCGCACGGGCGCGAGCGTACCGGACAGCAATCCCGTCACGGAGAAAAACGTCTCGCACCGAAACGCTCCGGCGAATCCGTCGGCGGCGGCCCTCCAGCAGCAGTTCTCTTCCGCCATCAAGCGCGTTGAAGTGATCTGGGGGGAGACGGTGGTCTATATCGACCGGGCGTCGGTAAAGCAGGCTATTCGGTGGCTGCACGACGATCCATCGCAACAGTACGATTTTCTGAGTGACGTCACTGCTGTCGAATACCGCGACGCAGAAGTCCCGATCGAAGTTATCTGGCATCTTCGGTCACTTCCATTCCGGCGTTTTCTCCGCATCAAGGCGCAGATTCCCAAGGGGTCGCCGCTCGAGATCGATAGTGTGTACGAGATTTATCGTTCAGCAGATTGGCTCGAGCGCGAGTGCTATGACATGTTCGGAATCCGCTTCACCGGACATCCGGATCTGCGCCGGCTTCTGATGTGGGAGTCGTACAAGGAGGGATTTCCGCTGCGCAAGGATTTTCCTTTGCGTGGACGCTTCAGCCGTTCCGAGCAGCTGCGCCAGGCGCTGGCGCAGAATCCCGAGGCGCGGTACTCGATGGAAGAGCTCAAAATCGCCGACGCATTCGCCGAGCTGCCTGAAGACATGCGCCAGAGACTGAACAAGGGCGAGAGGACGGGCGAGTAGATGTCGAGACGCACGATCGAAGTCGAGCTCTCGACCTCCGGCCTCGACTCACAAGGCCGGCCGCAGCGTGTTCCGCTCGTGACGAACGACGGCGGCACAGCGGTAGCCGTCGAAGCGCCTCCGAGTGTCGAGCCCGATCTCGAAGGTGAGCACATGCTCATCAACATCGGACCACAGCACCCAGCGACGCACGGAGTCCTGCGGCTCGTACTGGAGCTCGACGGCGAGACCGTAGTCCGCTGCATCCCCCACATCGGCTATCTGCATTGCGGCTTCGAGAAGATCGGAGAGTACCGCCAGTACAATCAGATCATCTGCTGGACGGATCGGGAGGATTATCTCAATTCGATCGGAAACAACGTCGCTTTTGCGCTGGGTGCGGAGCGGCTGTTCGGCATCGAGGTCACCGAGCGGTGCAAGGTTCTTCGCGTAATCGCCTCCGAGCTGTCGCGCATCATGTCGCACCTCGTGTGGCTCGGGACGTTCTGCATAGACATCGGTGCGTTCACTCCGTTCCTCTGGGCCTTCCAGCGTCGCGAGGAGATCTACCGTCTCATTGAGAAATGGGTCGGCGCGCGCCTCACCACATCGGCAACCAGGGTCGGCGGGATGGCTGCCGACATTCCAAGCGGGTGGATGGACGGCCTGCGCCAATTCACGCGCACCTTCCCGCACACGCTCGACGAGATCGATCGCGTTCTGACCAGGAATGCGATCTGGGTCGGACGCACCGTCGGCCTCGGCGTGATGACGCCCGATGAAGCAATCAACTGGGGTCTCTCGGGGCCGATGCTTCGCGCGTCCGGCGTCGACTACGATGTGCGCAAGGACTTCCCGTACCTCGACTACGAGACCTACGACTTCGAGGTTCCGGTCGGAACCAACGGGGACGTCTACGACCGATACCTGGTGAGATTCGAGGAGCTGCGACAGTCGGTGCGCATTCTGCAACAGGCTGCCGATCGCTTGCCCGATGGCCCCGTGAACATTGACGACCCGCGCATCATCCTGCCTCCCAAATCGAAGGCGACGAGTGAGATGGAGTCGATGATCCACCATTTCAAGGTCGTGATGGAAGGCCCTCGTCCTCCCATTGGCGAGTCCTATGTCGCTGTCGAGAGCCCGAAGGGGGAGAAGGGCTACTATATGGTATCCGATGGCACTGCCAAGCCTGTTCGCTGGCGGATTCGCCCGCCATCGTTCGTGAATCTCGCCGCGATTCCGAAGATGGTGGAAGGACATCTGCTTTCGGACGTCATCGCCATCAACGCCAGCATCGACATCGTCATGGGGGAGATCGATCGTTGACCCCTGATCTCGTGGGCGGGCTGGAATCACCTGACTACTCGTCACACGATCGCGCCGCACACGAGCCTTATACGGCCGTGTTCACGGGCGACGTTAAGCGCGAGCTCGACGAGCTGCTGACACACTACCCGACCAAGATGGCGGCGCTCTTGCCCGCACTCTGGATCGTGCAGCGCGAGCGCGGCTGGGTCAGCGAGGAGGGAATGGCGGAGGTAGCCGAACTGCTGGGGCTGACACCCGCTTACGTGAAGGGAGTTGTCACGTTCTACACCATGTACCACCAGCATCCGGTGGGAAAATATTTCATTCAAGTGTGCACGACATCTCCGTGCGGAATCTGCGGGGCGGAGGATGTCGTGAAGGCGTTTCTTCGTGACACCAACGCTGGTGATCTGGGGGTCACGTCGCCCGACGGCCGTTTCACGGTCATCGAAGTCGAGTGCCTCGGCGCCTGCGGATTTGCAACTCCGGTGATGGTCAATGAGGAGTTCATCGAATCGGTAACGCCGGAAAAGGTTCCCGACCTACTCGCACGACTGGCATAAATGGGCTATCCGAACCAGCCGCATCAGAGAGAAACTCCGGTACTTTCCCGATACTTCGGCGACGCGGAAGCGCGGACGCTCGCAGGCTGGAAAAAGCGCGGCGGTTACAAAGCGCTAGAGAAGGCGCTGGGAATGGCTCCGGCCGACATCGTGAACGTCGTGAAGGAATCCGGCCTTCGTGGGCGCGGCGGCGCGGGATTCCCAACCGGCATGAAGTGGTCCTTCATGAAGCCCGGCGACGGCAAGCCACATTACCTCTGCTGCAACGCGGACGAGTCAGAGCCCGGCACCTTCAAGGATCGTGAGCTGATGCGGTGGACACCGCACGCTCTCGTCGAAGGATGCGCAATCGGAGCGTATGCGATCGGCGCCGAAACGGCATACGTCTACATCCGCGGCGAGTTCACCGAGCCGCTTTACTGGATGGAGCAGGCAGTAAAAGAAGCGTACGCTGCCGGCATACTCGGCAAGAACGCGATGGGCACCGGCAAGCGAATCGACGTGCACGTGCACAAAGGGGCCGGCGCATACATCTGCGGAGAAGAGACGGCGCTCATGGAATCGCTGGAGGGGCGTCGCGGGAATCCGCGGATCAAGCCTCCATTCCCGGCGGTGTCCGGCGTGTTCGGCATGCCCACGACCATCAACAACGTCGAGACCCTGATAGCCGCCGCGCCCATTCTCATGAATGGCGCGGATTGGTACAAGAAAATGTCGCTGTCGAATCCGAAGAGCACCGGAACCAAGCTCTTCTCGGTATGCGGCAACGTGCAGCGCCCCGGGACGTACGAGGTCGTGATGGGATTTCCGTTCAAGGAGTTTCTGTACGACCTGTGCGGCGGTCCCCCGCACGGAAGGAAGTTCAAGGCTGTTATCCCCGGCGGAGCGTCGGTTCCGATTCAGACGCTCGACGAGGCCGAAGCGACCTTGATGGACTACGAGGGATTCGTTGCGCAAGGCTCCATGCTCGGCTCTGGCGGTGTGATTGTCATTGACGACGGGCAATCGATGGTGTCGGTGATCGCCCGACTTGCCCGCTTCTTTGCGCACGAGAGCTGCGGACAATGCACTCAGTGCCGGGAAGGCACGGCCTGGACGACAAAAATCATGGAGCGCATTCGGGACGGGCAGGGGACCATTGAAGACATGGACACCTTGCTCGACATCGGTGAGCAGATGACGGGCAAAACGATCTGCGTGCTGAGCGATTCGTGCGCGGTGCCCGTTATCTCCGGAATCAAAAAGTTCCGCTCTGAGTTCGAGGCGTTGATTCAGGGCAGGCGGTTTCACCCCGTCGTTGCGGCGGTCGCCTGATGGCTGAGACCAAGATGGTAAACCTGACGATTGAAGGCCGTGCCGTAAGCGTTCCCGACGGCACGACTATTCTCGAGGCAGCGAAAACTGCAGGCGTTCTCATTCCGCACTACTGCTATCACCCCGGGCTTCCGGTTGCCGGCGTGTGTCGCATGTGTCTCGTCGAAGTTGAGAAGGCGCCCAAGCTCGCTCCCTCCTGTGCGACGACAGTCGCGGAAGGGCAGGTCGTCCACGTTCACTCCGACAAATCGCTCGACGCGCGCAAGGGAGTGCTCGAGATGCTGCTCATCAACCACCCACTGGATTGTCCCATATGCGACCAGTCTGGCGAGTGCGAGCTGCAGGACTACACGTATCAGGAAGGCCGCGAGGATTCGCGCTATCGCGAGCCCAAGCGCTTCAATCCGGCCGAGGACTTTGGCGGCGACGTGATCTACGTCCCGAATCGCTGCATCCTGTGCACGCGTTGTGTCCGCTTTATGGACGACGTCGCGCACGATCCCGTGCTCAACGTGAGCGAGCGTGGCGACCGCGCCCTGATCGGCAAGTTCGAGGGAAAGGATCTGACGCACCCCTGGGCGTCCAACGTCGTCGATCTCTGCCCAGTGGGTGCGCTGTTGTCGAAGGACTTCCTCAACAAGGCACGCGCCTGGGAGCTCGATCGTACGGCGTCGATCTGCCCGAACTGCACTCAGGGCTGCAACGTGATCATGGAGACGCGCGAGAACCAGCTGGTTCGCATGCGTCCACGACCGAATGAGAACGTGAACGCGTTCTTCATGTGCGATTGGGGACGGCTCAACTACCGCTGGATGAACGAAAAGAACCGCGTCGAGCGGCCGATGGTAGGTCGCGCTAAGGCGCTAGCGCCTACCAGTTGGGAGATCGCCATCAACGCGGCTGCACGGGCCCTGAACGGAAAGAACGCATTCGTCGTCGCGTCTCCGATGCTGTCCAACGAGGCGCTGTTTCTGCTGACTCAGATCATACAGGGCGGTACAGGCGCGTTCCGCGTGACCGAAGGCGACGAAGCTCCTCTCGCCGGTGTCAAGGATCTTGCACTGCGCCGCGAGCGTGCGGCGAATGTCTACGGTGCGCAGGCACTCGGATTCAACAAGACGAAGGACTTGCTCGGAGGACTGAAACAGGGCGACGTGCTTGTGGTCGCGGGAGAGGATCTCGAAGGTGTCGACGCCTCCGCGATTTCGCGCGCGAGCGAAGTAATCGTGATAGGCTCGGTTCTTCCGGAAGTTGCGAAAAACGCATCGGTAGTGCTCCCCATCGCAAACTTCTCCGAAGAAGAGGGAACCGTCACCAATCTTCGCGGCCGGGTGCAGCGGTTCACCCAGGCGCGTCAGGCCCCTGGCGAGACCCGGCCGAGCTGGCTCGTGCTCGGCGACTTGCTCGGCGCGATGGGCAAGCAGAGCAACTTCTTCCTGCCGTCGGAAGTCTTTGCCAGCCTCGCCGCCTCGAACAAGGCTTTTGCTGGTCTGAGCTACGATACGATCGGCTTCAAGGGATTGCCGCTCGCCAACGCTCCGTCGTCCGGACCAAACGCGCCGATTGCGGTGGGCGCGGCGTGACCATGATCCTGCGTGTTGCTGCGCTGCTGCAGGTCGCAGATCCGAATCTGCCGCCGGTGAGCGGGATGGTGTTCTTCATCGCCACGATCATCAAGATGCTGATCATATTCACGATCTACATGATCGGCATTGCGATGCTTACTCTGGCTGAGCGGAAGATCTCGGCGTGGATTCAGGACCGTCACGGTCCGAATAGGGTCGGGAAAGGATGGCTCCAGCCAGCAGCGGATGGCTTGAAGAATTTCATGAAGGAAGAGACGATGCCCGAGGGCGTGAACAAGCCGCTCTTCGTGCTGGCGCCGATTCTTTCGTTCATCCCCGCGCTCACTGCGTGGTGCGTCATTCCTTTCGGCGCTCCACTTCCGACACGATGGGGAAGGATCGACATGGTCGTTGCGGACCTTCCCGTCGGTTTCCTCTTCATCCTCGCGCTGACGTCGCTCGGCGTGTATGGGATCGTGCTGGCCGGGTGGTCATCGAACAACAAGTACGCGCTCCTCGGCGGGCTGCGCTCAAGCGCGCAGATGATCTCCTACGAGATCTCGATGGGGATGTCCACCATCCCGGTTCTCCTCCTGGCCGGCAACGTCAGCCTCAACAGCATCATCAACCAGCAAGCGTGGGGTGGCTGGAACGTCGTGAATCTGACGGTGGCGTTTTTCATATTCATGGTGTCCGCCTTCGCCGAGACGAACAGGCTTCCGTTTGACCTTCCGGAAGCAGAATCCGAGCTGATCGCCGGATATCACACCGAATACAGCGCCATGAAGTTCTCGCTCTTCTTCATCGCCGAGTACGGCGGAATGGTTACAGCG
>DATCPG010000264.1:0-12141 GCA_036570225.1 Gemmatimonadaceae bacterium | reverse complement strand
GTATATATACACACCCCTCGCCCCGCAAGGGTCCTTCAGCGGTAATCGGTATCTATCCGGTCAGTAGCTCGCGGACACCCTGGTCTTGCCGTTCTTGTCGAAGGAGAGAACCTGGTAGTGCTGCTTCTGGGGCCCTTCCATTCCGGGCGATCCCATCGGCATGCCCGGCACCGCCAGACCCGCCACTTTCGGCTTTTCCCTCACCAGCCTCGCGATATCGGCGGCTGGGACGTGGCCCTCGATCAAATAGCCATTCACCACTGCGGTGTGACACGCCTTTACCGCGTCGGGGACGCCGAGAGTGCGCTTTACTTCCGCCATGGCCGGCGTGTCCTTCGTGTCGACGGCGTAGCCGTGCTTCCTGAGGTACTCGACCCAGTTCTTGCAGCAGCCGCAGCTCGGATCCTTGTAGACGGTGATCTTCGTCTGTTTGGGAGCCGCATCGTTTGACGGTGCTGCCGCACCGGTCGTGAGCGTGAGCGCGAACAGCGCCGCGCCCAAAGCAAAGGTCTTTCGCAAATCTTTTTTCATTCGGGAATCGATTTGAGTGTGCGTTCGATTTGTTTCCTGTGACGGCCTTCGTGCTCGCCGACAAATATTAACCACTGATATAGATCGAGCTCTCCAAGGATAGCATGGGTGTGCTTGATCTCGCCGATCGAGAGCCCGTCGGCTGACACGGCCGCCGCGCGCAACGCTTCGCGAGAGCTCTCGAGGCCTTCGACGGCTTCGCTGATGTCGATATTCACGCGCGGCAGGACAGTGGCTGGGGCCACCAAGACCGCTTCTTCCAGCTTCGCCCTGTGCTGCGCGAAAGTTGGGAGCACGGCATCGGTCGATTTCTCCTCGCCGAGTCCGGACTCCCGCGCCTGCCCCACCCGCTTCGTTATCAGTCGCGCGACTCCCGCTTCCACCATTCTCAGGTGGTCGAGTATCTCGGCCACCGACCAACCGTCATCAGTTGCCCGCCGACAGAGGCGATCGCCAGCCACATCCGCGAAGCTTTTGAGCAGCTCGGTGCGTTTTTCTTCCACGTAGTCCATCGCTTCTGCGAGTCTCGCGTGCATCGGATCGCCTCCTTGTTCTGAATTTACGCGCAGTGCCTGGGTTCGGCGCGCGGCTTTTTCTGCTGCCAGAATTCATTTCGGCGCCCTTCTTGCTTTCGGTATATATTCGGTAGCCCGATATGACCTTTATTTGCCTCTGGAGTCCCGTCGCCACCGCCACCGATGAACAGGAGAGCGAGCTTCTACACAAGCTCATTCCCGCACTGCTCCGGGCCGCTCCGCGGGTCATGCTGGGAGCCAATGGAATAGTCTGGGCTGACGCGAGAGGGATGAGCGCCGAGCCTCTGGCGAGAGATCTTCTACAGCTTTTTCACGACGACGGCGTGGAGAAGGTTCGCGCAGCTATTTCTCTTGCTCCTGTGTGCGCCGAGATTGCCGCGCGCTACGGTAAAGGGGCGCTGATCGCGGTACCGCCAGGCTCCGAGCGGAATTATCTCGCTCCGCATCCCGTTGGAGTGCTCGAGCCATCGCTCTCCTTATCGTCTCTGCTGGATGGAATAGGCGTGGAGAGCTGCGGAGATCTGGCGAAGCTCGATCGCGAATCGGTCGAAGTTCGATTCGGCGCCGAAGGAGCGCGCCTCTGGAGATTGTCGAGGGCCGACGACTCGCGCCGCATCTTCAACAATATTCCACGCGCGCTGCCATCCGCCTCGCTCGACTGGGTCGATTACACGCTCAGGGATCCCGAGCGACTCGTTTTCATCATCAACGCTCTCGTGGGAAACATCACCGCGGAGCTGAAGTCGCGCGGTCAGGGCGCGAGAGAGGTGACGATGATTTTCTCGCTCGCCAATCGCGAGAGCTTCGAGCATCTGGTGCGTCCCGCCCGGTCGACGGCGAGTCACAAGGCGTGGATGCGACTGATTCGCACGCATCTCGAGCGTATCACTCTTCCCGACGGAGTCGTCGGCATCACCATCCGCGTGGAATCCGTCACCGGTGAGGTCGAGCGTCAGGGAGACATCTTCGACCGTGGATTCGCTACCGCGCGCGCAGCGGAGGAGACCATCGCGCAGCTGCTGGATGATCAGGGCTCGGTGGTGGTGACGCCGCGCAATACTCAGCACCCTCTGATCGATCGTCGCACCGAGTGGGTCAGCCAGGATCCATCGCAGGCTTCAGCGAGAATTCAGCTTCGGGAGCGGGTGGTTAAAGCGACCGCCGCCCCGAGCCTCACGCTGCAGCTCCTTCCCGAGCCCCGGCGAATCGCGGTGACGACAAAGCGCCGCCGCGATCATCAGGTCCCGCTGCAGTATCGGGACAAGCAGTGGACGACGATCATCTCAGCCGCGGGGCCTGACCGCGTTTCGGGAGGACAATGGGGCGAGCCCTACGCGCGGGAATATTTCCGCTGCGTCACCGACGACGGGATGATGGCGTGGCTGTACCGGGACGCACGGACGGATGAGTGGTACCTGCACGGGTGGTGGGATTAGCCAGGTGCCAGACGAACCTACATTCCCGGAAAGTCGATCCTCGCTGCCTTAACGATCCGCTTCACCCTGGCCATGATCGTGGTTGCCGTGCCCACATCTCCCTTCCGCGAGACGCCCTCGGCGAGAATCGCTCCCGTGAAGGCATAGGTATACGGAATTCCGATCGAGGCACGATCGATCCAATCCCCTTCTTTCACGAGCACCTCCGGCGCGCGGTACACCGAATCCCATAGCGCCTTGGTTCGGTCGAGATCGATGAACAATCCCGAGATTCGAGGCGTCGATGGGGTGTCCGTTACCGGATGATCTACCAGCTTCTGCACGAATCCCTGTGAGACCAGGTACGGCTGCAGACTCTGCGCGAGTGTGCCGCCTCCTCCGGTCGATAAGTAAATGGGACGCTCCGGGAAGGCGTCCTTGATCAGGCGCAGCAGCACCAGCTCATCGCGCACCAGGTATCCTGGCTGAATGTTCAGCGTGATGTTTCCCTGTCGGAAAATCTGCGGCTCGTTGATCTGGATGTACTCGGGAATCGCGTCCGCTTCGGCGAAAGTCATCTTGAGCGGCGGACCGGACGGCTTCTTCCACACCTGGTTCCGGTAGATCGCGGGGCCCTGCGCCGCGTCGTAGGTCGCGATCGGTCGCCGGATCATCTGCCGCACGAACCAGTCGGTGTCCAGATAGGTCGTGACGGCCACAGTCACGTCGCGCCTCACTCCGTCGACTTCCTGCGCATACCAGAGCGGGAATGTGTCGTTGTCGCCATTCGTGATGACTACCGCGTACGGCTCGAGCGAGTTCAGGTAATCGCGCGCCCACTGGTCAGTGAAGTAATGACCCGCGCGCGACGCATACTTCCAGTTCGCGAACAGCGGGATGAGCGCGATGAGAAGTATCGGCGCGGCGAGTATGAATCCGCGGCGCGACGGCCAGCCGGCGACGACGGTCTGCTTTTTCCCCTTCTGTCGCTCTTCAACCTGCTCTTCACCGCCGAGCACATGGGCGAGCTGCTCCCAGACGAAGCTGAGTCCGATGGCGGCCCAGACTCCCCACGCCGAAAAGCTCCAGATGTAGAAGTAATCGCGGTCGCGCACCTCGCGGGCCACGTCCTGCGCGCCGGGGTCCTGCGACCAGCCGTACTTGAAATTGAGATAGTAGATGAGGGCGAGCGTCATCGTGAACATCAGCGGACCGAAATACCAGAACGTTCTTCGGTCTCGTTGCCAGTGCACGTACCCGCCGAGAAACCCAAGGGCGAGGAAGACAAAGGCTACCACGAACTGCGTCCCCTGCATCGTTTCGTGCGAATCGCGTAGCCACTGCCACTTGAAGTAGAGCCACCACATTCCCACCTGCGCCGGGTAGTCGGCGCCCCGCTCGAGCTTTTTTCCGTACTGCTCGCGGTTGATGTTCGACATCAACCTGTCCTTGGTGAGGCTGGTGAATGTGCAGCTGGCCTCGAGCTTCGTTTCGCACGCGGTTGGCGCGCCCTCGTTGATTCCAGGGAAGTACGCGGCACGCACGGGCTCGTAGATGAAAGGCGTGAACCCGAGAATGAGGGCGCCAAAGCCTACGAGAACGAGCTTCCAGCGAAGGAGAGTGCGCCAGCGAACTGCGAGAATCGCCACGCCAGCCGCGGGGAGCGAAAGAAAGCCGGCAGGATGGTTCGAGTATCCCAGCCCGAGCAGAAAAGCGACGAGAATGAGAATGCGATCGGCGCGGGGAGAATCGGGATTCTCCATCCACTCGATCATCAGCCACGACGTGATCGTGAAGAACAGCAGGGAGACCGTGTACACCTTCTCGTTCACCACCGACTGGTTCCACACCGTGAACGCGGTTGCGCCGATGAGAGTCGCGAGGCCCGCCACTACCAGCCGCTGCCATCGCTCCACGATCCAGCGCGCAACGATCCTCTCCGTGATCAGGAACCAGAAGCCCGCCGAGCACGCACTGGCGAGCGCCGCCATGATGTTGATCCGGGCGCCGTACGAGACGGGCAGGGGCAGCGACGCGAACGCGTGCCCGAGCAGCATGAAGAACGGATTGCCGGGCGGGTGCGGAAGGCCGAGCACTTTCGTGGCGGCCATGTACTCGCCGGTATCCCACATCGCCACCGACGGCGCGAGCGTCAGCAGGTAGAGGATGAATACGAGCGCCGCCGCTATCGCGGCGGGAATATATGAGGGCTTGTAACCGTTCCGATCGGAAAGGGCTGCTGTCGTTGCCATTTATGAGAGCGAAGTACTGGTGGGACGGAGGTGATGAATCTTAGTCACTCCCAACAGGGTTTGCGTTGACGTGATCTAACCCTTGTATTCGGTATTTGTTCGGTATAACCTGAGGCATGGGATTCATCGAGCTACGAGCTCACACCGCCTTCTCTTTTGGCGATGGCAGTGTTTCACCCGAAGCGCTTGCGGCTCGTGCAGCATTACTTGGTTACCACGCAATCGGGATTACCGACACCGCGGACCTTGGAGGAATTGTCCGCTTCGGGCTCGAAGCTCGCCGACAGAGCATAAGGCCAATAGTCGGCGCTGAGATCAACATCGACGGATGTCCCGCCGCTTTCCTGGCTAGGAGCAAAGAGGGATTCAACAATCTCGCATCGCTCGTCACCGGATCGCGCGTCGGTGAGCTCTCCAGCTGGAAGAAGGGAGATGGAAAGAAGACGCGCGGACGTCCACGCGTTTCCTGGCAACAAGTAGCAGAGCGAAGTGAAGGACTGCAGATGTTGACCGGTCCGGCATGCGGGCCGGTCGCATCCAGTCTCCGCGCCGCCGATCTCAAGGGAGCTGAGCGCACGCTCTGCCGGTGGCGCGACGTCTTCGGCGACAGACTTGCGGTCGAAGTGCAGCTCCACCACACGGGCGGCCATGAAGCAGCACTGGCCACGGCGCTGATCGAGCTCGCGGATCGGCACAAGGTGCCATGGGTGATTTGCCACGAGCCGCGCTACATCGACAACGACAGCAGGCTCGTGCACGACGTGCTCACTGCTCTTCGCTACGACACGACAATCGATGACGCGCTGGCGCGCGGATTATTGCACCCGAATGGAGAATGGCGTCTTGCTTCTCCAGAGGAGATGGCCGAGCGGTGGAAGGGGCGCGAAGCGGGTCTGGAGGAGAGCGAGCGAATTGCGTCCGAGTGCGACTTCAATCTGGCGTGGGTGAGGCCGCCGCTGCCGAAGTTTTCGGTCCCCGCGGGTTTTGACGACAATACCTTCCTGCGCGACAGAGTCTTCGCCGGCGCGCGCGAACGGTGGGGAGAAATAGACGACAGGCAGAACGCTCAGCTCGAGCACGAGCTGAGAGTCATCGGCACGCTGGGGTTTGCCGGATTCTTTCTCGTGATGTGGGATGCGGTGGATTTCGCCCGCAAAAAAGGAATTCTCTGTCAGGGGCGCGGCAGCGCCGCCAACTCAGCGGTCGCGTACTGCCTCGCCATCACTGCCGTGGATCCGGTGAAGCACGGACTGCTGTTCGAGCGATTCCTCTCCGAGATCCGGGTCGACGGACAGACGGAAGCTCCCGACATCGATGTCGACATCGAGCACGATCGCCGGGAAGAAGTGCTCGACTACGTCTACGACAAGTACAACCGGGCCAACGCGGCGATCACCTGCATCATACAGATGTACCGTGGTCCCAATGCGATTCTCGATTCGATGCGCGCGTTCGGATATCCGGTCGAGATGGCGACGAATTTCTCCAAGCGAATCCACTGGAGCGATCCCGCTGAAGGAGCGAAGTACATCGAGGAGACGCTCGCTCCAAAATTCGGTCTCGATCTCGACAACCAGCGTGGCAAGGCGACTCTCGCCGCGATGGCGGCGTTCGAGGGAGTGCCTCGCCTTCGCTCCACGCACGTCGGTGGATTCGTTCTGTCCTCCGCGCCACTCGGCGACTACCTGCCGGTGGAGCACACGACGATGGGTCGCACGATCATTCAGTTCGACAAGGACGATCTCGATGCCGTCGGCATCCCGAAGTTCGACTTCCTCGGACTTGGCGCTCTCTCGCTGGTGAGGCGCGCCTTCGACATGATCGAGGTGCGCACCGGCACTCGGCCGGAGATGTACAAGCTGCCGCCCGACGATGAAGCGACCTACAACCTGATCGCGCACGGCGAGACTATCGGCACGTTCCAGATCGAGAGCCGCGCGCAGATCGCGTCGGTGCTGCACACCAAGCCGGACAGGCTCTACGACATCGTAGTACAGGTGGCGCTCATTCGTCCCGGCCCGATCCAGGCGAATTTCGTTCATCCGTACACGGCGCGGCGTCGCGGACTCGAGCCCGTGACGTACCTGCACCCGGATCTGGAGCCGATTCTCAAGCGCACCCAGGGAATTCCGATCTTTCAGGAGCAGGCCATGGCCATCGCCATGAAGCTCGGTGGCTACTCGGCCGCGCAGGCCGACGAGCTGCGGCGGACGATGGGGCACATTCGAAAGGTCGAGAAGCTGCACCGCGTGCTCGAGCAGCTGCGAGCGCGGATGGTCGAGCGCGGAGTTACGGAGGATGTCGCGGCCAGGATCGCCGAGGATCTCAAAAGCTTCGCCAACTACGGATTCCCGGAGTCGCACGCGTGGAGCTTCGCTCTGATCGCGTACGCTACTGGATATCTCAAGGCGCATTACCCGGCGGAGTTCTACGCCGGCCTGCTCAACTCGTGGCCGATGGGATTCTATCCGCCTTCGACACTCATTCACGACGCCAGACGTCACGGATTGAAAGTTCTGCCGCCGTGCATGGGTGAAGGCGACTGGGAATGCACGACGGCTCCCACCGACAATCCGGAGAAGCCGGCTCTCCGCATCGGCTGGCGCCACATCCGGGGGCTGGGCGAGAAATCTCTCGAGGCCCTCAAGGCGGCGAGGGGCTGGGATCGATTCGCGTCGATCGACGATGTCGTGCAGCGGGCGCGTCTTCAGCGAGCCGATGCGCTGCAGCTGGCGCGCGCGGGAGCATTCGGCTGCTGGGAGCCGGACCGTCGCCGTGCGGCGTGGGTCGCCATCCGCGCGGTGGGAGACAGCCTTCCACTCGCGCCAGCGCGGATCACACCGTACAACCCGAGAGCGCTCACGCGCGACGAGCTGATTTTCCTCGACTACTTCTCCGTGGGGATCAGCGTCAGCGGCCATCCGATGGAGCATTTGCGGGAGAAGCTGCGCGCGGCGGGAGCGCTCGATTCGAGGGAGCTGGAGCAGCTGGAGGGTGGCGAGCGCATCGTCACGGCGGGATTGGTGACGATTCGCCAGCAGCCGCAGAGCGCGAAGGGAACGGTGTTCCTGTTGATGGAAGACGAGTTCGGCTTCATCAACGTGATCGTGTCAAAGAAGATGGTCGAGAAATATTCGGAGGTCGTGAAGTTCTCGACGTTCGTGGTGGTGCAGGGCAGGTTCGAGAGAGACGGTGGTGTCAGGAACGTCATCGGTCAGAAGTTCAGCGAGCTCGAGGTGAAGCAGCTGGTCCACGCGTCGCGGGACTTTCATTAGGAAGGCAGCCTATGACTGCTCGCGATCACTGCACCTCCAGCAGGGCAACCATGCCGAGTGTCGCGTGCTTCGGCTTGCCGGGCGCATCTCTGAAACCACAAATGAGCGCGTAACGCTCGCCCCGCGCGAGAGGCACGAGAATTTCTTCGCGCGCGGTTACGCCGGCATAGGCGATCAACACGCTCCCGGAGGGATCGGCCGCAGAGTCCGGTGCGTCGCCGGCGAGGAGATACGCCTGAGCCTGCTGCTTGCTCACGGCGGGCGCAAACCGAAAGAGCTGCACCTCGTGTGGCACCGTCCCGTGGTTCACGAACTGAAACGCTGTCAGACCTGGCGTGAGCGTCGCGGGCGCGCGGAAGGCGTAGTCAACTGCTTCGATGGTGACGTGCCGGAGTGGCGCAGTGTTCGTCGGGGGAGCGCCGCCCTCGACGAAAAACCCAGTGAGCGAGAAGATCGCAATTCGGATAACGCCCGGCGTCCACATGAAGCCTCCTTTGTTTTCACCTTACCCTGTGGCGGCGAATCGTGGCTCGAAAAAACCTCGACGGCTAGTGGAGGAGGTCGCCTTGCCGGTGAAGTGAGCGAGACGTTATCGTAGGCTCATGCCCCACAAGCAGCAGTCGGGACGCGCCTTCGCGAGTGACAACTGGGCTGGGGTGCATCCCGAAGTTCTCCAGGCGATGTCGGCCGCAAACGTCGGACACGTTCCCTCCTACGGCACCGACCCGTACACCCACGACGCCATTACGAGAATCGGCGCCGAGCTGGGCGGCGAGCCCGAAATTTTTCTGGTGTTCAGCGGAACGGCCGCGAACGTCCTTTGTCTTCAGAGCATGGTGCGGTCGCACCAGGCGGTCATCTGCGCCGAGACGGCCCACGTCTACACCTCGGAATGCGGTGCAGCGGAGAAGCACATCGGCTGCAAGCTGCTGACGGTGCCGTCGCCAAACGGCAAGATCACCGTGCAGGGAATACGCGCGCACATGCATCACATTGGCGACGAGCACCACGTTCAGCCCCGCGCGATCTCGATTACCCAGGCAACCGAGTACGGCACTGCCTACACGGCGCAGGAGATTCGCGCGATCGCCGATTACGCCCACTCGCATTCGCTGCTGCTTCACATGGACGGAGCGAGAATCTTCAACGCCGCCGCGCACCTGAAGGTCCCGCTCAGAGCATTGACCAGTGAGGCAGGCGTAGATGCGCTCTCGTTCGGGGGCACGAAGAACGGGCTCATTGCGGGCGAGGCTGTCGTGTTCTTCAAGCGTGTGCTCGCCGACGACTTCGAGTTTCGGCGTATGCAGGGGATGCAGCTTTCGTCGAAAATGCGATTCATCGCCGTCCAATTCAGCGCACTGCTTTCCAATGGCCTCTGGAAGCGTAGTGCGGAGCACGCGAACCGGATGGCGCAGCTTCTCGCCAGCGAGCTTGCCGGAATAGATGGAGCAGCGGTGACGCAGGCAGTCGAGGCCAACGAAGTGTTCGTGACACTGCCGAAGCAGCTAATTCCGAAGCTCCAGGAGCGGTGGCCATTCCATGTCTGGAACGAGTCGACGGCGGAAGCGAGGCTCATCACTTCCTTCGACACGGCCGAAGCCGACATCACAGATTTCGTTTCGCTCGTGCGCGAATCTCTCGGCGCAAAGGAGAAACAATGGACTTGAAGAACGCCGCGGTGCTGGTTACCGGGGGAAGCTGCGGAATCGGATTCGAGACCGCACGGTTGCTGCGCGAGCGAGGCGCGCGCGTCGCGATCTGCGCCCGGCACAAGGAAATGCTCGAATCCGCGGGGCAGCAGCTGGGCGCGTTGCCAATCGTGGCGGACGTCAGCAATGAAGACGACGTGCTGCGAATGATTCGCGAGGTCGTAAAGGAGTATTCCGATTACAACGTGCTGGTGAACAACGCCGGCTTCGGCGCCTTTACGCCGTTGGTGGATCTGACGGCCGAGGAATTCTTTCGAGTCTGGCAGACCAACGTGCTGGGGGCGATGCTCGTCGCGCGTGAATCGGCGAGGCATTTCGTCGGCCGCAGTTACGGAAATATCGTCAATATCTCATCCACCGCTGGTCAGCACGGGGTCGCCAACGGCTCCGCGTACTGCTCGAGCAAGTTCGCGGTGAACGCGCTGACCGAGTGCTGGAGGACGGAGCTCCGGCAGCACAACATTCGGGTGATGCAGGTGAATCCGAGCGAAGTCCTTACGAGCTTTGGCGAACAGGAGTCGTCGCCCACGTCGTCCAGGCCCGACAATCCGAGCAAGCTGCACGCATCCGACATCGCGCACCTGATCGTCGGCATGCTCGAGATGGAGGATCGGGGGTTCGTCACGGAGGCTACCATGTGGGCGACGAACCCGAAATAAGAGCAACGCAACACTAGCGGGTGGCCGGTAGTGTTCCGTTGCGTTTTGTTCCGTTGCTTTTCGTTCCGTTGCTTTTCAAAATGCCAACCGGCTCCCGTCCAGCGAGAACCGTATTTTCGCCGCGCCCACCACCAACTGAACGGCCCCGTCTATGCCGAGGCGCTCGGTATTCACGCTTAGATCGTAATTCTCGTGCGCCCGGCGATCACGTTCCCAGTGCAGCCGCACCCACTGGTCGCGTTCCTTGTTCGTGTTGTCGACGAGCCGCGCGGCGTCTTCGGCGCCCAGGCCCTCGCGCTGCATCGTGCGCGCAATCAGTGCCTTCCTCGGCGCATAACAGAATACATGGAGGGCGTCCTCCCGCTCGGCGAGCATCTCCTGGGCACCGCGGCCGACGACTACGAGCGGTCCTCGCGCAATAGCTTCGTCTATGATGTGGCGGGTGACTTCGATCAGCTGCTCGTCGGTGGGGCGCTTCGCCGCGGCGATCGGAGAAGCCCACTCCTGCGATCCCATCGCCATTGCCGAGGTGAGACGCTCAACGAGTGAAGGAACGCGCTCCTCTCGGTCCCGGACTTCCGCGATGCTCAGTCCCATGCGCGTGGCGACTGCGTCAACCACCGCGTTGTCGAGGAGCGACCATCCAAGCGCTTTCGCGGTGAGCTCCGCGACCTCCGAGCCTCCCGACCCGTATAGCCGCGAGAGGGTAAGAATGGGCACTACTCAGTCCTGATAGGGCCGGCGGCGTTTCTCTTCGACCGCGCGCCCGTACTGACCGGCGTCGGAGCGCGCGATTTTCTTCCTCGCCACGAGAGACTCGAGCACCAGCTCACAGCCCGCTGCGACGACGGGGAGATCGTCCATTGGCGCCAGCCCGGCGGTGTTCACCACCTGCATCAAGCCCGGAACGCTGCCGAATCCCTCGACCACCGCATCCACCGGCACATCGTCCGTCACCTGCAGCGCGCCGCCGACATCGAACCACATGATGATCTCGTCGGTGTTGATTCCTCCGGCGCGATCCTGATACGTGGCGTCAGCCGCGCGGCGAATCAGCTCTCTCGCGATGTTGTGCCCTCCAACCAGCTCTCCCTCGTACTCCAGCTCGATTTTTCCCGTAATCGCAGGGAGCGCCGCGTAAATGTCAGCGATGCGGGGAACGATGTCGCGCTCACCGGTCTGAATCGCTCTTCGCTCAGCGTTCGACACCACGTTCTCGAGCACGCTGATCGGCATGCGCTGGGAGACGCCCGAGCGCTTGTCGATGCGCTTGTCGTTCCGCGCCTCGAAGGCGACGCGCTCGATGACCTCGGCGATAAAGTCCGGAACCCGGACCTTGCCTGCACCACGCGCGGTCCACGCTTCCTGATTCGTGATCGCCATTCCGAGCTCGACGCTCTCTGGATAATGCGTCATCACCTCGCTCCCGATGCGGTCCTTGAGCGGCGTGATGATCTTTCCGCGGGCGGTGTAGTCCTCGGGGTTCGCCGTGAAGCAAAGCATGACATCGAGCGGCAGCCTCACCGGATATCCTTTGATCTGCACATCGCCTTCCTGCATGATGTTGAACAGGCTGACCTGGACCTTTCCTGCAAGATCGGGGAGCTCATTCAACGCGAAGATGCCCCGGTTCGCGCGCGGCAGCATACCGTAGTGCATCGTCAGCTCGTCGCCGAGCTGGAGGCCGCCGCGCGCAGCCTTGATCGGATCGATGTCGCCGATGAGATCCGCGATCGTCACGTCGGGCGTCGCGAGCTTCTCGAC
>DATCPG010000263.1:0-3200 GCA_036570225.1 Gemmatimonadaceae bacterium | reverse complement strand
GCCCAGGCCTGCGACGGGCGGAGAATTCAATATGGAGCGAAACCATGGGTGCACAAGTAAAGCCGCGGCCGATTACCGCCGTTTACCGGTGGATGAAGGCGGCGGCCTTTACGCTCCCGGTGGCTTGCTACCCGGAGGCGGCTCGCCGGGTCCCATCGGCCTCGGCATTCCACGATGGCAGGTGAAGCAGCTCGCCGCGGCCGGAGGATGGCCGCTGTCGACCGGCACCCTCGCCAGGTAGTCGCGATTGATCGCCCCCACCATCGCGATCATGATCCGCGCGGTGTTCTTCTCTTGCCTGTCGTCGAGATCCCATTTGCCCGGCACGTGGCAGAATCCGCAGCTCACGCCGAGTGCGCGGCCGAAGCCCATATTCATGATGTTCACGAGGCGGCCGGCCGGCACTCCCTTCAAGATCTTGATGTTCTTGAATACGCTCTCGGCCGGTTGATTCTCGCGGCCGGCGATCGAGCGAAGAACCATCGCCGCACCGCTGTCGCGTCGAGCCGCCGTCACGCTGTCGCGCACGCGACGCGCGGAATCAGTGAGCGGCATCCGAGCGCCGGGGCTGCCGGGTACGCCAGGTCCGCCAGGAAATTGCCCCTGCGCACGCGGCTGCTCCACGTTTGTCGACTGTGTGGGATTGGTCGTCGCGCAAGCGTATACGAGAATCAGCATCGACGAAACAGCGGCTATCGCTGCAGGGACACGCTCGCTCATGGATCCTCCGATCTGGCCGGGAAACGCCGCGATGACCAGCTGAATCTATCCGAAAGTGCCCGAATCGCTAAGTAGAACAGACCCAAGGTCGCCCTAGCCGCAGGTAACAGGCCGTCGGCAACAGTTCAGCCTCAGAACATGTATCTTTAGTCTAGATATTCCTCGCGCGGAAATTTCCCACCAGCCCGCGTATCTGCTGTCGGATCGTTGAAGGACAGCACCGGCGATTCTGGCGACGCCCCATCTCTCCCGTGAGCGCGTCCACATGCCTCAAGACAAGTCTGGTCTACTCGCCCCAACTCCTTCCAACCCAGTCCCCGCCAATGGTGTTGCAAAAGGACCTGCCTTGGTGGTAGACAGGCCTGGCCATCCGAAGTCCCCTGGATCTTCGAGCGGGAGCCCGGCCTCGCTGTCTGATTTCATCCTGGCGAACCGCGAGCTGATCATGGTGGAGTTCGAAGCTTTTGCGCGGACGTGCGCGCCGGCGAGCGGCTCGATGGACATCACGTCGCTGCGCGACCACGCCAGCGAGATGCTCTCCGTCATAGCCGCCGATCTTAAGACGCCGCAAAACAGGCACGAGCAGGCGGAAAAATCAAAAGGCAACGCACCGACTGTAGACGAGAAAACGGCGGCGGAAAAACATGGGGCGGATCGCGCCGAAAGTGGGTTCACCACCGATCAGATGGTTTCGGAATACCGAGCCCTCCGCGCCAGCGTGATCCGGCTGTGGACCAAAGCGCACGGACCGCTGACACATGTCGACATCGAGGACCTGACGCGGTTCAATGAAGCCATTGACCAGTCCCTGACTGAATCGATCACGCGATACACGGAGGACCTGGATCATTCCAAGGAGATGTTCCTCGCGATCCTGGGCCATGATCTGAGGACGCCTCTCGGTGCGGTAATGATGTCAGCGCAGTTCATGCTCGAGACGCATGAGCTAGCAGAGCCGCACCTCACGCTAACGTCGCGAATATCCAGCAGCTCCAAGCGCATGAACCAAATGATCGGCGCGCTGCTCGACTTCACTCGGAGCCGGCTGGGCGGCGGCATTCCTATAGTGCGCGCGAACATGAACATGGGCAAGGCCGTGCACGACGTCGTGAACGAGATATCCGCGGCATATCCTGATCGAACCATAAAAATCGATGCACGCGGGTCGCTGGACGGTGATTGGGATTGCGCGCGCGTGAGCCAGGTCCTGACGAATCTGATCGGGAATGCGCTCGAGTACGGGTCCGGCAAATCAAGTGCAACCGTCAGCGTTCAGGGCGATGACAGCGAAGTCTGGGTTGCAATACACAATCGCGGCGTGGCCATTCCCGCCGAACAGTTGAACGGAATTTTCAACCCGATGAAGCGCAAGGAGATCACCGCGACCAACGGCCCAGCGGGGAACCTGGGCCTGGGTCTTTACATTGCCGATCGCATTGTGAACGCGCACAAGGGCAGAATCGACGTGGAGTCCTCAGAAGAGGGCGGCACCACCTTCACCGTTCATCTGCCGCGCAAGGTGTGAGCGCCGGTGCGGAGGTCTTCTTAATTCGTCAAGGCGAATCGATCAGACCGTACTCCCGCACCCTGGCCTTCCGCTCGGCCAGCATCTGGCGCCAGTGCTGGCGTCGCGCCTCTTCGCGCAGACGATAGCGGATCTGCTTCATCACTTGGCGCACCCGCTCGTTCTCCCGCATCATCCGCTCGGCGGATTGCATCGCATCTCTGCCCCAGTCGGGGAGCCGTTCGGCGAAATCTGGAGGAAGATAGACCTGCACTGGATCGACTCTGACATCCACATCTGGAGCTTGTGGTGACAGCGCGTCGACGGGGTTCTGGTGCGGCGGTCTCGACCCGCCGATCCTGGTCCTTGGCGTCCTGACCGCCGCGATCGCCGCTTGTTCGGGCTTCCACACTGGATTGAATGACGTGAGAGTGAGAACCAGCAGGGCCCCCAACAACAACGCACTTGGGCGGTACCGCATGCGGATTGCGACCCAGCCGAACACGAGAGTAAGGGCGAGGGCGCTCAGAAGAAACGGGGAGGAGAGAGGGGCAGCGGCCTGCGTGAGTCGGGGAATGAGAGCGGCTGCCGTTTCCTGTGCCCGGACCAACGGCGGATAAATCGTCGCATCGATCGTGCGCGCCGTGAGCGCGTCACTCGTACCGGGACGAACCGCGTCCGGATTCATTGACTATTCTGCGCGCACACGAAGCTTCGTCATCGAGCGAACCTCCAAACTCCCTACGCGACCCACCGGAGGAAAGTTCCGGCGCGGCCTCTCGCATCATCTTGGACAGAATAATCGTTCAAAGAGTTCTCAACTGCAAACGGGTTGGGACTGCGGACTGCGGACTTCGGACCAACGGCATTGCGGACTGCTGACTAACTACGAATTGGGGGACTAACTGCGGATTGGGGAACTGACTGCATCTCACACCTTGTTCGGTTCAGTGGGCACCCGCAATCAAGCTGGGCA
>DATCPG010000262.1:0-6040 GCA_036570225.1 Gemmatimonadaceae bacterium | reverse complement strand
CGGACGAATCTGATCTTTCGTCGGAGGATCGGCGCACTCCGACATCGCCAGCGACCACAGTCGCTCGGCGTGGTGGCGGTCCGGCCTGTACGGCATCTGCTGCGTGTAGAGCGCGCGACCTGTGGAGCTGGCGAACCCGATTCGCTGCTTCGCTCCCGTCATGACCGCGAGAAGTCCGCTGCGAAACGATCCCTGCGCGAGATATGCAGCGTCATAGGGACGACGGCTGCGCAGCTCCCGAATCGTTTGCCACAGGTTCAGCGCCGACCCGTACGTCCCGCGCTTGTCGTATGGAATGACCTTTCGGATGTCGGGGTTGTTCGCGAGCACCGCGGCTCCCTCCGGGGTCACGAGGACATCCACCGGGCCACGCTTCGCGAGCTCCCTGATGAGAGGCGTCGTGAGAACGACGTCGCCAAGAAAGCTCGTTTGAATGACGAGCGATCCACTCACTCAGTCTACCTGCAGCACCGCGAGGAAAGCCTCCTGCGGTATCTCCACCGAGCCGACCTGCTTCATTCTTTTCTTTCCTTCCTTCTGCTTCTCGAGGAGTTTGCGCTTGCGCGAGATGTCTCCGCCGTAGCACTTGGCCAGCACGTCCTTGCGCAAGGGCTTTACACTCGTGCGCGCGATGACCTTTGTTCCAATCGCCGCCTGGATCGCAACCTCGAACAGTTGTCGTGGAATGAGGTCCTTGAGCTTGTCGGCGATCTTCCGGCCCCACTCATAGGCCTTGTCCTCGTGGATGATGACGCTGAACGCATCCACCGGCTCGCCGTTGATTAGCATGTCGAGCCTCACCAGATCGCTGCGACGGTACTCGAGCATGTCGTAATCGAGCGACGCGTAGCCGCGGCTCACGGTCTTCAGCTTGTCGAAGAAATCGAGGATTATCTCGCCGAGGGGGAATTCCCAATCCAGCTCGACCCGCTGCGTGTCGAGGTACGTCATGTTCTTGTACACGCCGCGGCGCTCGGTTCCCAGCGTCATGATCGGCCCGATGTACTCTGCGGGCACCATGATGCGAGCTTTTACGTACGGCTCTTCGATGTAGTGGATCACCTGTGCCGACGGCATGAGCGATGGATTCTCGATCAGCGTCATAGACCCGTCCGTCTTATAGACTTTGTATTCGACGGAAGGAACCGTGGTGACCAGCTCGAGGTCGAACTCGCGGGTCAACCGCTCCTGCACGATCTCCATGTGGAGAAGGCCGAGGAATCCGGCGCGGAATCCGAATCCAAGCGCTGTCGACGTCTCCGGCTCGTAGTTGAGCGATGCATCGTTGAGCTTGAGCTTCTCGAGGGCATCGCGAAGCGTCTCGTACTGCGTGGTGTCGGTGGGATAGAGTCCGGCAAAGACGAAGCTGCGCACCGCCTTGTAGCCTGGCAGCGCTTCGCTGGCGTGATTGTCGGCGTCGAAGATCGTGTCGCCGGCGCGCGTCTCGCTCACCGACCGCACGCTTGCGACGACGTAACCGACTTCGCCCGGACCGAGCTGGTCGGCAGGAACCTGGCGAAGCTGGTTGTACCCGACTTCATCCACCTCGTATACGGACTCGCTCGCGCCGAACGTGATGTGCGTGCCTTTCCTGATCACTCCGTCGACCACGCGAACGCTGGGAATCGCGCCCCGATAGCGGTCGTAGTACGAATCGTAGATCAGTGCGCGGAGGGGAGCCTTTTCGTCGCCTTCGGGAGCGGGGACTTTCCTCACGACTTCCTCGAGCAGCTCCGCGATGCCGATGCCCTCCTTTGCGCTTACCAGAAGAATCTCGGCGGGATCGATCCCGAGCAGGTCGGCTAGCTCCTTTCTGCGCTGTTCGGGCTCGGCGCCCGGCAGATCGATCTTGTTCAGGATGGGGATGATCTCGAGTCCCGCGTCGAGCGCGAGAAAGAGATTGGAGAGAGTCTGCGCCTGAATCCCCTGCGACGCATCGACGACGAGTATCGCTCCCTCACATGCGGCGAGCGACCGCGAGACCTCGTAGGTGAAGTCCACATGTCCGGGAGTGTCGATCAGGTTCAGCTCATACTCCTGACCGGACTTGGCCGTGTAGGTCATCCGCACCGCGTTGAGCTTGATCGTTATCCCGCGCTCACGCTCGAGGTCCAACGTATCCAGCACTTGAGCCTTCATTTCGCGCTTCTGCAGCATGCCCGTCGCTTCGATCAGCCTGTCGGCCAGCGTCGACTTGCCGTGATCGATATGTGCGACGATGCAGAAGTTGCGGATGTGCTCGAGCTTCAAGGGGGGTCTCTGGGTTGTCCGGGATGCCAGGGCGGGAACCACGAAATATAACCGTCATGGGTCGCTTTCCTTCGACGAAGCAAAGAAAAAAGGGCTGCCGAAGCAGCCCTTTTCCTGAGCACATGCAAGTACGCAGCGGCGTCTAGTGGTGGCGCGTCGGAGCTGGAGCGGGTGCAGGCGCTGCTGTGCGGGGCGCCTGCATCACCGGCGCCTGGCGCATGATCGGTCTCGAATATTCCCGCTGAGGGAACGTCCCAATGACAGGCGTCGCGGCGCGCGGCCGATTACCGCGCTCGTCCGGGCGACTAAACTCGGCTGAGCGGCCTACTCGACTTTCGTTGGGCGGATCGGCAAAGATCTCCCGGGCGCCGCGCCTGCGCTCACGCGGCAATGGTGCAATTAGAACGTCGCCGGACTGGGGCACTCCACCGTCACTCGTGAGAGGGAAAGTTCCAAGCACAGTGTTGGGGTAGCTCTCGTCTGCCTGAGCCGATCTCGGCGGACGCACATGACCATTGCTGTAGATCGTATCAGACGAATCTCGTGGATTGCGCGGGCGATATCTCGCGTTCGGCTGCGATGACCCGTACGCGACGATCGGCATCCCGCAGACGTCGTAGCCAACTACGCGTACGCTTCGTCCGCCTTCTTGAAGCTGTGCGACGCTGTTGAGCACGGCGCCGCGTCTCAGCCTAATACCACCACCGCCGTCGTACAGGTTGCACGAATAGAGGTCACTCGACGCGTAGTAGTCATGGTTCTGCAAGGACGCGAAGCGCAGATAGTCCATTCCAATGGGCTCCCCTCTCGCTCCCAGGTAGGCTGCAAGCGCCTGTGCGGCGGCGAGAGGGGGGCGGTACTCGATCAGCCTGCGTATCGCTGAAATGTTCCAGTCGCCGCCGGCTTCCAGTCGCTCCAGGTTGAACGGAGTGCGCGACGCGAGTGCGATTACACTGCCGCGGCTATCGTTTGCCATGCCCGCGTAGTCGGAAGTACTGATGTAGCGTCCGCTTCCGTAATAATCGTTGCGAGAGAATCCCGTGAAGAAATTCGGGAGCCGAAGCTCCCTGTTCTTCAGCATCCTGACCGATATTCCGGGAAATTCGGGATGGAGGATCTGTATCTGGCCGTCGACGTCGAATGACACCGCGAAAACGTAGGCGTCCTCGGCGACTTCGATCGCCGGTGTAACATAGTTCGACGAGACCGCCCCGCTTTGCGAGTAGACGCGAATGCTCGGAGCCCTCTGCCTCGACTCGTCCTGTCCGGACACAGCCGACGCCGACAGTGTGACAAAAATTGCCGCGGCCCCAGCCGCCAATGCCGATCTCATCCCGCGCATCCAGAACTCCTGTGCTTTGTATACAAATTGGCTGGATGTCACAGCAGGAGTCAATGGCCAAACGGCGGGCGATTGGCCGCTGAGCGCGCTACCTGTTGGGGAGCTTACGGATTTACCTTGCGCCATGCCGCTGCCCCAATTGCTCTCGATCATCGAATCGCTGGAAGAGTTCAGACAGCTTCTCGATGGCATGCCCCAGCAGGGCGGTCGCCGCAACCTCGGTGGGTTGCACGGGTCCAGCGACGCCGTTGTGCTCGCGGCGCTCGCCAGGAATGCAACCCAGCGATTTTTCGTCGTCGTAAATGACGACGTTGCCGGCGCCGAGCGCTGGCTGGCGGACCTGACGACGCTCGTGGAAGCCGAGACCGTCGCGTTTTACCCACCGCGCGAGAGTTTTGGCGAGGCGGAGGCCCACGCCGAAATAGCGGGTGAGAGAGTCGAGACTCTGGAGCGAATCGGTCGCGGGGACCTGCGAATTCTCATCACCACGACCCGGGCACTTCTCGAGCGGACTCAGCTTCCCCGGGCGCTCGCTGCCGCGAGATTGGAGTTACGGAAGGGCGACACCCGGCGGCCCGAGGATCTCGCGTCGCACCTCGAGGCAATCGGGTTCGAGCGAGTGCCAATGGTCGAGGACGTCGCCCAGTTCAGTGTGCGCGGCGGAATCTTCGACATCTACAGCTTCGGGATGGCGGAGCCCGTCCGGCTCGAGTTCTGGGGCGATGACATCTCAGAGCTCCGCCACTTCGATCTCGTAACGCAGCGCTCGACGCGTGACGCGGATCTGGCGCTTGTTCTGCCCGTTGATGGCCAAATTGCCGTCGGCGACCGGGAGCCAGAGCGCTCTTCGATACGCGCAATCTTCCCTCCCGACACACTGTTGATGGTTCCGGCGGGCACGCACCTGCTTCCCGAGCTCGAGAGGACGTGGACCGAAGCCCAGCACCACATCGACCTCGCGCGGAGAAGGGGAGAAGACACCCCCAGCAGGGACGAGTTGTTTGAATCGCCGGAGATCACGCTCGCTGCGCTCAATGGGTTCGGGACAATCGGGATGTCCGGCGAGAATGCGCAGATAGTTTTCCCCTTCCGCGAGCCCGAGGAAATTCAGCGCGACATCAAGCGGTTGAAGCAGGTCGTAGCGGACGGAATTCCAACGATCATCCTCTGCGATAACGCGGGGCAGGCGGAGCGGCTCGACGAGCTGCTCAACGACGATCGAGTATCACCCGCGAATCTCGCGATCGGCGTGCTCGACGGCGGGTTCGTCACCCCGCCGAGCGGAGAGACCTTTCACGGATACCGAGTCCTCACCGATCACGAGATCTTCCGCCGCGAGCGGCGGTTTCGCCGAGCACGGCGCTACGCCGCGGGTAGCGCTCTCGAGAGCCTGACTGCGCTCAAGCCCGGCGACTACGTCGTGCACCTCGAGCACGGTGTAGGGATTTACCGCGGCATGGAGAAGATCTTCGTCCGCGAGAGCACCGTGGAAGTCGCGGTAATCGAATACGAGGGTGGGGACAGGCTGAACGTCCCCCTCTATCGGATCGATCAGATCGAGCGTTATCGCGCGGCCGCCGACATAACCGCGGACGCGCCGCCACCGCGCCTCCACGCGCTGGGTGGCAAGCGCTGGGCGTCGCAGCGTGACAAGACGCGGGCGGCGATTCAGGAGATGACCGTCGAGCTCTTGGACCTCTACGCCCGGCGCAAAGTAGCCACCAGGCCGCCGCACTTACCCGATACCGTATGGCAGCGGCAGCTCGAGTCTTCGTTTCTCTTCGAGGACACTCCCGATCAGCGGACAGCCACCACGGACGTGAAGGGCGACATGGAGCGACCGCGCCCAATGGACAGGCTCCTCGTCGGCGACGTGGGATACGGGAAGACGGAGATCGCCGTGCGCGCCGCGTTCAAGGCAGTTCAATCCGGCCGTCAGGTGGTGGTCCTCGTGCCGACGACGATTCTCGCCGATCAGCACGCGAGAACCTTCAGCGAGCGACTCGCGGATTTTCCCGTCAACGTGAAGACGATGAGCCGGTTTCAGACGCCGAAGGAGCAGGCGGCGGTTCTCGCCGACCTGAAGGCCGGGAAAGTCGACATTGTGATCGGCACGCACCGCCTTCTCAGCGGGGACGTCGCGTTCTCCCAGCTCGGGCTGATTGTCGTTGACGAGGAGCATCGCTTCGGTGTCAAACACAAGGAGCGCCTCAAACGCCTTCGTCTCGACACCGACGTGCTGACTCTGACTGCCACGCCAATTCCGCGAACTCTGCACCTCTCGCTGGCCGGACTGCGCGACATGACTCTGATGCAGACTCCGCCGCGCGACCGCTCGCCCGTCCTTACCTACGTGGAGCCGTGGGACGACGGCCTTATCGACGAAGGAATCTCCCGTGAGCTGGACCGGGGAGGGCAGGTCTTCTTCGTCCACAATCGCGTGGAGAC
>DATCPG010000261.1:0-6369 GCA_036570225.1 Gemmatimonadaceae bacterium | reverse complement strand
TAGCGCAGACAGGCACGGATGACGCGCGTTCGGGACGTCGTGCGGAGCCGATAGCTGGCATGGCGCGCGCCTGATGATTTTCCGCCGCCTCACTACCAACCCCGACGGATCGAGAAAGAGATTTTCCAAGCCCTTTCTCGTTTCGTTTGGCGTGCATTTGGTGGTCGCGGTCGCGCTGATGCGGATGCTGATCGTCAACATGGACCTTTCTCCGAATCGAAAGCGACAATCGGTTCCGGAGCAGCGGGTCGGGTTCGTAAGGATCTCAGGCGGCGTTAAGACTCCGATACCCGGCAAGAGTGGCGGCGATGGAAAGCCTCTCACTCCGCGCGAGATACACGTCGTTGCTCCTGTCGCGGTTCCGACGACTATTCCCGCTCCCTCGGGTCCGGCGACGAAGCCAGTTGAAGAAGGCACAGGTCCGCTGGTTGGGACCGGTGGCCCGACGAAAGGAGTTCGACCCCAGTATTCGGATCCCCGGGTTTGGGAGCCGCCCGGCGGAGTCGTCGTCAAACCGCAGACCGTGAAGCAGACTCTCGACAGTCTGATTGCCGAAGGAATCGCGCCTTACAACGATTCGGTCGCGGCGGCCGCGCAGCGACGCGATCCGACGGATTGGACAATCGAGAAGGGCGGCTACAAATGGGGAATAGACAGGAAGGCGATCCGGTTGGGTCCGGTCTCGATCCCCACTGCTTTGCTGGCGATGCTCCCGCTCAACCTTCAGGGCAATCCGACGACGATACAGCGCGACCGTGCGTTTGCGGCAATGAATGCCGACATCAACTGGCACGCCCAGCAGGCAATCAACGAAGCCGATTTCATGAAAGCCGTGCGTAGCATCCGTGAACGAAAGGAGCGTGAGCGGGCGGCAGCGCTCTCCGGATCATCGGCACCGGCGAAGGACCGTTCCGGGGACCAGAGTCCCTAGCAGCCAGCCCCAAAATAGAGAGGCCTTAAAATTCGGTATTGCTAATTTTCTAGCATGTGCTAGAATTATAGCAGTTCCCGAACGGTTGGCCTAACTCTACCACGCAGGTCCTCCCATGGCCCACGACGACGAGCTCACTGGTCTCAGCCGCAGGGAGCGGCAGATCATGGATTTCCTCTTTCAGCGCGGGAAAGCGTCTGTGGGGGAAGTGATGGAGGGGATTCCCAATCCGCCGGGCTACTCTGCCGTGAGGGCGACGCTCCGCACGCTGGAGCAAAAGGGTCGGGTGCTTCATGAGGAAGAGGGCCGAGCGTATGTCTACCGTCCCACGGTTCGGCGGGAAGCCGCGCGGCGATCCGCGCTGACCCACGTGCTCAAGACTTTTTTTGACAACTCCGCCGAACAGGCCGTTGCGGCCCTGCTCGAGCTCAAAGGAACCAAGCTCACCGACGCCGAGCTGGAGCGAGTCGCGCGGCTCGTCAACGACGCAAAGAAGGAGGGACGCTGATGCTCTCCGATTTCATTGCGGGTCATTCATCGATTCAATCTGCACTGCCGATTCTCTTTGACGCGGCGATCAAGGGCGCCGTGCTCGTGATGGCGGCCGCTGTCGCGACCTATCTGCTGCGCGCCAGGTCGGCAGCCTCGCGCCACGCGGTCTGGACAGCGGCTGTCATCGGGCATCTGGCCATTCCCGCTCTCGTTCTGATTCTTCCGGCTTGGACGATGCCGGTGCTCCCTGCGACGCCGTGGATGGTCACACCTACTTCGTCCTCGGCCGCGTCTTCATCGATCGCGCCCGCCAATGTGGTACGCTCCGGCCCCGCTGTTTTGGAGAAAGCTTCGCCGAGCGTACCGACAGTTGAGCGGCGAGATCCGACAACTCCGCCGAAGTCGGCGTCGCAACACGCGACGACAACTCCCGCCGAAACCAGCAGTCCGCTGTCGACAGTTCAGATCCTCGGCGCGATGTGGGTGATCGGCGCGTTGCTCGTTCTTCTACGACTCGCCGTCGGCACGTGGCGCGTTGGACAACTCGCGAGAGAGGGGGCTCGGGTCGAGGACGGCGTCTGGCTGTCGCTCACTCAGCGTCTCGCCAACCGGCTCGGCGTCACCCGCCCGCTCATCCTTCTCCGCGGGGAGAAGCTGGCAGTGCCCGTCACCTGGGGAATCGTGTATCCCGCGGTTCTTCTCCCACAGGACGCAGACACCTGGTCGGAAGAGAGGCGCAGGTTCGTTCTGGTCCACGAGATGGCGCACGTGAAGCGCTTCGACGCGCTCACTCAGCTTCTGGCGCAGCTGTCTCTCGCTGTCTTCTGGTTCGATCCGCTCGTCTGGCTCGCCGCGCACCGGATGCGAGTCGAGCGCGAGCACGCGTGCGACGACTACGTGCTACGCGATGGGACGGCTCCTTCGCTGTACGCTGGTGAGCTTCTGGAAATGGTTCGATCCATCGGCACTCCCAAACACGATCGCGCGGCTCCCGCGTTTGCCGCACTCGCAATGGCGCGCCGCTCGGAGTTCGAGGGGCGGATGCTGGCCATCCTCGATCCGCGACTCGACCGAAAGTCACTCAATAAAAGGGGCACACTCATGACTGCGCTAATCGTAGCATTGCTCACGTTTCCGCTCGCCGCCCTGCGTCCCTTCCAGGAGTCAACGCCCGAGATCCCAGCCGCGTCTGCTCAATTGTCGCAGGCGACCGATGCGGCTTCGCCGGGAACCTCGCAAATGTCGGCGCGAACCGTGACGCCACCCGGCTCGTCGCAAACGGCAAGCTTGGGATCCGGCCAATCGCTGTGGACGTGCGACTCGTATCCCGTGGGATCACCGGGAACCTCGTCCCACATCGATTCGCATGACAGCGGGAACGGCGGGATGCTCGACCTTCTCATCAAGGCGCCAGGTCGTTGCACCGAGGCGGCTCTTGTCGGAAAAGCCGTGTTCTCCGCCGATGAAACCCACATCGCACAATTGTCCGCCGGAGGTTTTGCCCGGTTTCGCGAGCGAACGGGCACATTCGATCGTGCTGTTTCAGTGACGCCAGTCGGCGACGGTTCGTTGAGCTACACTGCGCTGATTGATGGGGCGAAAGTCCCGTTTGACGCGCCGATGCAGGCGTGGCTCTCGCATCTGCTGCCAGAATTGTTGCGCGAGGCGGCAATCAATGTTCCGGCCCGTGTCGCTCGCCTTCGCGCACAAGGCGGAGTGCCGGCGGTCCTCGAGGCGATAGCCCAGACCCACAGCCCGTGGGCCAAGCGGATGCACTACGAGGAACTTCTCAAGGACAGCCCGACCCTGAGCGCGGCCGAGGGGGACAAGGTCGTGGATCAGGTCGGTCGCGACATGACGAACTCGGGGGATTTGAGCGCGGTCTTGCAAATTCTTCCGAAGAGTGTCGTACAGAGTCCGGCGTCTCGTCGGTCGATTGCCGGGGCGCTCTCGCAGATCAAATCGAGTGGAGACAAGGCGACCACGCTCCAGATTCTCGCACCGAATGCCGATCCGGAAATGCTGCTCCTGCTGGCGAAAGCAGCGGAAGGTGTTCAGTCCAGCGGAGACAAGGCGAACTTTCTGATCACAACGGCAGCTGAATATCTCACGCCCGGCAGCGAGTCGCTGCGGAACGCGTATTTCCGAACGGTGTCGACTGTGCAATCGAGCGGCGACATGGCAAACGTCCTGATCTCCGCTATGCCATATGGTCACGGCAATGTGCCGGTCACCGTTCAGGTGGTGGAGACGTCGAAGGGCCTGGCCTCGAGCGGGGACGCGGCCAACGTCCTGATCTCTCTCATCTCGCAACGGCTGATCCAGCCCGGCAATCCAAAGGGCACGCTGGCTCTTATCGAACGGACGATGACAATGGCGTCGAGCGGTGATCGTGCCAACGTACTCATCTCGCTGGCGCACAGCGGAGTCTTGTCGAACACACAGATCAAAGACGCATACATCAGGGCTGCAATGGCGCTGCCGTCGGAGGGCGACAGAGCAAACGCCCTCGCGGCGGCGGCACGGCCGTAATCAAGTAACCTGAGCGGGGGCCCTATGTCGGAAATGAAATCTATTGTTGCGTGGGCAAGTGCTAGAAAACTAGCACTCAGCATGGCGGTATTGCTTGGAACTGCTCCCATCGGAGGAGCCCAGATCGTTCAGGCGCAGCAAGCTCCCGCGGCAAGCGCGGGGACTGCGGTTCTGGCGAATGCGACGGCTTCCATGGCAGAGAAACCGCCAATAATCGATGGGCGCGACGACGACGCCATCTGGAAGAGTGCCAAGCCTATAACGGGATTCCGGGTGTTCGATCCCAAGGAGGACGGCGATCCGCTTTTTCCAACCGAGGTCAAGATCGGCTACGACGCGGAGAATTTTTACATTTTTGCCCGCATGTTCGATCCGCACCCCGACAGCATCGTGTCGTTGCTGTCCAGGCGCGACGTCAAGACGCAGAGCGAACAGCTCAAGATCATGATCGACTCGTATCACGATCGCAGGACCGGCTACGAATTCGCCGTGAACCCAGCGGGCGTCAAGCGCGACTACTATACCTACGACGACGCGCGCGAAGACATCACCTGGGATGCCGTATGGGACGTGGCGACGCGTATCGACTCGCTGGGCTGGACCGCTGAGTTCCGGATTCCGTTGAGCCAGATCCGTTATCCGAAGGCGGCCGAGCACACGTTCGGGCTGATGATCGTTCGCGACGTCGCGCGCACGAGCGAGCGTGATAGCTGGCCGCTCCTTCGCAGATCGGTGCGCGGCATAGCATCGCAATTCGGCGACGTAACAGGATTTCGCGGGCTCGGCTCCCCGCACCGGCTGGAGATCGCGCCCTACGTTGTGGCTAAGAACGTCACCGTCCCGCATTCGGGCGGATTCGCAAGAGCACAGAAGCAGACCATTGGCGGGGACCTGAAGTACGGGCTCACGTCCAATCTCACGCTCGACGCGACTGTGAATCCGGATTTCGGCCAGGTCGAGGCGGATCCCGCGCAGCTCAATCTCACCGCTTTCGAGACATTTCTCGCCGAGCAGCGGCCTTTCTTTCTGGAGGGGACGGGGATTTTCAGCTTTGCGGGTGACGCGTCGCGGATGTTCTACTCGCGCCGGATCGGACGCGCGCCACAGCTGGCGGGGTTCGTGAGCGACCCCAACGCCGACATCCCCGCCACCACTCCCATCCTCGGCGCCGCCAAGCTGTCGGGACGCCTCGCGAGTGGAACCTCGCTCGGGGCTCTCTTCGCCGTGACGGGTCGACAGGAAGTCGGTCCGACAGTGATCGAGCCACAGACGGAGTACGGAGTTCTGCGCGCCTCCCAGGATTTCAGAAACGGCCAGACTGGCATCGGGACAATGGTCACCCTCGTGGATCGCCAGCTCGACGACGCTGCGGCGGCGAGCCTGCGTCGCGAAGCCCTGGTGGGCGGGATCGATGCCCGCCACAGGTTTGCGAACGGCCGGTACAGTCTGACGGGGTCGTTTGCAGTGAGTACGGTCCGCGGCACAGCGAGCGCGATCGACCAAACGCAACGGAATGCCGTCCACTACTATAATCGTCCCGACGCAGGCCTGCCGTACGATCCCAGCCGTACGTCTCTTTCCGGAACGGACCTTCAGCTCAAGGCAGACAAGGTTGCGGGCACGCTTACTTTCGGCGGCCTGTACGAGCGGCTCTCGCCCGGCTTCGAGACCAACGATCTGGGGTTTCTCTCGCAGGCGGATGAGCAGATCGGAAATTTCTACGCATCGCTGCAGAGCAGCGAGCCGCGGGCTTTCTGGCGTAACGCATCCGTTCAGCTCTATCAGTACAACCAGTTCACGGCTAGCGGACTGCCCACGACGAACTTCAGCGAGCTGGATCTTTTCGCCGAGTTCCTGAACCACATGACGCTGAGCGTCAGCACGTGGGCCGACAACCTCCTTCCTGCATACTGCGATCGCTGTGCGCGTGGAGGGCCGGCTGTTCGCGGGTCTCCGGATGTGAACATGCTTATCAATCTCGGTGCAGATCCGCGGGGAACGATTGTGCCGACCCTCGCCGCGATCTATACAGTCGGCGATTACGGCAACTCGACGCTCTGGCGCGTGCGGCCGTATGTGACCGTTCGCGCGCGAAGCAATCTCAGCTGGGAGCTGGGGACGCGATACCAGCGCAACCGCAACGATACGCAGTGGTTCGAGAACCTGGGCGTGATCGGAAGCGATACGACTCACTATTTGTTCGCGCACCTGGATCAGGAGCTTCTCAGCTTCACCAGCCGGTTCAATTACACAGCGACGACCACGATGTCGTTGCAGCTCTACGCCGAGCCATTCCTGACCACCGGACGCTACTTCAGGTTGCGCGAGCTCGCCTCACCGCGTGCCACGCGCTACGAAGATCGGTATCGGCCCTACGCACTGGCGACCGACGACGCGAGCTTCAACATCAAGGT
>DATCPG010000260.1:0-2030 GCA_036570225.1 Gemmatimonadaceae bacterium | reverse complement strand
GCCGGTGAACAGATAGTCGAGCAATGCCGAAGGAAGTTCGAACCTGCCCCGCAAGGAAGGTGGCTGACCGCCTAGGGCTGACGCAACAATAGATTCACATCGGAGTGATCGTATAGTTCCAGGCGGGCAGAGTCGAATGTCGTTTGAGGGAAAGACGGCGGACCTGCTCTGGAGCGGGTGATGTGCCGGTTGGATACTGGCGTCGGTCAAGGTACGCCGAGACTGTCAGTCCGGTTCGGGTGCAGGTGTTGCGGATGAAGTTGAGGATTTTGGGGTAGCTGTCAAGAGGCTCGGCGGCCCAGTTCTTGGAGATTTCGGAGAACAGCCGGTGCTCGATGGGATTCCATTTGGAAGCCCCGGTGGGGTAATGAGCAACGGTTACGGTGAGCCCAAAGCTGTTGCAGAGTTGGGTTTGTAGTTCTGTTTTCCAGGCGCGGGTACGGCAGCTGTTGCTGCCGCCGGTGTCGGCGAGGATCAGCAACTGCCGGCGGCGATGGTAGCGATCACCGCCGTCGCGCTTCCACCAACCGGCTATGGAGTGGACGGCGAAGGCGGCCGTGTCATGCGAGATGCCCACGAAGACCGAGCCTCGATTGGCGAGCAGGTCATAAATGCCATAGGGAATCGCGACGCCGATCGCATCGGAACGGAAATCGTGGTCATTGACGCGCACGGGGGTGCGGTCCCACTTGACGCCATTGTTTTTGAAGTTGCCGACCAGTTCTCGCTTTTTGGTGTCAACGCTGATGATGGGAAGGCCCTCGCGCTGAAAGCGGGTGCGTAAGGAGGAGATGTAACGGAACTGTTGGTCGCGGTCCGGGCTGGAGTCGGTGGCAATGGCTTTGCGGTTCACGCGCAGGGAAAAATCCATATCGTGAAGCAGTCGCGCCACGGTATTGGCGGAGACGTCGATATCGAGTTGCCGGAGCAGTTCGGCGATTCCGGCAGGCGTCTTGTGGGTCCAACGAATGCCGGTGATGGGATCTCCGGCGGTGTCGTGTTCCAACAGGATTTCGATGGCATCGATTACTGCGGGCGTTTTTTTTCCACCGGTTTGCGCCCGGCGCCGGAGTGTCGGATCCGGCCGACCTCGACATCCTGATCCAGCAACTGGCGGCGGCCGCGGGCGATGGTGTGCGGATCGAGGCCGAGAAATTCGGCCAGCACGCTGTCGCCGCCGTGGCCGAGTTTCATGGATTCCAGACCGGCATACAAGCGGCGCTGCTGCTCATCCAGCAGGCTATAGAACAAGATAATGGCGGCTTTCATCTCATCGGGAGGCACTTCCAGACGGGTGGCATCGACAACCGTGGGAACGGACTGATTGCTGCGGTGTGTCAGTCGCTGTCGCTGGCGGGTGACTGGATCGAGGGCGGTATAGAGGAACAGGCCGGAGGTCAATTCCCGGGCGATCCTCTTCTGCTGGACAAGGTGACGCAAGGCGTCTTGCGCTCCAACGTGGAGGATCGCAGACAGTTCTTCGGCAAAATACCCGCCGACTGAACTGCGGACGAAAGCCTCGGCAGTGGCCAGCAGGGTACCGTGGCGTGAGAACCAGGCCGGCGTGGAGGACCATAAACCATCGGCTCCGAAACGGGCGATCTCACGAAGCGTGTAGAAACGGCCGCCATGAGAGTAGCTGGTCAGGTAGTCGAGCTGTTTGAGCTTTCGGAAAACGGTGAGGTCGACGTCCGTGCCGAGGGCCCGTTTGAGATCGGGAAGGGTCGCGATTTTGTCGTGGAGCAACAGCTTTCGCAAAGAATCGGGCGAGAAGGCGACAGGTCTCATAATGTTATAGTGGCGACTCAAAAGCGCATACAATCGACACTGTAACATAATCGGCAACGCGCTTCGAGCAAGGTTCGGATTGACCCCTGTGCCGATTAATATTGAGGAATACGAAATACTACGAGGAAACCCAACCGGAATTTGCAGCCATATGAAATGTGGCTGTAACGACTACGGATGAGCGGTTATTTTTGCGTCAACCCTTAGGGGGCGATTACTCGCCGGTAGTCGCCAAGTGGCGG
>DATCPG010000259.1:0-4162 GCA_036570225.1 Gemmatimonadaceae bacterium | reverse complement strand
GGGCCATGTCTTCGATCCAATTACCGTCGACAACTGCCGTGAACGAGTTGAGCACGTTCTGCGAGCCATCGTATTGGACGATATGATTGGCACCGAAGTTCGGTGCCACGGTCCACACATGTCCGGCACCGTCCAGAGCGCTTCCGGTCGCGCCGCCTTGGCCGAAGGGGCCGATAAGGGCGCCCCCGGTGGTGTACATCTGGACGGGAGTCTGAGTGTCGAATCCGAGGAAGATGGTCTGCGCGGCGACGGGATTCGTAGTTAGGAGCGATGCGGCTACGCCGAGGATTATCTGTGATCTCATCAGACCGCCTGGACAAGGAGAAAGAGTTCGCAAAGAAGCATACCATAGCCGGGCATTGCACGTGCCATGAATCCGGTGAATGTCTCCACGACGTAACCAACGCTGGCACCACGAGTTATGTCGACTTTGGTTCCGCGAGCCATCTGGCGACGCGTGGTAACTGTTGCTGTTGTGCGACAGGTCGAGGCGTCCTGTCGACAGTGTTCCGGCCAGCAGGTCCGCTCATCCAGAGGTTGAGCAACGTGCCGTCATATAGATTCTCGACCAACCTGGTTACGGAGCCATGATGCCGACGAATGAAAAACCGAGCAGGAACGAAGACGAGTACTTCGGGAAAAAGAATCTCGAGATCATCCACGAGATGCGGATGAAGCTGGACGCTGAGCGAAGGAAAGACGGTCGCAAGGCGCACCACCACAAGTGCCCCAATTGCGGCGCCGATCTGCAGGAGAAGCGCGCTGAGCAGGTAAAGATCGATGAGTGTCCGGAGTGCGGCGGAATCTGGCTCGACAAGGGCGAGCTCGATCAGCTGGGACGCGTGAATCGCGCGCGAGGAGTTTCGGGTGGTGTGCTCGGGTCGCTATTCCGGCGCGGTTGATTCCCGTGCCTTCTCGTTCTGACGGGCTGGCTACTTTCGAAGCTTCCGTCGCATCATCGGTATGAGGCCGAAGAGACCGGTTCCGAGGAGTGCCAACGAGGCGGGCTCGGGCGTAGCATTTATTTCCAGCTGCCCAGTGGCGAAATCAACGCTTCCGTACATCTGGCCTTGACCGTTCTCGGCGTAGATCGCGTCCAGCATTCCCGAGAAGCCGCCCGACAAACTCAGGCCTGGAGTGGAACTGTTGGCGTAGGTGTCGCCTACCCCATACCACGTGTAGCTATACCCACCGGTGTAAGAGCCGAACGGAATCGTGAAATCCATATATCCTGGACCGCCAGTCCAATTCCCGGAGGCATAGTTATATGATTGACCGTTTCCGTAAGTGACGACCTCGGAATATCCGGAGCCAGAAGACGCGATCACATAGACATAGCCATCCCCAAAACTGTTCTGATCAACGCCGCCAGATCCCGTGGCATATGGCCCGTTGGTAAGAATGTGAAACACCAGCTGATCGCTCGACCCCGAGGTCCCAGATACGTTGAAGGAGTTGGACTGGCCTGATTGACCGTCAACGTCAGCGTTCATGAAGGCGCCCGTCTGATCCAATGTCGCGTTTCCGCTCAGAGTTCTTGCCAGGACATCCTGTGCTGCACTGGCCGAACCCACACCTCCGGTAACGGACGTCGGAGGGCAGTTCGCGGTTGTCACCGTGCCGACATTATACTGATTGCACTGATATGACCCGGCGTAGTAGTCGTACGCAATGGCAGAGCTGTACCCACTCTGCGCCAACGCGTGGTTTGCGCCGAAAGCGGTCAGCAAAAAGAGAAGAGTTCCGGAGCGTCGAAGACTTAGCATAACAAACCTCAGTGAGAACGTCGGCGATTAAAGCGATTCTTCCTGCGGCGGATTACTCTCCTGGCCGTGCATTGGGAGTCGAGTCATGCAATCGTTCCGCGGCGGCGACGGAGAAAGCCAGCGAGGCCGACGAGACCAGAGCCGAGCAGGACGACACTTGTAGGCTCAGGGACGGCGCTTGCGTTCGCCTCGAGCGACATGTTCCCGACCACCAGACCGTCTGTCTGACTGTCGCCCGTGACGTGGAATTGGAGCTCGTTGATGCCGCTGCTGAATCCACTGCTCAGCGTTTGAGTTCCCGCGAACTTGAAATTCGTTGTGTTGCCGCTACCGCACGTGCCGCCGTAAGCGCCGCCGTTGAGACTGAAGTAGCCGCCGGCGACCTCGTTGTCGATCGCGCATTGGAATGACAGCAAAGCGCTCGACGCGTCGAATCCCGTCATATCGAAGAAGGTGCGGAAGAAGTAGTTACCACCGCCCCCCGAGACGCTGGAGGTCGCGGAGATCCATGAATAGGCCGAAGTATTCGGCTCCCACGGTGGCGACGGCGGATTCTGCACCTGGGGCGCATTGTACCACGTCGCGCCGCCGTCGATTGAGACCTGCCACTTCGTGTCAATCCCGGCTACGACGTTGGCGGAAGCGCCAGTGTTTGCCGGTGCGGTTTGCGCGCGCGCGGCCAGCGGGGCGAGAACGAGCAGCAAAGTGATTCCCGCCAGAGCTCTTGATGTTCTTTTCATTGGCCTGTTGGTAAGTGGACGCTGTAAGAAGTTTGGCTGAGCTGGCTACTTGCGAAGCTTGCGTCGCATCATCGGTATGAGGCCGAAGAGACCGGTTCCGAGGAGTGCTAGCGATGCGGGCTCGGGAGTGGCGTTGATGTCCAGCTGCCCGGTGGTGAAATCAACGCTTCCGTAGATCTGGCCCTGACCGTTCTCGGCGTAGATCGCGTCCAGCATCCCGGAGAAGCCGCCCGATAAGCTCAGACCTGGAGCGAATTCATTGGCGTAGGTGGACCCTCCCCCATACCATGTGTAGCTGTACGCACCGGTATAGGACCCGAAGGGAATCGTGAAATCCATATAGCCTGGACCGGCGGTCCAGAGGCCGTAGCTATAGTTATATGATTCACCGTTTCCGTAAGTGACGACCTCGGAATATGCGCAGTCGTAAGAGCACACTTCGACATAGCCATACCCGTCACTGCTGTAATCGCCACCAGATCCTGTGGCATAGGGCCCGTTGGTAAGAATGTGGAACACAAGCTGATCGCTCGACCCCGAAGTCCCAGACACGTTGAAGGAGTTGGACTGGGATGACGAGCCGACAGCGGCGGCGTACAGAAAGGGCCCTGTCTGATCCAGTGTCGCGTTTCCGCTCAGAGTTCTTGCCAGGACATCCTGGGCTGCGTTGGCCGAGCCTTCGCCCCCGCTGACGGACGTCGGAGGGCAGTTGGCGGTTGTCACCGTGCCGGAATTACTCTGATAACACGAATAAGTGCTGGTGTTGAAGTCGTACACGTAGGCATAACTGCTTCCGCTCTGCGCCAACGCGCGGTTCGCGCCGAAAGCGGTCAGCGACAAGAGAAGGATCCCAGAGCGTCGGAGGTTTAGCACAAAAAAGTCCTCGGTGAGACGACGCTGGGCGTAGGGCATTCGGCATGCCCGCTCCAGGAAATCGACCAGCCCGCGCAAAGCGATTGCCAACAAGCACTTACGATTTGCGCACGCCACTATTCGGACGGGAGAGTTGTCGCGTGGAGTTGACACTCTGTGGTGGGCCTGCCACAAGTCGGTCCGAAAACCGAATGGGTCACCCAACGGCGTTCTGACGCTCAAATCATTGCTGTGCAAGCAGTTTCGCCGTTCAGAGAGCGTGACCATGGAGGGGCATGTCGAATGCGCTAGCGTGGCCAGGAAGTTGTCTACGCCAGCATGCCACCCCGTCCGGAAATTCCAGATGAGAACTCGATTCCGTTTTATCTCAGCAGCGGTAGTAGGACTCACGTGCGTTGTCTGGTCGATGCCTCTGGCCGCGCAGCAAATCAACACCGGAAGCTCCGGCGAGGATTACGGGTGGCACCCCTTCGGAGCGCCCAACACCGCCACTTACGGGCAGACGTTCACAGCCCCCGGGGGCACGAGTGAGCTGAACCAGTTCACCCTTCAGCTTCGTGGAAGCGGGGACGGCTTGGGCAACACCATCGGTTTTTATGGCTTTGTGATGGCGTGGTCCGGTGATCGCGCTGCGGGCCCAGTGCTTTATCAGAGCTCGCTCCAGCACGGGACGAACAGCGCAGCTCCCGACACGTACACGTTTAACACTGGCGGGATCAGTGTTGCGCCCGGCTCGATCTACGTCGCTTTTCTGAACGCCTCGGAATACATAGCGGCGAATCC
>DATCPG010000258.1:0-8441 GCA_036570225.1 Gemmatimonadaceae bacterium | reverse complement strand
GGATCCCAGTATACGTTGGGCGGCACCTACACTGGAACCACCTACCCTTATCCAGTGTCCGGCGCCGCCTTCTACGACGGCACAACGGACGGGGCTCACAATTACTCGGTTGACTATTACAACGGCAATGTCTGGAGCATGGACCGGAACTGGGCTAACGCTTCGCTGCTATTCAGCACTGGACACGTGGGTGAACTGGGGATCACATGGGATCCGAACAACACCTTCTGGACGGTAGACTTCAACGGCGGAAGAGTGAGCAACTGGACGCTCGCCGGTTCCTTTCTTGGCGGGTTCGATACCGGATTGAATGGCGCGGGCTCACTCGGGATGGACTACGCCGACGGCTCACTCTGGTTGACCTCCCAGGATAGCTTCGGGACACTGTATCAGTACTCGACGTCGGGTAGCTTCCTCGGTTCGTCGCAGGCCTTGGCGTTCAACTACCTTGGCGGCGAGTTCGATCTGTCTGGAAACACCACGGTGCCGGAACCAGCCTCGATCGTGCTTATGGCGTCCGGTTTGCTTGCCCTCGTGCCGTTCGCTCGGCGACGGATGCGGCAGCCGTAGCCGTTAGAGGCTGAGAGGTAAACGAAGTCCAACGAAAACTGCCCGGCCGCTCCTGATTGCGGCCGGGCATTTTTTGGTCTGCAGGAGTCAGACAGTTCGGCTGCGCTCCTGCGCTCGGGGCTTAGTCCTCGCGCTTTCGACGCCGACGACGGACAAAGCCACGAAGCCCGACGAGTCCAGTGCCGGATCTTGGGGGGATTCAGATGCCCGAGTGCACAGTGTCGTTCCGCGCGCATTCCAAGACACGACACTGTGGGGGAAGGGCTAGCTTTGGGCAACGACCGACACCGTGATACCAAAACGAAAAAGAGGCCCGGCCGCCATGCGCAGCGGCCGGGCCTCTTTGATTCAGCGTTTCTGTTGGTGCGACTCGACTCTGTTTCCTTCGACTCTTAGACCAGCCGAGCCTGACGGCGCCGGCGGATCATCCCGCCGAGTCCGACGAGCCCTGTGCCGAGCAGGACTAGCGAGGCAGGCTCCGGTGTTACGGTGGCAAGTCCGTCGGCCGAGCTGATCGTGAGCATGTAGCTGCAGCTCGCCCAGTTTCCTCCATCATTGCAGTAGTCCGGGTAAGGTGGCGGATCGTTGTTGAAGTTGGAGGATCCAGACTGGGCTTCAGCCAGAGTGAAGTCGTAGACCGACATGGCGACGGTATAATTTCCCGAAGCCAAGGGCGTATTGACCAGCGAGTTACAGGTGCCGAAACTGCCCGAGCAGATGTTCCATCCAGGCTGCGGGCTGGTGAAGGCCCCGTCATCGTTGACGCCGATTGGGGTAGTGAGCCCCGTTCCAGAAAAGAGCCAGATCATCGGATCGATGTGATTCAGCCCGGAAGTAAAGATGCTGAATGCGCCAGGTGTAGAAACGTAGAACGGGAGGTAGAGCACTGTGCTCGATGGCCCGAACTGAGCGTTGTAATTGATGGTGGTCTGGGCGCTGGCTGCTTTGGGGGGCGCGAGCAACAGTGCGGCCACAGCGAACGAAGCAAGGAGTCGGCGCATGATCTGTCCTGGGCTAGGAGTGTCTGAGAAACGCTGGACCGAGCTGCGCAGAGTGCTCACGGGTCCCGATTCCGTAAGAGTGTGGCTTCGCCGCCGCACCGCGATGCCTTACTGCAACACTTTCAATCATCCGTGAAGCGCTCTCGGCACTACCGAATGATGGACCCCCAAGCCGGCGACAAAAGAAGGCCCGGGTCCGATTGGACGCGGGCCTCTTTGTTCCTAGGGGCTGACTCAGATCTTGAGTTTGCGCCTGAAGGCAGGAACGAGAACGATCAGACCGGTGGCAAGCAGCGCGATCGAGCCGGGTTCCGGCACCGCGTTCTGCGCGGTTCCATAGATGTTGTACGAACCCTCCATCTGGAAGGTAAACCACGATCCGTCGTGGAACTCCCAAGCCTCATTCCCGGAATGTCCCACCGAGGATGCCCAGTAGCCCGTGTACGGAGAGTGGGATGTTTCGCTGAAGCCACCGAGCCCTAGCCAATAGGTACCCGGGCCCAATGAAAGGCTATTGAAGCTTATGCCAGAGAAGAGATAGGTGTCGTACAGGTGTCCTTGCCCAATGCAGCAAGCGAAAGAAGTCTTGGATGCACTGGCATTCGATACCGAGCCGGTCGCGAGCGCTGATCCACTCGGCTCCCCGGCGGAGTTCGCAAGGATCTCCCAGCTGAAGTTGCCGAAAATGGTGCTCGGTCCTGCGGACCCGCGGCGCAGAAAGTACCAGTCGAACGACGTCAGGCTGGTTGGCGTGGCAACCGAGAAGTCGTTGGCCGATGTGAAGCCGTTGTTCACGATCAGGCCATTTTGGTTGTCGGGCACCCCGTTTGTGTAGAGGAGTTGAGCCGAAACCGTCAGCGGCGCCACGGCGGACACGACTGCCCACACAGCGGCCGCACTCAACGTCTTACTACGACTGCTATTCAACGGAATCTCCCGCGATGAAGAACCATGCAACTACGCAAGTTGATTCCGACGCCGGCGAGCTGCGCCGAATACGCCGATCAAGCCGGTCGCCAGCAAGGCCATGCTTGCCGGTTCCGGGACCGTGGTGCCGCTGCTGTCGAGCAGAACGTTCGTGAACTGGTAGAAAGGAGAATCCTGCGAGGCAAAGTCCACGCTAACAAGATTTGTCCAGTTCGCGTCGAACACGAACGGGGTGAACGCCGGGTGGGCAACTTGATCTGGAATAATGAATGTTTCGGAAACCGTTCCTCCGCCGAAGTAGTTTCCGGTGAACGTGAAGGATTGGGCGGGCTGCGAGCCACCACCCAAGTGGGCCAGCTCAATCGCATCGATCGAGAAAGTGCCCCCGCCGTCCCTCGTGAGCACAGCTATTCCGCCCTCAGTGTTACTGAACAGAGCCGGCCCGGCATAGAAAGCAGTCGCGTCGGAGCACCACGTGGCCAACCCGTAAATCCCTCCGTCGGTTAGCGTGAAACCGGCCTCGGAATAGGTACTCCCGATGGATCTGGCGGTTCCTGTGGTGCACGACGCTGGGACGAACGTCATGACGGCCGGCTGTGCACCTGCCGCAGTGGCGCCTGCCAGAGCGAGAGGTAGTGTGGCCAGACGTAGTGCGAGCGAGCGGAAAGAGTATCGCATGGATCAACCCGGCGTGTAGGTGTGCCTTACGATTACGGAGCTTTGTTGGTCCTACCCGATTGCAAACGGGCAGCCATAGAAGGAGAAGTTTTCCGGAACGGCTAAATGGCTGACATTTAACAGCTTAGCATCTTGCGTACGCATCCAGATCTTGCTCAGACTCCGCAAAGAGTGGTGTGCTCAATACAAGAGTGTGGCAAACAAGCAACAGGCGGAGAGCTCGGTCCCATCCAGGTTTTCTCACAACAAGAAAACGGGGAGCGTAACCTCGGTTACGCCCCCCGTGAAGAATCTCGTTGTTGATTGAGACTACACCAGAAGATTTCCGCGACGACGACGCGCTGCGCCGAAGATACCGACGAGGCCGGTTGCAAGAAGGGCAATGCTCGCCGGCTCAGGGACAGAGCTCTCGAGGCCGGCGAAGTTGCCGCCGAAGTAGCCCAAATTGCTGTCCGTGCCGCAAGTCGGATCCTGAAGCGTCGTTCCCGCGCAATACGCGCTCGCTGTGTACACGATTCCCGGAGCGTTGGTGAGGCTTGCGTAGTAGTTGTAATTCTCCGAACCCGTCACTCCGGCGACACGGTATCCTGCGCCGATCGAGAGTGTTATAGGATCAATCGAGACAAGCCGAGTGGAGTTGACAAGGAGGTCGCCCGTACCCGCGTCCACCGTTGCGGTTGCCAGCAGGTTTCCGAACGGATCCCAGAGGCCTATCTGGTGACTTTCCGAAAGGCCGTTAGCACCATCATCCCAAAACCCGAGGTAGTTGACCGTGAATGGGCTGGTGACATCGAAAAAGTATCCGAGGGACCAGGACCCGTTGGTGCCAGACGACCCGCCTGAATTGGTCACACCCAATGTCTGCGCGTTGGTTGTGGGCGCCGTCGCGAGAGCTATGGCGAGGCTCAGGCCGGCAAGATATCGAATTCGCATTGGACTCCCCAGAGAGATGATGATCAGATAGAGCTGGCTATCGAGCGCCGACAATTTTTCTGGTGCCACGAAATGCAAGCCGCGTGCGCTAGCCAGCGGCCGAGGATTCGGCGGGGGACGAATTGGCCAACCCATTGTCCTTGAAGGTCTTGCGTTTTTTTGCCAGACATCGGCCGGCCATGGGCGAGATGACGGAGTGTTGCGCCCCCGCCTCAAGTTATGTGGCGCGCGCGCGTCGACCGGCGAGCCAACGGAGCGACAATCCGGTGATGAATCCAACTGCCGCGCCGACCCATTCTATCGAACTCGTAGAAACGATTCCCGTAAGCGCTGGAATCGCCAGCATGAGGGAAATGAGGGCGATCGCCGCAATGAAGCGAAGCCGGTCGCGCGACCAGAACCCGACGGGCACGCACAGAATAGACATCCATAACCCACTCACGAGAGTGCCCCAGCGGAGAGCGAGCGCGTCGGGGTACTCGAGCAATGCCCAGCCCTGTCCAACCGTTGGGCCTGAGAAGACCTGATTGCTGCCGTACATCGGCTCATCGAGACCGAGAGCATTGGCGTGTGACGGATCCCGGAGCACCAGCGCCGTCGCAGTCATCACCAAGGCAACCGCGAGAATGCTCAGCGTTGTAAGAGCGGCGGAATTCTTCGCGTCGGGAAATATCCACACCTGAGGGCGGCGGCCAATCAGCGCACCCAGCACAGCGCCAAAGGAATTGAAAACAATGTCACTCAATGAGGGGTCTCTTCCCGGCACCATCGTCTGCGCCAACTCGATGGCGACCGAGAGAAGCATTCCGACGCCAATTGCTTTGAACGGTGAGCGAGAATTCCAGCCGATCGCCAAGCCGACCGGCACGAACAGGCAAATATTGAGAATTCCATCCGCCAGCCAGCGCCGCTCACCGCCAAAGGAGAATGAGAATGGGAGGGGCGGACTGTTCCCCGACGGCAAGAGAGTAAAACCCAGAACCACAACGACCACGAACGCGGATATCAGTCCCTGGCCGGAGGTAATTCGGCGGACAATGTTCATGGCCGACTTACGCCGAACGGCATAGCTTGGAGTTTCATTCGAGCCCAAATCCAACCAGACGTGAGCGCATTACGCAAGCGGGGATTCCATCATTTCACCGTCGACGTGGAAGAGTACTTCCAGGTTCTGGCACTGGAGCCGTACATCGCGCGAAGCCGGTGGGGTGCGATGCCGCGGCGGCTGGATGTCGGAGTGCGAATGCTCCTGGAGCTGCTGTCGGAGCACGATGCACGCGCCACGTTTTTCGTTCTCGGGTGGATAGCCGAACGCAACCCGGAGCTGGTGAAGCAAATCGCGGAGCAGGGTCACGAGATTGCATCGCACGGCTCGGATCACCGTCGCGTGACGACCTTGAGCAGAGACGAATTCCGTGAATCGGTGCGCAGCTCGAAGAGTGTCCTGGAGGATGTTGCCGGCCGCACGGTGATCGGATATCGCGCTCCGAATTTCTCAATCGTGCGAGGGGGCGAATGGGCGCTGGAGATCCTTGTCGAGGAAGGCTACCGCTACGACTCGAGCCTTCTTCCTGCCCGGCGAAAGGGCTCCGGATATGTGGGCGGCAAGCGAGATCCCCATACCCTCACGCTGCTGTCTGGAACCCTGGAAGAAGTTCCGCCGGCAACGCTTCAGTTTTGGCGAACGGTACTTCCGGCGGGAGGCGGAGCATATTTTCGGCACCTGCCCTATCGCTATGTGCAGTCCGCCCTCCTGGCGGCGGAGGGGCGGGGCGCGCCAGGCACATTTTACATCCATCCGTGGGAGCTCGATCCCGAACATCCGCGGGTGGAAGCACCGTTCCTGACTACTCTGAGACACTATGGAGGACTCACGCGTACGGTACCGCGGCTCAGACGTCTGCTATCAAGCTTTCGTTTCCAGACCATTGCAACGACGCTCGGCTTGTCTGACGTGGCTTCCGTAGACGGTCGCGGCGTCGCCGGCCGATGACTCAATTGCGCGTCATAGACGCGGGGGACGATCACGACGAGTGGAACCGCTGCGCAGCGGCTTCGTCCGGTAGCACGTTCTCTCATCAAGCCGGTTGGAGAACGATCATGGCGGACGTCCTCGGCCACGAATGCCTCTCTCTTGCGGCCGTCGACGAGACTGGGGAATGGCGCGGTGTGCTGCCGCTGGTGCGCGTCCGCAGTGTGCTCGGTCATTACCTGATCTCCCTGCCATTCCTCAACGATGGCGGACCGCTCGGCGATTCTGACGCACAGCAAAAACTGGTTGAGCACGCTGTTGCCGAAGCGAAGCGATCCGGCGCGAGCTTGCTGGAGCTGAGAAGCCGCGACGTTGTCCCTGGGCCGTTGACACCATCCTATCGAAGAGTCGCGGTTCACCTCGCTCTGCCGTCGTCGCGGGAAGAACTGTGGAGTGAAACGTTTCGTCCAAAGCTGCGCGCGCAAATCAGGCGTCCGACCAAAGAGGGGATGACTTTCAGGTGTGGGAGAGCGGAGCTGGACGGATTTTACGAAGTGTTCGCGCGGAACATGCGCGACCTGGGAACACCGGTACTTCCGCGGGCGTTCTTCGAGCGCGGCGCATCGTTGTTCGGAACGTCGATGATATTTGCGGCGGTGTACACCAGCGCCGGCGCGCCGGTGGCGGGAGCCTGTTGCCTGCACTGGCGCGACGAGATCGAGGTTACCTGGGCCTCATCGCTCAGGGAGTACAATCGCCATTCTCCCAACATGCTGCTGTACGCGAGTCTGATGGAGGAGGCAATCGATCGCGACGCGAAGGTTTTCAACTTCGGTCGAAGTGAGCCAGGTGGGAGCACGCACAGATTCAAGCTCCAGTGGGGCGGGCATGACGTTCCGTTGCCGTGGCCTTTCTGGTCGCCCCACGCTGTGGTCAGCGTTCCGTCGGCGAAGAATCCATTCTATCGCGTGGCGACGGAAGTCTGGAGTCATCTTCCAGTGGCCGTTACGAATCGGCTGGGGCCGGTGCTTGCGCGGCTGCTGCCGTGAGCCAACCGGCACGCGAGTGAGCGCAGGGCAACAAAAAGCCCCCGTGAGATCCGTGGGCTTTCGATTGCTGTCTCGATCCAATAGTTCAGACCGTTGGTGATTCTCGCCGAGCGCGCCGGCGAGCAACCCCGAACACGCCGATCAGGCCGGTTGCCAGAAGAGTCATCGAAGCGGGTTCTGGTACCGCCGATGTGTTGTCGTTTATCAGCTCGAACGCGTATTGCTCGCCGTTAGTCTGCCAGTTGTTCATCGTGCCCTGAGGGCTATAGTGCGCGGTGTAGGTCGCGTTTGGGTCGGTCGACTCCCAATAGATCGTTCTATAGTTGTAGTCGGTTCCCTCGTGGAGGCCAAGCCAGTACGTGGTGCCTGAGCCGAATGAGAGACTGGAGATAGAGAGATCGTTCTGGTACGTCGAATAGAAGCCAGCGCTCACCAGCTCACGCGTGGGTATCGCCGTCCCGCTATAGAGTATTGAGCCAGGCTGACCTGCGTTGTTCCCAAAGATCCACCATTGGAAGCTGGTTGAGGGCGTTCCATCTTCGAGGGTCCAGAATCGAATGTGGTCGAAGGAGGACGGCGCCGTGAAATAGAAGTCGTCAGCCTGGAGATAGGCAGACATCTCTGAGCCAGTGCCGGTCGGACTTCCGTTGTTGTAGACCACCTGTGCACTCGCGCGCGTCGCCGCGGTGATTGCGAGTACCGCAGTAACCAGTGTTTTTGTGAGGCGCATGGCGGTCGGGGCGAAAGTAGAATGCTCGATCGGGTTCCTCGGGTTCGGAAAGGCAATGCGCGTGCTTGCGCAATCGCCGTCGAGACGCCTGCCAACATCTGGCACAACGCCATGCGGTGCATGCACTTAGTTCGTGCGCCCAACGATCGTGTTTCGGACCTGAGCAGAGTACTTGTCGCGCCCACACAGCATAATGTGTGGGAGAATTGCGACAGTGGTCGATCGTACTGGGGTCGAGACGATTAGCTGGCGCGTTATTGCGGCGGTGACAAGATTAGCGCGCCCATGGGAATCCGACATCAGCTCCCCGTCTATTCGCCGGTAACCGCAAAGGCTTCGTTTCTCGCGGTCGCGCAGGCACTGCATCTCGGTGCTGATCCGCGACCAGAATTGCGCGCGCTTCTCGAGCGAGAGTATGACGCCCAGTCGGTGCTCCTTTGTGGATCGGGAACACAGGCGCTGACAATAGCGATTCGTGAAGCGCGCAAGCGTGTCGATCCCGCGGCACTGGTGGCTCTGCCGGCGTTTTCGTGTTTCGACGTAGCGACCGCGGCGGTGGGAGCCGACGCGCGAGTCAGTTT
>DATCPG010000257.1:0-1953 GCA_036570225.1 Gemmatimonadaceae bacterium | reverse complement strand
CACGTGCGTCGCGGAAGCCGTTTCGTCAGGCGAGGTGTCGTGGGCGCGCTCGCGCTGGTGGGCGCGGTTGCGGTGAGCGCCGGCATCTACACGCGCACGCATCCCAACACCGCTTCGGGAATGCCGACATCGAGCGCCGCGGCATCGGCCGCGAATCTCGGCGTCATCGCCGTTCTTCCGTTCGTCAGCCTTGGCGCGGATTCCGGGAACGCGTATCTCGCGACGGGCGTGACGAACGCGGTAGCCGGAAAGTTGTTGAAGGCGCACGGGCTGCGAGTGCTGGCGCCGGGTCGTCCCCGCTCGGTAAAGCGATGGAGCGATACGGCGAGCACCGCGAGCGTCGAAGCTCGTCTCGTTCTGGAAGGAACTGTCGAGCGCGTCGGGAACCGACTGCGCGTCACGGCGCGTCTGAGCAGCACAGCGGACGACGTGATGCAGTGGGCGGACGTTTACGATCGCGATGTGAACGACATCTTCTCGGTCGAGGATGAAATCGCCGAGGCGATCGTGGTGGCGGTGACGCCGATGGCGGGCCAGCCGAGGGCGTAGCAGGTCGGTCGGGGACTTCCCCGGGAAGGAGCGGGTCTTTCGCGGTTTGCGGATTGGAAGTAGGCTATGCGATAGGCTGCAAGGAGCGCCTTTTTGCTTTCCACCAAGACCTAACAGGTGTTAGGTGGAACACATACTTCGCATATGATTCGGCACTGTCTCAGTCTTCAGCTCAATTCGTTGATGTTTGACGCAGACCGCGGCCGACAGCGCGTCGCCCTCGGCCTCGTTGCTGCGTCGCTAATCATGGCGCCATCGTTGCCGGATCTCCCGTTTGCCACGTTGTGGTATGCCATAGTTCTGTTGCTACCGCGCCGCGACATCTAACGAGCATTGCACATGTCTTCCATCATCCATTCGCAGACAGCAGACATTCCGGCCAACATGACGACGACCGGCTTCGACGTGCCTGGATTCCGAATCGTGGATAATCTTGGCGTGGTACGTGGTGTTGTCGTCCGATCCCGATCGGTTTTCGGGACCGTCGGCGCCGCCTTGCAGACGATGCTTGGCGGCAATATCTCGCTCTTTACAGAGCTCGCTGAGCGAACGCGCAAGCAGGCTTTCGACACAATGTTGGTTCAGGCGCATAGGGCGGGAGCCGACGCAGTGATCGGCATCCGCTATGACGCCAACGAGTTGATGAAAGGCGTGACTGAGGTACTGTGCTACGGGACGGCCGTTCGCGTTGAGCCGCTGGAACGATGAGTTAAGCGGAGCTGGTGTGAATTCGATTCGGAAGTGCTCGCCTGGCCGCCGGCATCTTCTATCTGCTCACCTTTGTGTCGATACCCACTCTCGCTCTGTACCGTTCAGTGCCGGGGCCGAATTTCGTCGTCGGACCGGGCCCGGACACCCCAGTGATTCTGGGCGTCCTGCTGGAGATGGTTGTGGCCCTCGCTGGTATCGGAACCGCCGTGGCCCTATACCCCGTTGTCAGGCGACACGGCGAGGCACGCGCGGTGGGCTTCGTCGCCTCACGCACTCTGGAGGCCGCCACGATCTATGTCGGCATCGTCAGCCTCATGTCGATCGTAACCTTGCGACAGACCCGCGCGGGAAGCAGTGCGGCGGCAGCAGCCCAAGGCCTCGCCGCCCAGTACCAATGGACGTTCCACTTCGCCCAGAGCTTTATCCCCGCCGTGAACGGCGTGTTGCTCGGCTCACTTCTTTACCAGTCGCGCCTGGTGCCTCGGTGGCTTCCTGTACTGGGACTCGTCGGAGCAGTTCTGCTCGTCGTCGCGTGGTTCGCCGTTCTGGTCGGGTTGATTGGAGCGGTAGGCCCAGTCGGGGCAGCTGCGGCCGTGCCAATTGCCGTGTGGGAATTCTCGCTGGGCATCTACCTGACGTTCTGGGGATTCAAAGCTTCTCCGATCATTTGAAAGGTGCTTGAAGGGAGAAGCC
>DATCPG010000256.1:0-2490 GCA_036570225.1 Gemmatimonadaceae bacterium | reverse complement strand
GTGCGCTCACAGCGGTAGCAGGCGACTCCCGCAGTGTCTTCACGAATTGACCGATTCTCGAATCGGGGGCGGCGCCCAACTGCTCGCGAAGCATCGTTTCGTGAACCCGCGCGTGGCGGATCGCGGCGGCGGGGTCTCCGGCGGCGGCGAGGGCGCGCATCAGTTGGAGCGCAGCGTCGGAGCTCAGAGGATCGTGCGCGGCGAGTCGGCGGCGCCACGTCACCGCGCCAGCACGGTCGCCGGCGGCTTCACGTTCGGCCGCGATCGTTCGCAGCGCGGACTCGTACCGCTGAGCGTAGGCCGCGCGCGTTGTCTCGAGCCAGTCGGTGAATTCAGGAGCAGCGCCGGCTACGTGAAAGCCGGTCAGGAGCTCACCGCGATACAACCCGATCGCGTCCATGAAGCGCCGTGCATCCATTGCTTCATCGAATGCAGCGGAGTCACACCAAACCATCCCCGGGTCGAGCGCGAGCTCCTCGGTGGTGCGGCTGACTATTGCGTCCGCGCCGAGTGCGTTGCGGAGAAAATAGACTGCCTGACTGAGTGCGTTGCGAGCGTGGGACTCGTCCTGGTCGGGCCAGAAAAGCGCGAGCAATCGATCGCGGCGATGCGGTCCACGCGGCGTAGCGAGCGCGAGGTAGGCGAGCAGTGCGATACGACGCGGCTGCGCGAGGACTGAACGCAACTCAGTGCCGTCAGCGGCCTGAAGATCGAGCGCCCCTAGCGTGAAGAGGCGTACCGGGGAATTTGCCACCCTTTGGTCGCCTCCTGTCGCGGATTTATCCCGCCGGATGAGCGCTGGGTGTGAGACGGATTATCCGTCTCTCACGGTCTCCAAGCTACAAGCAGCCGCCCAGGCTGCAATATGAACCAACCATTTCCCTTGCGCCGGGCGGCGCTGAGTTTCGCCCAGTAGGGTCGCGGGCCGTTGATACGCTCGGCAACGATATGGTGCTACTCGGCGTGTCCTGAGGAGGCATATAGGTGAGCGGAAAGCAACGCGTCGCACCGTCACCGCCTCGCTACATTGGTATGTCAGGGCTGACATATGTCAGTCTTGACATATCAGCTCGGGGACCCCATATTCCACAACGGATCAACCTTACCATTGGTCGGAGGCTTAGAGGGCAGGCTTGACTAGAGAAGAGAAGGAGCTTGTCTGGTTGCGAAGCGAAGTAAAGACGCCGCCTTTCTCAGCTACGGCTCGCAGGGAAGCAGGGCTGTTACTCCGGCAGTTACAGCGTGGGGAAAAGCTGAGCATGCCGCACTCGCGACCAATGCCGATGATTGGCCGCCGGTGTCACGAGCTGCGAATTCCCGACGAAGACAAGACGTGGCGAATTATCTATCGGATTGATGACGACGCCATAGTCATCTGGGAGGTATTTGCGAAGAAGGACCGGACAACGCCACGGGCTGTTATGGAGACCTGTAAGAAGCGGATCAGAGATTACGACGCGCTCTAGGAGTCGCGATTATTGGGAGGGTAGTTATGGATGCCGCAAAAAAGAAGCGCCTCAAGGGGGCGGGTTGGGCCACAGGTTCGGTGGCCGAATTTCTCGAACTTACTCCCGAGGAATCCGCACTGATCGAGATCAAGGTGCGTTTGACTGAGTTGGTAAAGAAGGCACGTTCTCGTCGACATCTGAGTCAAGTCGCACTGGCCGAGCGCCTCGGCTCGAGCCAATCGAGAGTCGCGAAAATTGAGGCAGGAGACCCAAGTGTCTCCCTGGAGCTGCTGGTTCGGGCGAGCTTTGCTTCTGGAGCGACCCGAAAAGACCTGGCTCGCGCATTGGCGTAGGTCGGCTGAAGGCGACCTCGGGCCCCTCACCCGAGGCCTACGCACCGCCGCCAGTGCTCGAGAATCAGCACCATGCTGAGCGTATCGAGCTCGCAGTATCGCTTGAGCAGCCCGCTCCACATCTCCGCCACTGCGGAATCATGCTTGTCCGCGCCGTACATCATTTCCTGATACGCGCGCATCGCGCCGGTGCCCTCGTGGACGTCCTGCAACACGCCACTGATTTCGACCGGCGGAAGGGAAGCGTAGGGATCACGTGAGGCATCCGCTGGCAGTCCCGTCCACGCCTCGAACTGCGTGCGCATTGCGGCGTCGGATTTCCAGAGCGCGTCGAGCACTACCTTAATAGAAGTGCGGCCGCGCATTCCGGGATGGTAATAGTCGCGCCGAGCCCATTCGTGCATGTCGACGATGCGGTTCTCGACGACATCGGTCATCCACTCGAGAAGCTCCGGGACGTCGTGACCGAACCGGAGGAGCTCGGGCATGATCTGCTTGATCGTCGTCCCCTCGAAGTGCGACCAGGTGAGCACCGGCCCGCTGTCTCCGATAGCCGCGCGCAGCGACTCGGCGAACGACCTGTTGGGCCACGCTTCCTTGTTGTTCAACCACTCGGCGTGAACCGGCTTCTGCCCGTGTGACGCGACGGTGTGGCAGCTCCACTGGAAGGTGACCAGCCCGTACGAGCG
>DATCPG010000255.1:0-2367 GCA_036570225.1 Gemmatimonadaceae bacterium | reverse complement strand
CGCTTGAGCATGCTCGGCCTGTCGCGGATTCCGGCTACAGCTCCCGGCGCGACGGCGAGGTAATATCGAACCACGTCGAGCTTGGACAGCTTGACGTCTCGTGAGAAATACGGCTTGTCGGGATTCGACACCCGTACTTCCCGCCCTTCAATCGAGAGAATCTCTACAGACTCTTTCTTCGGCACGGTGAGAGTGTAACATTGGGCGCACCAAACCCAAAGGACTTGTGCGGTGCCGCGTTTCGGTCAGCTCGATCGCAAGGAGATTGTTGTATGAAAGTCGACGTCGTGGAAAGACCAGAACTTCGTCTCGCCAGCGTCCGACACGTCGGATCCTACATGGGCATCCCCGAGGCGTTCCAACGTCTCAATGGTCTCGTTACGGCAGCCGGATTGGCCGACCGGGACACGATGCTGCTCGGCATCTACCACGATGACCCGTCCGTCATCCCGGAAGAAAAACTTCGCTCAGACGCCGCGATCACGATTCCAGCGAAGACGAAGCTTCCTGCCGGCCTGAGCGAAATGTTCATTCCCGCCGGCCGCTATGCTCACACGACTCACATAGGTCCGTACACCGGACTCGGCGACGTCTACGCTCACCTCAAGAAAGAATGGCTGCCCCGCTCCGGTGAAAAGCCGGGTGATGGTGTGAGCTACGAGGTGTATCGCAACACACCGATGACGGCGAAGCCGCACGAGCTCGTGACCGATGTCTACATGCCGTTGAAATAGATTTCTGCATCAAGCGAGGACGACCCTTTTGCTTCCGTTAATATTTGCCGCAATACTGATTGTGGCCGCGGTCTACATCTATCGGGACCGCAAGCGCACTCCAGAACAACCCGCGTCTCCCATGACGGAGGAGCGAATCAAGCAGGAGTGGCGCAAGCTCGGCTTCTATTGCGAGATGGATCGCGAGAAAAAACTGTGGACGCTGACGGGGTCTCGAGCCGGACTGCTCTACTTTCCCGACCTCTTGCTCGGCTACGTCGCGGATCCGAAAAACGCGGCAAACGGTGAGCGCGAGCATTACGGGCCCTACGGAACTCTGGAAGTGATGACCTACCCGGATGCTGGATTCGATAGCCACGCCATTCGTGGCTCCATGGTGGCGCTCACCCACCTCGCGGAGCTGGTTGAAGTGAAGCTCGCCAGCGCCGAACCCGGCTCGCCGATTCTGATTCGGGAGGAGTTCGCGGCGGACAGTCCTTATTCGCTTATGCTGGATGTCCGAGCCGACGGATTCGACCCTTCTTCAGCAGATAGTGAGCGCCTGGGCGCGGCGACAAAGCGGGAGGCGGGAAGCGGGAAGGGGGAAGCGGGAGGCGAGAAGGGGAAGGTGTAAAATCGTTAAGTGAATTGAGATTCGCCTTGGGTGAATGTTAGTTCACTTTACGGTGTCAGGGATGGATTGGAGGGCTCCCGTGTCCCGCCTCCCGCTTCCCGCTTCCCGCTTCCCAATCGCACCCTCCGCGCGCGCCAACAGCCGCTTGTCGTCGATCCGGGTCGCCCAATCCGCGAACTCGCCAGTCGGGCCCTTCCATTCCATTTCGTCGACATCCCCAAAGAGCGGCGCGTCGGTTCTCAGGGTTGCCAGTGTCTTGAACAGGAGCGCGTGATCCCGTTCGCCGCCGAGCGCTTCCGTTGGGAAGGATTCGAGCGGTCCGTACTTGTTCAACAGACTGGCCGCCGTGCTCGACCCGATCCCCCGAATGCCGGGATATCCATCCTGCGCGTCGCCGACGAGCGCCAGAAAATCGGGAATGAGCGCCGGCTCGACGCCGAACTTCGCTCGCACCGCCTCGGCGTTCCTCACCTGCATGCCCTTTCGTATGATCTGCACGACGCGATCGCCGCGGACGCACTGCGCGAGATCCTTGTCGTTCGCCCAGATGCATACTTTCTCGACACGCGGATCTTCGGAACCGAGACGGGCGGCCGAGGCGAGGCCATCGTCGGCCTCGAGCTCGACCATTGGCCAGATCGCGACGCCCATGGCGGCGAGGGCGTCCTCCAGCGGGAGAAACTGCGCGTTGAGAACATGGTCGATTCCCTCTCCGGTCTTGTAGTCCGGCCAGAGGTCGTTGCGAAAGGACTCGATCACGTGGTCGGTGGCTACTCCGACGTGGGTTGCGCCGGTTTCGACCATCTCGAGAACCGAGTGCAACACGCCAGCGACGGCTCCCAGCGGCTTGTCCTTCCCCTTATTCCAGCTGCGCTGTCCGTAGAAGTGGCGGAAAAGCTCGTACGTGCCGTCGATGACGTGGACGATCACTTCTTCTGACGCTTCGGCGCGCGCTTCAGCAGGTCGCGCATTCGCCCAAGCTCCTTCTCCGACAGTCGATGCTCATCCACGAGGTGAGCG
>DATCPG010000254.1:0-2773 GCA_036570225.1 Gemmatimonadaceae bacterium | reverse complement strand
GTAATGAGATCATCGTTCGTGTACGCGAGGACCTTAAAGCCTTCTTCGACGAGAGTCTCGGTCGCCTGCAGAAGACCCGCCGTGTCGGGCAGCAGCGTCTGCTGATCGCCGATCACCTCGAGCTTCACCCACTCGTTGAATCCCGCGGCTCGCCCAAGGCGCGCGTAGCGAATCGCATCCGACGCGTTGTAGCAGCCGGCGGTGTTGGCGATCAGAAAGAAATGGTCAGGATCCAGATGGTGGAGAATTCCCTCATCCTTGGATCGATCGAGATCAACGCGACGCACAGCGACGGTCACCACTTCCGCGCCGGAGGCTTCGATCGCCTCGATCATCTGCGCGTTCGACGCGTACTTGCCGGTGCCGACCATGAGCCGCGAGCGGAACTCGCGTCCCGCGATGACGAACGGCTGCGGATCGGTAAGAGTTGCGGGAGAGAGCAGGTCGGCGTGCGCCATTTCAGCCCCCCCCAACAAAGTGGACGATCTCCAATGCGTCATCGGCGGCGAGGGCGAGCGACGCAAAGGATGAGCGATCGCGCACGATAGTGCCGTTGCGCTCCACCACTATCAGGCGCGGATCGAGCTCGAGTGAAGCGAGGAGGTCCGCCAGCGTCCAACCCTTTGGGACCCGGCGCTCCGCTCCGTTCACTGCGAGAGCGATTTCCGCCTCGAATACTTCGGTTCCCATCATACTTGTGAAAGATAGCGACTAGCAGCGAGTTCGGAATTCTCGTCGTTCCAGATTCCGCGAATCGCCGCGACGCCGTGCGCGCCTCGATGGACCAGCGACCTGACGTGTTCCGGTCTGATGCCCCCGATCGCGATCACCGGAAAGCTCACCGCAGCAACGACTTCGTTGATGAAAGTGCTCTCCTTGCGGGGAAGTCCCGGGTGCGACGGCGTCTCGAACACGTGGCCTGCGACGCACCAGTCTGCTCCCGCCTGCTCGGCGTCCCGCGCTTCGTCCGGAGAATGAACGCTTGCCCCGATCCTTAGCGCAGGGGCGATTCTCTGGACGTCGGGAACAGCAATCGACTTGTGGGTCAGTTGAACTCCTTGTACTCCGCAGGCGAGCGCGACATCCACCCGATCGTTCACGATGCACCAGCAGCTGGTCTGCTCATGAAGCTCGAGCAGCGCGAGCGTAATCGAGTACAACGTAGGCGAGTCGAGAAGCTGGGACCTCACGTGAATCGCGCCCTTATCTCCCAAAACACGCATCACACCCAGAGCCTTCCGCAGAAACCCCGGGCGCAGCATGATCTCGTCGCTCGTCACGGCGTGGACGCACGGCAGGCTGGTCATTGGTGCCTTCACCGCGGGGGCGTCACGCGCCGAACCTTTCCCCGACAACTGTGCCGCGGCCGCGCGTCCATTCCTGCGCCGGCATTCTCTTCTTGCCCGAGGGCTGCACCTCGGCGATTCGGAGCGCATCGATCCCGCAGGCGATGATGAGCTCGCCCGTCGTCTTCAGAACCTCGCCGGGATGACCCTTGATTCCGTCCATCAATTTGGCCCCGAACAGCTTCACATCGAAATTCGGCGTCTGCGTGTACGCGCCGGGCTTTGGGTCGGACGCACGAATCAGCCGAGAGATTTCGAGCGCGGTGGCGGTCCAGTCGATGCGGGACGACTCGCGGGTGATCTTCGCCGCGTAGGTGGCGCGTGCATCGTCCTGCGGCGTTTCCTTTCCTTCTCCGATCGAGATGAGCGTCAACGCCTCGATCAGACTGAGCGCCCCGAGCTCGGATAGCCGGTCCTGCAATTCGCCATAGGTCTCGTCGGCCAGGATCGGTGTATTGGACTGCAGGAGAATTGGACCCGCGTCGAGAGCTGGGACCACTCTCATGATCGTCACGCCGGTCTCGGCAAGCCCTTGTTTGATCGCGGCCTGAATCGGCGCTGCTCCTCTGAGAAGAGGCAGCAGCGACGCGTGAATGTTCAGCGTACCATTGGCCGGGAGATCGATGATGCGCTGAGGCAGAATGTGGCCGTAGGCGACGACGATCCCAATGTCCGGCTGGAGCTCTCGGAGCGCCTCCGGCAGCCCGGGCTCGCGCGCGTTCTTCGGCTGAAATAGCGGAATCTCCTCCTCCAGCGCGATCCGCTTGACTGCCGAAGTAACCACCTGGCGCGCGCGTCCCTGCGGCTTGTCGGGTTGCGTGACCACGCCGACTACATCGAATCCTTCACCGATGAGAGCGCGCAAAGGCGCCGCGGCGAACTCCGGAGTCCCCCAGAAGAGGATCCGCACTACATCTCCGTCTCGTTCTCGTGGTGGTGCTCGCCCTTCACCTCGGCGCGCACCTTCCTGATGTTGCCGGGATAGCCTTCTTTTTCCTTCTCCCACTTCGACAGCGCTGACCTGCGCTTCAGCGGACTCAGGTAGTCGATGAAGAGCTTTCCATCGAGGTGGTCGATCTCGTGCTGGAAGCAGCGGCCGAGGAGACCACTTCCGGACGCTTCGTATGGATTACCATTCTCGTCGAGCGCGCGGATGGTGACTTCAGGTGGGCGCTCCACGTCGCCGTAGATGTCCGGAATCGAAAGACATCCCTCTTCCGCCTTCTCGATCGGCCCATTGCTCGAGACGATTTCGGGATTGATGAGCGAGAACTTGCTTCCTTCGACGTCGACGACCGCGAGTCTTTCAGTCCTTCCAACCTGGGGCGCTGCGAGTCCGATGCCCTCAGCGGCGTACATCGTCTCGAACATGTCGGCGATGAGCTTCCGCAGCTCGTCGGTGACTTCAGTAACGGGCTTGGTTGGCT
>DATCPG010000253.1:0-3574 GCA_036570225.1 Gemmatimonadaceae bacterium | reverse complement strand
GCGACGGAAGTGTCTGTCGCGCCGCGTCGCGCTGCTCGGAGAGCAGCCGAGTCGTAAAGCGCTGACCTTCCGAGATTCGTTCGACCTCCAACGCGATCGCGTCAACCGCCTGATTGAGCTGGGCGAGTTGCGAGCTGACCTCGCCGGGAATCTGCGTCGGAGCTGTCCCACGGCGGTCCATGCGCCGCGCGAATGCGCGGGCGAGAGGAAGCCCGACAATGATAAAGGCCATCGTGAAAAAAAAGGCAAGGGAGATGTCGACGGCCTGCGGAGGAATGACGTTTCGGGCGCTGAAGCCGGGAGGAACGTCGATTACGGTCGTCTGGCCATTTGACCCGTGAATGGTGATTGCGCGGGGGTGCGCTGGCGGAGTCGGAGTCTGTACCTGGACGGCGGCGCCTTCTCCGGCTTGGCCGTTCTGCGTCGTGGGGTCCTGAGGCGCGGGGGTGTCAGTCCGGATCATCATCTCGATTCCTCGTTCCGTCAATCAAAGTATCGGCAACCGGTTGAATGTATGCTCCGCGGCGAGATAGTGCTCAACACTGTTCAACCCGATCCCGTATTACCTTAGTTTCGCAAGCGTCTCGCGATCCTTTTGCCGGATCGATTGTTCACCTTCCCGTCCAATCCAATGCGAGCCCAACCCGTCCTTTCCGCTCTAGCCGGCGCGCTCCTTTGCGTCGGCTCCCTCTCCGCGCAGCTCACAACTCCACTCGATTCCGCCACGCTCGCCGGCTTCCGCTGGCGATCGATCGGTCCGGCCAACATGGCTGGGCGAGTGACCGACATCGAGGCAGTGCCCGGCAATCCCAAGGTGTTCTACGTCGCGACCGCGACGGGTGGAATCTGGAAGACCGTCAATGCCGGAACGATGTTTTTCCCGGTGTTCGACAAGGAACGGGTGATCTCGATGGGCGACATTGCCATCGCGCCTTCCAACCCCAATATCATCTACGCCGGCACCGGCGAGGAAGATTCGCGCAACTCCATCTCCCCGGGCGGCGGCGTTTACAAATCGACCGATGCCGGGCGCACGTGGAAGCTCAGCGGACTGGAGGCGACGCAACAAATCGGTCGGATCATAGTCGACCCAGCCGACCCCAACATTGTGTACGTGGCGGCACTCGGCCACGAGTGGAACTCGAATCCGGAGCGCGGGCTCTACAAGTCCACTGACGGCGGCGCGACGTGGCAGCTCGTGAAGTTCGTGAGCGACAAGGCGGGGTTCGTCGATCTGGCGATGGACGCGAAGGATCACAACACGCTGTACGCCTCCAGCTGGGAGAGGGTGCGCGGTCCGTACTTCCTGAAGAGCGGCGGTCCTGGGAGCGGACTCTGGAAAACGACTGATGCCGGCGCAACGTGGCGCGAAATACGTGGCCGCGGGTTTCCCGAGACGATGAAAGGTCGAATCGGCATCGCGCTTTCCCCATCGAATCCGCAGGTCATCTACACTTGGGTCGAGGCGGACACACTCCCGCGCCCACTTGCCCGGGGCGAGAAGCCGGATACCAGCAAACGGCAGAAGACGAACAGCGGCATCTATCGCTCCTCCGACGGAGGCGCAACGTGGGCTCTCACTTATCGCAACGAGCCTCCCGGCCAGGGCGGCGGCGGTCTTGGTGATGCGCGGCCATTCTATTACTCGCAGATTCGCGTGGATCCACGCAATCCAGATCGCATCTACTGGATGTCCTCCGTGTTCCGCACGTCCGACGACGGCGGGAAAACAGTTCGGCGTGGCGCATTGGGCGTCCATACGGATTGGCACGCGATGTGGATCGACCCCGCGGACCCGGAACACTACATCCTCGGCGATGACGGTGGAATCGCGGTGACGTACGATCGCGGGGGGACCTACGATTTCATAAACACGTTCCCGATCGGCCAGTTCTATCACGTCAGCTACAACATGGAGAAACCGTACAAGGTGTGCGGAGGACTGCAGGACAACGGCTCGTGGTGCGGACCGTCGCGCGCGAAGAATCGCGCCGGAATCTCCAACAACGACTGGTACAATGTCGGCGGGGGCGATGGCTTCTACAGCGCCATGGATCCCGAAGACCCGAACATCGTCTACAGCGAATCGCAGGGCGGAAATGCATCGCGGCTCAACATAGCGCAGAACACGCGGGCCGTGATCATGCGCGGCGGCGGGCGCGACAGGACGAGCATCTTCGAGGATTCGGTGATCATCGCGCGCGGCGACACGACTCGTCCCGTTACTCCGGAGATCACCCGCACGCTGGAACAGATTCGCGCGCGAGCCGCGGCCGATTCGGCTCGCGTCTACAGGTTCAACTGGTCGACGCCGTTTTTCCTTTCCCCGCACTCGCCGGCGACGGTGTACATGGGCGGCAATCGACTGCTCAAGTCGACCGATCGCGGCGATCACTTCTATCCCATCTCGGCGGATCTCTCCACAAAGGATTCCACTCGTATCATCGTGAGCACGCGCACGACCGGTGGAATAACGCGTGACAATTCGGGTGCCGAGACTCATGGTACCATCACTACTGTGGCCGAGTCGCCGATCAGGCCTGGCATACTCTGGGTTGGCACGGACGATGGCAACGTGTGGCTCACGACCAACGATGGCGGGCAGTGGACCGACATCACCACGCACTTTCCCGGCGTGCCGAAGAAGACCTGGGTAAGTCGCGTCGAGCCGTCGCACTTCGACACCGCCACGGTTTATGTCACGTTCGACAATCATCGCGAGAACGATTTCCGTCCGTACGTCTATGTGTCGAATGATTTCGGAAGAACCTTCCGGCCGATCAGCAACAATCTTCCGACCGGCGGCGTGGATTTCGTGCACGTCATTCGCGAGGATCCCGCGAATCGCGACCTCCTTTTCCTCGGGAGCGACGTTGGCGCGTACGTGTCCACAGACCGCGGGGTGAGCTGGCAACGCTTCATGACTGGGCTGCCGACCGTGCCCGTGCACGACCTGGAAATTCATCCGCGCGATCGAGAGCTGATCGCGGCCACTCACGGGCGATCCATCTGGATCGTCGACATCGCGCCACTCGAGCAGATGAACAACACGTTGATGGCGCGCGGCACCACGTTCTTTGCTCCGAAGACCGCTTACCAATACTCACAGGCTAACACCCAGAACTTTACCGGCAATAAAGTCTTCCTCGCACCGAACCCGGCGTACGGCGCCGAGCTGGTGTATCGCGTAACGTCGGGTTCGCCACGTGACACTGCGCGAATTGTCGTTACGAACATTCGCGGCGATACCGTGCGCACCTTGAACGGCCCGGCCGGCGTCGGACTTCACCGCGCATACTGGGATCTTCGCGGGCGGCCTCGACCGTTGGGTCCGGCCGGCCTGCGCGACAGCATCGTTGCTGCAAGGGTGAGACGCCAGCGCGACGATTCGCTGCGCGCAGCTCGCGGATCGGATACGACGGGCGGTGCGCCGCGAGTGCTTCCCCCGGGCGCCGATACCACCGGGATCGGGGCGATGCGCGACAGCATGAGTGCGATGCGCACGCGTGGCGACACGGCTGGCATGCGAGCACTGCGCGAGCGAATGCAGACCCGTGGCGGCTTTGGCGGCGGG
>DATCPG010000252.1:0-1766 GCA_036570225.1 Gemmatimonadaceae bacterium | reverse complement strand
GAGCGAGGTTGGGCACGGCAGTTCGTTTTCCTTTGTGCTTCCCCCCTGGGGGGAGTCGGTCGTGCGGCCGATGACCGGGACGCAGGCGATGCGGGCCACCGTGCACGAGGATGCGGCCGCGCCGGCTTGAACACTTCAGTCTCCGCCGCCAGTCCGCAGTTTGCTTCTCCCCGTCAACAAACGATGCCGCCCCCCTCGCCGCGCCAGCTACGTTGCGAGCATGTCAGCAGCCCGGCAAACGATGGGAAAGCGCGGCGAGCGCGTCGCCGAAAAGTGGCTAGCGGTTCACGGTTGGCAGATCGCTGAGCGCAGATTCCGGAACGGCCACCGCGACATAGACCTGGTCGCAACCAGGCTCGATGGCGACACGCGTACCGTCGCGTTCGTTGAAGTGAAGACCCGCGCCTCGGCCGATTTCGGCGGTCCGGTCAGCGCCGTGAACTGGCGCAAGCAGCGCGAGCTCAGCCGGTCGGCAAAGGTTTGGATGTCGCGCTTCCAGAAGCCCGGCGACACCTTTCGGTTCGATGTGATCGGAGTCATTCTTGGATCGGACAATGTGCGCGTCCAGCACGTCGAGAACGCGTTCCTCGTTCACAGCAGGAATTGATGCGGATTTTCGCGCACGCCGAAGAAAAATCGATGTTGAATCTTGCCATTGTGACACTAGTTTCGTAGTTTGTTCGGGTGCCGGAATTCAGCCGGATTTGAGCGACTTAGCCTGCCTGCCAGGCCATAAACGTCTAACGACAGGGTGATTGAGATGGGTGCTTCAACGGTTCAGGACGATAAGAAGAAGGCGTTAGGCCTGGCGATCGCCCAGATCGAAAAGAGCCACGGCAAGGGCGCCATCATGAAGATGGGCTCGACCGATGCGCGCGTCCGAATCGACGCGATCTCTACCGGCGCGATCAACCTTGACGCCGCCATCGGTGTCGGCGGAATTCCGCGCGGCAGAGTCACCGAGATCTACGGTCCGGAGTCGAGCGGTAAGACCACGCTCTGTCTCCACGTCGTTGCCAATGCGCAGAAGGCCGGCGGAGTCGCCGCCTATATCGACGCCGAGCACGCGCTCGACACGGACTACGCCATCAAGCTCGGCGTCGACGTCGAGAACCTCCTCGTCTCGCAACCGGACACGGGCGAGCAGGCGATGGAGATCTGCGAGATTCTCGTCCGCTCCGGCGCCGTAGATGTCGTCGTGATCGATTCCGTTGCCGCGCTCGTGCCGAAGGCCGAGATCGAAGGCGACATGGGCGAGTCGCACATGGGTCTCCAGGCGCGTCTCATGAGTCAGGCGCTGCGCAAGCTCACCGGCGCGATCGCCCGCTCGAGAACGTCGGTCATCTTCATCAATCAGCTCCGCGAGAAGATCGGCGTCATGTTCGGCAATCCAGAGACGACCACCGGTGGCAAGGCGCTCAAGTTCTACGCGTCGGTGCGTCTCGACATTCGCCGCATTGCTCCCGTTAAGGAGAAGGAAGACGTCATCGGCTCGCACGTCCGCGTGAAGGTCGTGAAGAACAAGGTCGCGCCACCGTTCAAGCAGGCCGAGTTCGACATCATGTACGCCGAAGGAATCAGCCATGCCTCGCTCGTGCTGGACATCGCCGCCGAGTCGGGCATCATCGACAAGTCCGGCGCCTGGTACAGCTACGGTGCGCAGAGAATTGGTCAGGGTCGTGAGAACGCGAAGATGTACCTGAAGGACAACCCGGCCCTTCTCGCCGAAGTCGAAGAGAAGGTCAAGACCGTCCTCGGCATCAAGC
>DATCPG010000251.1:0-12243 GCA_036570225.1 Gemmatimonadaceae bacterium | reverse complement strand
GTTGAATCCGAGGCGCAGATACTTTCCGCCGCCCGGATAGTGAAGGCCGCCGGTGGCAACGCGCTGCGAGGCGGCGCGTTCAAGCCGCGCAGCTCCCCGTACTCATTTCAGGGAATGGGACGAAAAGGTCTCGACCTTCTCGCGCTCGCCCGCAAGGAGACCGGACTGCCGATCGTGACAGAAGCTATGGACGCCGAGGGTGCGCAGATGGTCGCTGAAATCGCCGACTGCATCCAGATCGGCGCGCGCAACATGCAGAACTACTCGCTGCTCAAGACGGTCGGCAGGATGAAAAAGCCTATCCTGCTCAAGCGTGGTATGGCCGCGACCATAAACGAGCTGCTGCTCAGCGCCGAATACATCCTCGCGGAAGGCAATGAAAACGTCATCCTCTGCGAGCGCGGCGTGAGAAGCTTCGATCCGGCGGCGCGCAACATGTTCGATCTCACCGCGATTCCGATCGTCCACCGGCTGTCGCATCTGCCAATCATCGCCGATCCAAGTCACGGCACCGGATTGCGCGACAAGGTCATTCCGATGGCTCGCGCCGCGGTCGCAGCGGGCGCTGACGGTGTGATGATCGAGATGCATCCCGAGCCGGATCGCGCACTCTCCGATGGCACGCAGTCCCTGTATCCGGATCAATTCACCCAGCTGGTCCGCGAGCTTCGTGCTGTTGCTGCCGCGATCGGCCGCAGCATCCCCGTCACGACAACAGGAACGGCATAACCGCCGCAGGGTAAGCTCAAGGTATGAAAAAGCTCAATTATCTCGCGGCCATCGCGTTCACCGCGCTTCCAGTCGCGGTGCGGGCGCAGAGCGCCGATGTGATCATCGATCGGGCGGCAGCAGCGTATGCCCGTCTCAACAGCATGCGCGCCGAGTTTCGGCAGACGCTCACCAACCCGCTCACCGGGAACACCCAGACGACGAAGGGCGTAATCCTGCGCAGGAAGCCCAATCTTCTGAGCATCGACTTCGAGAGCGGAGACAGAGTCGCGGCCGACGGATCGACGCTGTGGTTCTATCTTCCGAGCAGCGCGCCCGGACAGGTGATTCGGATGCCGTACAGCGGTGAAAACGCGATCACCGTTGATCCGGCCAATCAGTTCCTGAATTCTCCGCGCACGCGATTCACGGTCACCTCGGCCGGCAGCGCCGCGCTTGGTGGCCGGGCGACGCACGCGGTCACCCTGGTTCCCAAACGCCCCAATCCGGCGTTCACGAGCGCGAAGGTATGGATCGACGACGACGATTCGAGCATCAGGCAGTTCGACCTCGAAACGGCGAACGGATTGAAACGCCACGTCGTGATCACGAGCTTCACCGCGAATCCGGATCTGAGCAAGTCGAGTTTCCGGTTCTCAGTTCCGAAAGGAGTGAAGGTCGTCGATCAGTCGAGCGGAGTATCGTTCTAGCGGTGCTACTTGCCGGATCGCAGCATTCCGGCGAGCACCGCGAGCTTCTTCTGATCAACCCCACGCCGCCGGGCGATCTCAACGGCCGCCGCCGATAGCGCCCGATAGACATCGAGCGCGCTCCCATGCTTCTCCAGTGCGCGAACATGTTTCCCCACCGTCTCAGTGTCCGCGCGTACAATCGGCCCGGTAAGCGCATCGTCCGGAAGCGCCTGCCTCATGTTCGCGAGCGCGCCACTCATCAGGCTCTCGACTGCCTGGTAGGCGCTTGCATCGGGAACCCCGACGTCGTGCAGCAGGTGACCCGCGACCGAAGCCAGCACCACCGGAAAATTCGAAGAGATAACAGCCGCGGCGTGATACGCGGCCTTTTTCCCGGCCGGAATGTCCAGCGTCCTTGCGCCCATGTGACCCGCCAGACGCCGTGACGCGCCCCTGGCGGCGTTCTCCCCGTCGATGCCGACCCATCCTTTGCGCAACAGATCCGCCGCCACTTCAGGGTCGCTGAACGGCACGAGGGGATGGAACGTCCCACTCGGAAAGCCGGACTCGTTCAGTGTCTTTAGACCGGCTGGCTCGGCGATCGCCGACGTTTGCAGAACGACGGTGCCTCGTGCAAGCCGACCATCGCGGGATGCAGCGATCAATTCGTCAACGGCTTCGTCCAGCTGTGGGTCGCGCACGCAAACGACGACGACATTCGCGCCGGCCATCTCCTTTGGCAGCGCACCAGTCGACGTTGCAACACCGGAAGGACGTTTGCCGTGAAGTCCGACGACGGCTACACCTGATGCACGAAAGGCGCGGGCAAGCCCGCGCCCCACCTGCCCAGGCCCGATGATGAAGACCCGTTCGCTCACTGGCCGTCCGGAGTGTCAGCCGGTTGTGCGAATGCGGTTGCCTTCCGGAGCAGCTCGCTCTCGCTCGGCGACCCGTGCGCCAGCTGCAGCGCTCGTTGGAGCGCCTTGTCGACAGATGCGCGGCGACTGAACTCGGCGTCGCTGCCGAACACGTAGCGCGCGATGTCGTACCCGATCAGACGGGTCACGAGCGCCTCAGCCTCGTCGAACACCGATCGCGGGATGTCGATGCCCCGCTGCTTCATCCGGTCCCATACCTCGTCGCGCATCGCGGGAGTCACCACGAAGTCGGGAGAGGTAACGCCGTGGGTCGCCTTCACGTAGAGGGCATAATCGGTGACAGCGTCGCGGAAATGGCCTCCGTTCGGACCAAGGGCGTGGATGAAATTGGCCTCCGCGATGGGTACGATGCTGTCTCCAGCCGTCACGTCGGGAGTAATGCCACCGCCGCCATACACCACGCGGCCCCCATCCGTGCGGAATCTCTCGCGCTGCACCGGCGCCGCATCATCGCTTTCGTCGTCGCTCGGACGCGGACGCGTGATCGATCGCCCTGCGGGAGTGAACCATCTGGCGGTCGTGAGCTTGAGACCACCCTGGTCCCCAAACGAGACGACGCTTTGCGCGCTTCCCTTCCCGTACGTCGGCGTCCCGACGATGAGCGCGCGATCGTGGTCCTGGAGCGCACCCGCCACTATCTCGGCGGCGCTGGCGCTGCGTCCATCGACAAGCACTATCAGTGGCAGATCGGGCCACCGTTGTTTGGCAGTATCTGCGAACTCACGATTCGCCTCGGGGAGGCGGCCATGCATGCTGACAATTTTTTGTCCGAGGTTGAGAAACAGATCGGATACTTTTACTCCCTGGTTCAGCAAGCCCCCTGGATTCGTACGCAAATCGAGCACGAGCGTCTTCATTCCGTGCGCGAGAAGATTGCTGATCGCGCCGCTCATCTCCTTGGCTGTCGAATCGCTGAACGCCTTGAGATCGATGTAGCCAACGCCGTCGCCGAGCATCGAGGTCCGGCGCACCGCGCTCTGATGAATCGTCGAGCGCACCAGCTTCATCTCCATCGGCGCTGGAGCTCCCGGCCGTTCGATCTTCAACGTCACGGAAGTGCCAGCTTTGCCTCGCAACGCTTTGGTCGCTTCTTCGGTCGTCCATCCCTTGGCCGGCTTGCCCATGATCTCGACGATGCGGTCTCCCGGCTGCAATCCTGCGCGCTCGGCTGGGCCGCCGGGCAGCGGTGCGACCACGATCAGCCAGCCATCGCGAAGATCCGTCTCCAGTCCCAGGCCGGCGTAGTTCCCGGTGGTGGACTCGTTCAGCCTCGCGAAACGCTCAGGCGGGAGGAACGTCGAGTACGGATCCCGCAACTCGTAAAGCATCCCGTCCACCGATTTGCGGTAGAGCGTGGAATCGCCGATGGGGTCGACGAAATCGTTCTGCACATGGCGCAGAACGCTCTCGAACAACTGCGCGCCCTCGAACTCGGTAAACGCCCCCGTGCGAGAGCCGCGCTGCAGCAGCCATCCGCCGGTGACGAGCGCTCCGAAAAGTGTGCCGGCAACGATCACCGCGCGAGCCCGCGCCGATGCGCTGGGAAGTTTCAGTTTCATCTTCTATTTAACTCTTGAGGCTGCCGAAAGGTTGCGGGAACGCTGACGAGAGCGCGGAGAAGATGCGCTTGAGCACCGTCGCCTCGTCGCCAGTCCCATCTATCAACTTGATTGGTCCGCACTCCGGATGCGACTTTTGCCACGTCGGCTCGACGAACTTTCGGAATGCGTTACCCACTCTGACGTGGAAATCGTCGCCCGAGCGCTCCATGCGGTCGCGCTTCCCCCGCGCGTCGGCGCGTTCCAGGCCTTCCGCCGGCGGAATATCCAGCAAGAGCGTCAGGTCGGGTACCAGGCCCCCCGTCGCGAGGCGGTTGGCCGCCCGCGCTTCGTCTTCGGGAAGACCGCGCCCAACAATTTGATACGCGTAGGTCGAAAGAAAAAACCGGTCGAGAAGAACCATGTCGCCCCTCGCGAGCGCGGGCTGGATCTCCCGCGCGATGAGCTCCGCGCGCGATGCCATGAAGAGAAGAGCTTCGGCGGCCGGATTGATGTGGTGCTCGGAATCGAGGAGAATTCCCCGAATGGCGTCGCCCACCGGAGTTCCGCCCGGCTCGCGCACAGCGACAACGCTGACACCCGCACTCGCCAGTCGCTCGGCAATCAGTTTTATCTGAGTCGTTTTTCCGGCGCCCTCGGCTCCCTCGAAAACGATCAGCTTGCCGCGGGGCATGCTCAGGAGAGAGTGATGATCGGGCTCGCCGCGCCCTTCTTCATGCCGTCCATGATCCACTGATTCACGCGCAGCATGAGCTTGTCGAAGTTCTCCTGCGCCGCGACCGCGCGTTGATACGCGGGCTGTGCCTGGATCTTCTCGAGCATCGAGTCGAGCTGCTGCTCCATTTCCGGAGTCGGATTCTCTCCCCGCTGGATCAGCGCCTGCGCCTCGCCGCGGAGCTTCTCCATCTCCTGGAGCAACACCACCGCGTCGCGGTCATTGTTCAACCCCTCACTGGACCGTTTCAGCGTCTGGTATTCCGAGCTCTGACCGATAAGGCGGCCCACATCCTTTGCTTTCTCTTCCAGCATTGCATCTCCTGTCATGCCTTGGCGCTCAATTGCGGCGCGCGAACACGAAGCGCTCGCGACCAGTCAGATCGAGCAGAACTTCGACCTCAGAGTAGTGACCATCCACAGCAATCATCTCGGCGACCGTTCCTGCGCGACGCGTATCCACCTCGAGCGCAAGGAGTCCTCCGCTCACCAGTGATGCCGGCGCTCTTTTCACGAGCGAGCGCGTCACCGCCAGCCCATCATCCGCGCAAAGGAGCGCAACGCTCGGCTCCCAGTCGCGGACATCGGGCGGCAGCTCAACGATTTCAGCGAAGCTGATGTAGGGCGGATTGCAGACGATGGCGTCGAGTTTTTCGCCGCCGAGAGGGGCAAGCAGCGAGCCGTGACGGAAATCCACGCGGCTTTTCAGGACCGCGGCAAGCAAGACGGCGTTAGCCTTCGCCACCATCAGCGCGTCCAGCGAGATATCGGTGGCGAAAACCCGCTCGAACTCCCGCTCGAAGGCGAGCGAAAGGGCGATTGCGCCAGACCCCGTCCCGATATCGGCTATCGTGCGCGTGTCCTTGTCGCAACGCTCGAGCACGCGCTCGACGAGCACCTCTGTCTCGACGCGCGGGATGAGCACGCTCTCGTCGATCTCGAGGGTCAGGTGTCGAAAGCACGCGCGCGAAACCGCGTAGGCGAGCGGCGCGCCCGCTGCACGTTTCATCGCGGCCCGTATCACGGCGCGAGCCACCTCCGGGGAAGCATCGGAGATCGTGTTCGCCGCGGCCCAGAACTTCGGGACGTCCAACACTGCGGCGACGATCTCGCGCGCCTCGCGGACGGGCTCGGCGACACCCTCGGACTCGAGCATCGCCGAGCAGCCGGCGAGCAGATCGCCGATCGTCCCGATCGGGAGGCTCGTCGGAAAGAACGCAGCACCCTGATTACTCGCCAAGCTTCTCCTCGACGTCGGCTACCTTGAGCGCCTCGATGAATGGCTCGATCTCGCCGTTCAGAACTTTTGTCAGCTCGTGCAAAGTCAAATTGATCCGGTGGTCGGTGACGCGATTCTGGGGATAATTATAAGTCCGGATCTTCGCGGACCTGTCACCGGTCCCCACTTGCGTCTTGCGCATACGCGATCTGGCCAGCTCCTGTTCGGCGATCTTCGCGTCTAGCAGCCGCGATCGCAGAACCTCCATTGCCTTGAGCTTGTTCTGCAGCTGCGACTTCTGGTCCTGCTGGCTGACAACGATTCCACTCGGGATATGCGTGATGCGCACAGCGGAATCGGTGGTGTTCACGCTCTGGCCGCCAGGGCCGGATGAACGGAAGACATCTATGCGGAGATCCTTGTCCTCGATCTTGAGGTCGATCTCCTCGGCCTCGGGAAGGACTGCGACGGTTGCCGCGGAAGTGTGGATGCGCCCCTGGCTCTCCGTCACCGGCACGCGTTGTACACGGTGCACGCCCGATTCCCAGCGCATCGCGCCGAAAGCGCCCTCGCCTTTCACCTTGAAGATCGCTTCCTTCATTCCGCCGAGCGTGCCTTCGGACTGTGAGATGATCTCCACCCGCCAGCGCCGTCCTTCGGCGAAGCGCGTGTACATGCGATAGAGGTCGGCGGCAAATATCGCGGCCTCGTCGCCGCCAGTGCCGCCTCTGATTTCCACGATGGCGGGACGGTCGTCGAGCGGGTCGTGTGGAATAAGCGCCGGCTTTATCTCATCGAGCAGCGAGGAGATGGAGCTCTCGAGCCGCGCGATTTCGTCCGCCGCTTCTCTCGCCATCTCCGGATCCTCAGAGTCGAGGAGCTCGCGTGTTTCCGCGAGCTGCTGCTCGTTCCTCTGAAGCCTGGCGGCCATCTCCGCCAGTGGCTGGAGATGTCTGAGCTCCCGGCCCAGCGCCGCCATGCGTTGCTGGTCCCTTACAGTCTTCGGATCGGAGAGCTCTCGCTCTACCTCAGAGGCACGCTCGACGGCGTCTCTGAGCCGGTCGCGGAGACTCAGCTTTCGGTGCTAGGCGCAGCGGCTGGCTTGCCGTACTTCTGACGGAAACGCTCAACGCGTCCGGCGGTATCGACGAGCTTCTGCTTGCCCGTGAAGAAGGGATGGCAGTTGGCGCAGATGTCGGTGTGAATCTCCGCCTGGGTGGAGCGGGTCTGGTATGTATTGCCGCAGGCGCACTTTACGGTCGCCGTAGCGTACACTGGATGGATATCGGGTTTCATCGGAGTCTCTTTTTATTGTTCGTGTAGAGCTATGAACTATAGCTAAATGAGACTCTTTAAACAAGTTAGCGGCGTTCGGCGATGGCTATTCCCGCGTCGAGGACGCTGCGAACGAGTCGGGCCAGATTCTTTGCCGTAAAAGGCTTCTGGAGGTAGCGAGTGCTTCCCGTGCGCCGAAAAAAATCACGAGCTCCGCCGACGGCAGCGGTGCCGCGGCAGGGTTGGTGGCGGTCCAGCCCGACTTGGCCGTCCACCGCTTTTGAGCTACGAGCATGGTATTTCCCAGGTAGGTGGATCAGGTCGCCATTTCGGGCGGTGCTGGATGCTCTCGCGCGCGAACAGGGGGTTCAACCGCGGGAGCCGAGGCGACTGAATGGCCGGAAATCAGGCCGATCGGGGATCTCATCAAAATGACGATTCAGATGCTCTATTGTTCGGCCATTTCAGACTTATTTCCGAATAAACCTCACACGCGCAATTCTGACCGACGGTGGCGCAAAATTGACCAGCAAGCTTGTCGAAATGACAAACTTTTATTGGTATATCCGTTGCCGCTTTCTCCTCGCAGCCACAAACGACAAACCTCAAATACAGGAGAAGGACCAATGCTTTACAGTCTGACGACGAGCTCCCCCATTTTCGGCCTCCGGCGCGAGATTGATCGGCTGTTCGAGGATACCTTTACCCGCGACGGCAATAACTGGACGCCGGCCGTGGACATCAAGGAGAGCGACAATGACATCCGGATCGACCTGGAGCTGCCCGGACTGACGCCGGAAGATGTCGAGATCACTGCTGAAAATGGCCTGCTGAGCATCAGGGGCGAGAAGCGGAGCGAGCGGAAAGAAGGGGAAGAGGGCAGGTATCACATCGTGGAGCGCAGTTACGGAACATTTATGCGCACTTTTTCGCTTCCGCAGGGAGTGGACGAGAATCAGATCCAGGCGGAATTCAGCGACGGCGTTCTCGCGATCCGCATTCCTAAAGCCGCCCTTCCCCAGCCAACGCGCATTCAGATCAATGGCAGACAGGAGAAGCAGCAGACGCCGGTCGGAAGCGGCAACGTGTCGACATCGAATCAAGAGACGCGACGGAGCGCCGTCGGCTCCGGCAACGTGTCCTCGCAGGTCTCCCAGCGTAATCGCTGATCCGGGTCTCCCGCAGAAAAGGCTCACCGGCCGGTGAGCCTTTTTTTCTGCCTCCCTCGTTGCCAGGCGCTTTGCCGTGCATTTTTGGTGAATGAAAGCGCTCACATTGATTCCTCTCGCCGCCGCTGTGGCTTTCGGATCCGCGGACGCACAAGTCCTCCCCGTCAACTCTGCATTCGCGCCCTCATCCGCCATAGCCTCCAATGAACCGGGAGCCAACCTCACCGTCTACCTGCTTACATTCGGCTGGGGCAACGAGGTGTGGGAGCGATTCGGGCACAATGCGATCTGGATCAAGGATCGGACGCGCGGGACTGACACCACCTACAACTGGGGAATGTTTTCCTTCGACGAGCCGCACTTCCTCACCCGATTTCTTACAGGCGACACTCGCTACTGGATGCAGGCGTTCGATCTCGACACAATGCTTGCGGAATACAAGCGGAGGAATCGGTCGGTCCTGGCCCAGGAGCTCAATCTCACACCCGCCCAGCGCCTGAAGCTTCAGCAATTCGTTCAATGGAATGAGCAGCCGCAAAACAAGTTCTATCGCTACGATTATTACCGCGACAATTGCTCGACGCGCGTCCGCGATGCACTCGACCACGCCGTGGGAGGACAGCTCCAGACGTCAACGGTCACGCGTGTGACACCCGGCACTTACCGCTTCCACACGCTGCGCCTGCTCGGCGACAATCTTCTGCTCTACACGGGCGCCAGCCTCGCGCTCGGCCATCCGGCGGACAAACCGCTGTCGGAGTGGGCGGAAATGTTTCTGCCGGTGAGGATGGCGAACGATCTGCGCACCGTCCGGCTGACCGACAGCACCGGGACGCAGATTCCATTCGTTCGATCGGAGATGGCGCTATTCACAGCGGGACGGCCGCCCGAGCCGTCGGCGCCGCCGAATTATCTGCCGTGGTTCGTCGCCGCCGGGATCCTCGTCGCTGCTGCTGTGATCGCACTCGTGCGCAGCGCGGAAGGCGGCAACAGACTGTCGCTCTTCGTAGCCACTGCCGTTGCCACCGTATGGAGTCTGATCGCCGGCGCAGGAGGAACGGCGCTCGTCATCGCCTGGCTCTTCACGAAGCACTACTTCATGAGCCGCAATGAAAATCTGATGCACTTCGACCCGCTTTCCCTCGCGCTCGTCGTGCTGGTGCCGCTTTCGGTTTATGGACTGCGCGGCGTCTCGAAGGCGGTCAAGCTGGCCGGCTTCGTAGCCTCGTTGTCGCTGCTTGGATTCGTCCTGCAGGGAATTCCGTTCTTCTATCAGAAGAACGGAGAGATCATCGCGCTGGCACTGCCCATGAACCTCGCGGTCTGGTGGACCGTGTACCGCCTCTCACTCTACAGACGGACTTCCTTGCCCTCTTCAGCCGCCTTGTAGATCGCTTCCATCAGCTTGATCACGAGAAGCTGATCCTCTGGAGCGTCGTATGGGGTGTCTTCGTTCACCACCGCGATGAAGTGCGCCAGCTCGGCGCGGTACGACTGGAGAAATACGCTTTCGCGCGCGGCGGCTCCGCTCGGCGAAACGTCGGTCGGCTTCCCGTTCAGCAGCTTCACCACCCGCAGCGGTGCCAGTCGCGCGCTGCCGCGCGCCGACAATACCTCGAACCACCACCGCTCTTCCTGCCCGACGTACGACCAGGAGATGTCGAAGCTGAAGTCGACACCGCCGGCACATTCGACGTGGACCATCATCGAGTCTTCGACTGTGTTCGTGCCACGAGTGCGATCCATGCTCGCCGAGACGCGGACAGGATCGGGGAAGTCGGCGAGCCAGAGTGCGAGATCCACCAGCGGGTACCCGTGCTCGAAGAACGCGCCGCCGCCCGCCTCAGGACGTCTGAACCGCCAGCCGGTTCGCGCGCTCGCAAACTGATATTGGCCGGCTCGCACGCCAATCATTCGACCCAGCTCGCCTCCCTGCAGAAAGCGATACAGCTGCTGCACATCGCTGCGGAACCGATGGTTGTTTCCGACAACGACCTTGCGTCCGGATTGTTTGGCAGCGGCGAGGATCCGCTCGACGCCGCGGGAGGTGAGTGACAACGGGCGCTCGCACAGCACATCGACTTTTGATTTGAGCGCGCGGAGGACGTGCGGCTCGTGGAGGTGATTCGGTGTGGCAATCACCACCGCGTCTACCTGATCGAGCTCCAGCAGATCCTCGAAGTCAGTGAACACGTCGGGGATGTTGAGCCGCTCGGCGATCGCGCTCGCCTTGGGGCCATCGTTGTCGCAGAGCGCAACGAGCTGCGCGCCCTTGATCTTCGAGAGCACCGGAAGGTGCGCGAGCTGGGCTATCGCTCCGGCTCCGACAAGCCCGAGTCGGACCGTGTCCCTTCCGGATTTCGAGTCCTTGCTGCTAACCGGCGATTCGGCCAATCGTCGTCCCGGGATAATAGGTTTCTAGAATCGTACGATAATTCTGCCCTGCCCGCGCGCGACCAATCGCGCCCCACTGGCACATTCCGATTCCGTGCCCGTACCCTCTGCCGTTCAACGTCAGGCTGGACACTTCGCCGCCGCTCGTCTCAGCCGAGAGGCTGAAAAAAGTGCTGTTCAAAATCGTTCCCTTTGGGTCTCGCAACACGAACCGGATGTCGTTGCCGCGCAGAGTGTAGCTGCCGCTCTCGGTCTGTACAGTCAATGCTGCAACGCGTCCCGATGGCGTTCTGCCCTGCTCTCGCACGCCGGTAACGCGCCCGAGATTCGCTTTTGGGGCGTTGGTATAGCTGGCGAGATACTTTTCCATCACCGCTCTGAGGCCGGCGGCATCGTAAGTCTGCGTCCAGCTGAATCGGGGCGATGGATCGCAATAGTAGCTGTTGGTTCCCGGAATCCTGTCGCTGACCGGACGGAGGTACGGCTGGTCCGGCTGATCATACCACACTTCGCTGACGCCCGCAGTGCTTCCGCCGCAGGTGGAATGGTATGGTGTCGTAATCGGTTGACCGTTGTATAGAACGACGACGTCCCTCGTACTCAGAATGGCGCTGTCCGGAAGCGGCTTCTCGGCGTCGACACCGCCGTACACCTGGTCCTGGACGGTCGCGTACATGTCGAACGGTCGGGCCGGATTGAGATGCTTGTACGCATACGTACGAGCTGCCACGGCCTGAGCCTGCACGGCCGCCATCTCCGCTGATGTGCGGTTGCCGATCTCGAGCGGAACAACTCCGCGCAGGTAATCATCCATCGGCAGCTGGTTGACGACCAGCATCCCCGAATCCGTCGCGGTGATGAGAAGTTCGCCTCGATATCTCTTGCCGCCCCACTGTACGAAGCCGTTCTCAGGCTGGACAACCAATATCCCGTCGGCGGGATTGACCGTCGCTCCTTCGTGCGCCGCAGTAGCAAGAACGATCCGAACCATCTGCTCGCGACCGTTCTTGTATTGGCCGTCTACTACCGGAACATTCCCCGACCCGGCGCCACGCGACACTGAAACGCACGCCGCGACGCCAAGTGCTGCTGCGAAGGCGGTCGCCGTGAGTCCTTGACGCCAGGCGGATTTCCCCGCGAGCGGGGTGAAGCGCGCTCTACGCAATCGCTGCCTCCAACGCGTCACGCATCCTCTCCAATGCGTTCGCGACCTCATCGTCCCCATGCGCGGCCGACATGAAACAAGCTTCGAATGGCGAAGGCGCCAGATAGACCCCCCGGTCGAGCGCTGCGTGAAAGAAGCGACGAAACAACTCCACGTCCGAAGACTTAGCGTCCGAGAAATTGCGTACGGGGGTTTCACTGAAGAAGAAACCCCACATTGACCCCGCGTACCCTGCTGTGAGCGGCACTCCGAGATCCGCAGCGATCTTTTGCAAACCTTCGACCAGCGCAGCGGTGCGTTTCTCGATCTTCGCGTGAAGCGCGGGCGTGAGCGTAGACAAGGTCGCGAGCCCGGCGGCCATTGCCAGCGGGTTTCCGGACAGCGTTCCCGCCTGGTACACGGGTCCTGAT
>DATCPG010000250.1:0-11614 GCA_036570225.1 Gemmatimonadaceae bacterium | reverse complement strand
GCGTTGGAATGGTCGAGCACGTGGGGCTGAGCCACCTGCCGGTGTACTTCGAGTCCGCGTATCGCGCGCTCAAGCCTGGCGGCCTGTTCATGAATCACGGAATCATCAGCCTCGGCGAAGCGAGGCCGAGGTCGGTCGGCGAGAGAATTTTCCGCAAGTTCTGGCGAGCAGACGCGTTCATCGACAAGTACGTCTTCCCCGATGGAAAGCTGACGGCCACGCATTCTGTGATATCGGCGGCCGAGGGTGCTGGATTCGAGGTACGGGATGTGGAAAGCCTGCGCGAGCACTATGCGATGACGCTTCGGCACTGGGTTCGCTCGCTCGAGGAAAAGCGGGACGAGGCGATTGGTCTTGTCGGAGATCGCACGTTTCGCGTGTGGCGGCTGTACATGGCAGCGTCGGCCAACGCGTTTGCCACCGCGAAGATCAACATCGTTCAAACGCTGCTGGCGAAGCCTGATGAGCGCGGGCATTCGAACATTCCGCTCACTCGCGATGACCTCTACGCGAAGGTCTGATTCATCTGCGCTCTCCGTGTGGTAGATTGAAGGGATACAATCAGTTTTGGAGAGCGGCATGGCTGTCAAAGTCTTCATCAAGCCCGATCGCAGGTACTACCAGGATCGCGAAGGGGTCTTTCGTCCGATCGAGAACCTGAGCATCACTGCGTCGACGCCGACGTATCCCGCCGTGCTGCACAAGACGCGTCGCACCATGATCCTGGCTGATGATCGATCGCATGCTGTGGTTGCGCTGGACCGCGAGCTTGTTGTTTCCAGAAACGCGGAATTGAGCGCCGTGCTGATCGCGTATCAGGAACCGACCCCGGCGACGTGGGAAGCGCTGACGCGGCATATGGAAGCCGAGGATTCGACGGCGGAGCTCGCGCGGGAAGTGAAGAGCAAGGCCTCGATCGAGCGGAAGAGAAAGGCCACCGAAGCCCGGTAGGCAATGTTGGCCAGATGTAATGCTCTGGTTGCTCTGGCATTTGCGAGCGCACTAATCGGGTGCTCCGCGCCTCCCCCTCCGCCACCGCCCCCCAAGCCGGTGGTAGTCGGCCCGCCGACCGATACAGTCAAAATTCCACTCACTGATCTTCTCGCGGGGACGTACTACGGAAACTCGGGTGGTCTTTATCCGGGCGGTATCAATCAGCCCCCGGCGGACCACGATTCAGCTGCGCGCGTGCGACGGAACGCGATCAAGGCGCTGGACGTAAATGGCGACGAGAGCCCATTCGGAAAGTACGTGCTGATCTCCATTGGATCTTCGAACGCGACGCAGGAGTGGTGCTCGCAATCCTCCGGCCCGCCGTGCTCGCCATGGACGTTCATGGGCAAAGCGGCGGCGGATCCGAGCGTCAATCACTACACCCTGGTGATCGTTAATGGCGCAGCAGATGACCAGGACGCGCCCGCGTGGACGTCGTCGAGCTCACCAAATTATGATCGGATCAAGCTTACTCGCCTCGCGCCGCTGGGGCTGAGCGAGAATCAGGTGCAGATCGCGTGGGTCAAGCTCGAAGATCCAAAACCTTCTGTGTCGCTTCCCGCCGACAGCGCCGATGCTCACGTCTTTCTGACCAATCTCGGGTCGGTTGTACGGGCGATGAGAATCCGCTATCCGAATTTGCGCATCGTTTTTATTTCGAGTCGCAGCTACGGCGGCTATGCGACGATCGATCTGAATCCTGAACCCTATGCCTTCGAGAGTGGGTTCTCGGTGAAGTGGGCGATCGAGTCGCAGATAAACGAGATGCGAGGACTGCCCATCAACCCGCAGGCGGGAACGCTCAACTATACCAAGAAGCTTGCGCCGCTCATCATGTGGGGGCCGTATCTGTGGGCGAACGGCGCCACCCCGCGCTCGGACGGAGTAGTTTGGAACAAGACAGATTTCGAGGAGGATGGGACGCATCCTTCGCAGAGTGGGGAGACCAAAGCGGCGGGGCTGTTGATGGATTTTTTCAAGAGCTCACCCTACACCCGTTGCTGGTTCCTCGTGAACCAATATTGTTTGTGATTCGTGACGGAATGGATTACGGATCTGTTCAATATGCTGGAAGTAATATTCCCGGAGCGGTCCGACAAATCGCGCCAGGATGCGAATGAGGGGTCATACATGCCGTTAGTACAAATTCAGGATCTGCCAGACAGCTCTCGAACGTGGGTATTTGGCGCCGATCGTAATCTCGACGAGTCAGCCACAGATCTTCTGCTTCGCGAAACAGATCGCTTCATTGCGCAGTGGCACGCGCACGGAGCTCCCCTTACTGCCGCCCGGGACTTGAAGCACGGGCGCTTCCTGACTGTCGCAGTCGATCAATCAACCGCCGGCGCGTCGGGATGCTCGATCGACGGACTCTTTCGGTCGCTCAAGGCGCTCGAGCCAAGATTGGGAGCGAGCCTGGTTACGAGCGCGCTGCTCTTCTACCGCGGCGCAAAGGGCGACATTGCCGCGGTGGATCGCGAACAATTCGCCGCACTGAGCGCCAGGGGAGAAATAGGGCCGGACACTCGTGTCTTCGATCCAACTGTTACGACGCTCGGCGAATGGAGAGCGCGCTTCGAGCTCAGTGCCGGAGAGTCATGGCACGCAAAGCTACTCGAGAAGCACCAGCAGGCGTGAAGACTCACACCTCGTACCTCACCTTCAACACAAAGAAGCGTCACGAGATCATCGACATCACCGAAGAGGTCGAGAAGTGCCGAGCAGCCGCCGGGATTGACGAAGGAATGGTGCTCGTTTCCGCGATGCACATCTCGGCATCCGTGTTCGTCAACGATCACGAGCCTGGATTGTGGAGGGACATTCTCGACTGGCTGGAGACGAGAATTGCGCCCTGGTCACCCGATGACTATCGGCACAACAGCGGAACCGGCGAGGACAACGCAGCCGCGCACCTGCGCTCACTCACCATCGGCCACGAAGTGATCGTCCCGGTGACGAAGGGGAAACTCGATTTTGGTCCGTGGCAGCGCGTGTTTTACGGAGAATGGGACGGACAACGTCCCAAGCGAGTGCTGCTCAAGGCGATGGGGGAATAGCCTCGATCTTTTCTACCGCTTCTTCGGCGCCGATAAATCCAATGCGGCTGTGGGTGCCGTCGCAAAATGGCTTCGCTACGGAACCGCCGCACCGGCACAGCGAGATCCATGTATCGCCCTCCGGATTGGATTTTCTCCGTCCCTCCGGAATCGGAACAGGATTGCCCTCGTGATCGACGAGTGTTACGTCGCCGTGCACTCTATACGGTCCGTTCTTCCGAATCTCGATTTTGACGTCTGCCATTTGTAACCTGGTCTGGGGCGATCGCGCATCGCCGATAAAGACATCTGATATACCGCGTGCTACAAGTTACATCTTCACGCTGCTGAGAAGCAGGTCGTGACTCCACTGATCGCCGAATCCCTTCTGCCGTGCCACCGTTGCCACCTGACCCCAGTGGCGAATGCCGTGCAGAAACACGTTGGAAGCGATCTTGTGCTTGCTCGCTGAAACGAGACCGGCGGTGAGTGTCTGGAAGGTGAGAACGCGATCCAGCTCTGCCTCGGTCGCGGTCGTCAGAAACTGCACCAGCTGGGCGCGTGCATTGTCGCCGAGCTCGAAGACATCCTCGATGGAAGTCTGCTTGAATTTCTCCCATTCGGTGACGTCCTGATCGAGAAGCCGCTGGGCGTATCTGAGCTCCACCGCGAAGATGTGCATCACGACTCCGCCAATCGTCGCCATGCGTCCAGTCGCAAAGGGGACGGCCCAGGCTTCCGGATGCTCGACGAACCAGTCGTGCCAGCGATGCTGCTCCGTCGAGGTGTACTCGAGGAGCGTCTCGTATCTGAATGCGCAGCGGTCGCCGGCGCTCACACGCGCAGATGATCGGCGCGCCAGTTCCTGATGGCGAGCTTGATGTCTTTCGACGTCTTCAGCTCACCGTTGAGAGCGCGGCGCGTCAGGTCGGCCACTTCATCGTCGGGTGCGAAGCGAATCGCGATCAGCTGGCTGGGCGTCAATTCTCCAACGCGTCCGCGCAGATCACTCGGCACGATCCGCTCGAGTCGCGCCCTCTCCTCGAGACGAATGACCCGATCCTGGGCACGGAGGGGCATGAACCTGAGGTAGAGCATCCCGAGAGCCAACGCGAGCGCCACTACCACCGCCCAACCGGTCAGGAAGCGTGGGTTGCGTACGAATTCAATTGCCATCACGACGACATTCACCATGAGAACCGGCACCGCGAAAAAATGGTAGACCGGTATATATCGCCCGTGGTTTGCGTAGGTTTGCGTTTGCTCCGCCATCGCTGCTCCCTTTGTTATTGGCTCGCCGACCGGATGAACATAGCGGTCCTACGCCGTTTGCGCCTCCGCGTCGCGCGCGTAGCGCTTGAGGCGGGTGATCATCGCGTTCAGCCCCGGCTCGCGGGCGCCCAGCCCGATGCTCTCCATCAACGTGCGGACGAAATCCTGCGGAATCCCCAGCGTCGTCGACGGCGGCTGACCATTCACCGCCGCAAAGATGATTGCCAGAACCGCCGCAATCGTCGGCGACTCACGCAGGTTGAGGTCCGCGTAGAAGTGGATCTTGCCGTCGCGGAACTCCGGAATGATGTCGACGCGCGTCATGCACTCGGGAACCGTGAATGCTCCGCGATCGAGATCCCTGAATCGCTCGGGGAGTGGCTCGAGCTTCTTCGAGTACTGAACGAGCGCCTGCATTTTTTCCTCGCGTCCCATCGAGCGGAAGAGTTTCAAGACACGCTCGATGGACGGAGGAATGCCCGGCGCCCCGGGAGCGTTCTCCATGTGCGCAATCTAATTATGTTTCGCGGAACGGATCATCAAACGCACTGGAGAAATGCAGATGCCAACGAGAAAAGCGAGCGCGACCTGGGAAGGCGGACTCAAGGGCGGGAAGGGAAGCTTCAAGGGCGAGAGCGGGTCAATCGCGGCTCAATACAACTTCAGCTCGCGCTTCGAGAGCGGCAGCGGGTCCAATCCCGAGGAGCTGCTCGCCGCCGCGGAAGCGGCGTGCTTCAGTATGGCGCTGGCCCTTGGACTGGAGAAGAACGGAACTCCGGCGACGAAAGTCGAGACGACGGCCGCCGCCACCATTGAGGCGGTTCCCGGCGGATTCGGAATCACCACCATGAAGCTCAATGTTCAGGCGACCGTTCCGAAGATCGACAAGAACAAGTTCGCTCAGATCGCCAACGAGACCAAAGAGGGCTGCCCCGTCTCAAAGGCCCTCAAGGGCAACGTCGACATCCAGCTCGAGGCGCGACTGGTCTAGCGCGAGTAGTTCCTGATCTTGCTCTTGAGCAGCTCACCGTTGGAAAAGATGATCTGCTCGCCGGATTCGCTGCGGACGCGAGTCGTCTTCAGGCCGATGTGCTCCACCTTGCCGCGATAGTTGTCGACCGAGATCGAGTCTCCGACGACGAATGGCTTGTCCACCACGATCGAGATCGCGGCAAAGAGATCGCCGAGGATGTTCTGGATCGCGAGGGCGATGGCAAGACCGCCGATCCCGAGTCCGGTGAGGAGCGGCCTGATCTCGATGTGGAGCGCGGAGAGGGAAACGAGGGCAAGCGCGATCCAGATGACGAGGCGCCCCACTGCACCCAGCGCCTTGAACGTCGTGATGCTGCTTCCATCCGTTACGTGGAGCTGGATGGACCGCTGGATGTAGTGGCTGATGATGATGTTCGTCCAGATCACGCCCTGCATGAACAGCGCGAGGATCGTCGCGATCGTGGAAAGCGACAGCTCCGGCAGCGGCGGCTCGGGAACGTGCACGAGGCGCGGGAAAAACGCGGCGACAAACGCGAGGAGGAGGAAGAAAGATCCCCGCGCAAGTTTGATGGGCAGGCTGTTTTGCATGGGCTAATAATCTAGCATTGCCCAGGCGTATGGTTCGCGCCGTGGCTCCTACGCCGAGGCCCTGGCGGCCTCCATCTCGTCGCACGCGTCGCAGTTGTGGCACGCCCAGTCCGGATCGACTTTCTCGCCGAAATGCTCGAGGATGTAGCGCGTACGGCACTGCGTGGTCTGGCAGAACTGGATCATCGTACGAAGCTTTTCCTGATCCATCGCGCGCCGCTCCTCGTAGTCCTGCAGATCTGCGCTAAGATCCACTGCGCAGAGATTCCCGCCCAGGCGCTCCCATTTTCCGCCGCGGTGCTCCCGGACCAGGCCGTGTCTCTTGAGCAGCGCGAACACAATCTTCGCTTTCCGTGAGGGAATTCCGGTGAGCTCCACGAGGTCATCGAGAAGTACTGGGGTCTTTAGCGGATATTTCTCCAGAGCGAGCGCGACCTGCGCCGCTTCCTGGACCTCGGGATACTTCCCACCGAGGAAGTACGACTGGATCCGCTTGTCCTCGACCCGATACAGCACCCGGCAGATCGCCGGCTGTCCATCGCGTCCTGCTCTTCCCGCTTCCTGATAGTACGCCTCGATCGATCCCGGGAAATGGTAGTGGATCACGAATCGAAGATCCTGCTTGTCGATCCCCAGGCCGAACGCATTCGTCGCGATGATTGCCTTGAGCTTGCCGGCCATGAAGCGGTCCTGAACATCCTTGCGATCCGCGGCGGGCCGCTTGCCGTGATACAATCCGACTTTGAAATCCTCCGCCAGCATGTCGTGCAAACGCTCGGCTTCTTTTACTGTCGCGACGTAAATCACGCCGGAGCCTTCGAAATCACGCAACGCGTGTCGAAGAATCGCGTCCTTGAGCTGATCGTTGACGGTCCGCACCACTTCGAAGCGGAGATTCGGCCGCGCAAACCCGGTGATGGTCACGTGAGGATCGACCATGCCGAGCTGGCGCACGATGTCCTGCTGAACGTGGGCGGTGGCCGTAGCAGTCAGCGCCAATATCGGTGGACGGCCGAGCCGTTTGGCGATCCCGCCCAGTGAGAGATAGTCGGGACGGAAGTCGTGTCCCCACTGGCTGACGCAGTGCGCCTCATCGATGACGAAAAGACTGATTGGCCGCGACAGCAGATGCTCGAAGAACGCACGATCCTTGAAGCGCTCTGGAGTGAGATACAACATCTCGCCCTCGCCCTCGGCGATCTGCCGGTGCGCCTCGCGGGTCTCCGAAGTAGAGAGGTGCGAGTGCATTGCGACCGAGCTGACGCCCTGCGCCGAGAGCTTGTCGTGCTGGTCTTTCATGAGCGCGATGAGCGGGCTCACAACTATGGTGAGTCCCGGGAGAACGACGGCGGGCAGCTGATAGATCAGCGATTTGCCGCTACCGGTTGGCATTACCACCAGAGCGTCTTCGCCGCCCAAGACCGCGTTGATCGGCTCCCATTGGCCGGGCCGGAAATCCGAGTGGCCAAAGCGTTCCCGCAGCAGCTTACGGGCTGCCTCTTTACCTATTTGTTTCGACACTCAGTATGGTACTGGCACAAAGCATTCCTCCCAGTCAGCGCGTTCAGCCACTTACCTCAGCGAGGGTCGTGTCATAACCTCACGAGAGATGCCCGATTCCTCCTCTTCCAGCTTCAAGGCTTTCGCGTCAACCGGTCCAGGACTGGAATCCATCGCGGCGGGCGAGCTCAAGACACTTGGCATTCGCGGAAGGCAGGAGATTGGCGGAGTCGCATTCAGCGCGGACCTCGGGCGGCTATATGAGTCGAACCTCTGGCTGAGGACAGCGACCCGCGTTCTGGTGAGACTGGGAGATTTCCACGCCAGCACCTTCTATGAGCTCGAGCGTCGTGCGAAGAAGTTACCGTGGGCGGATTTTCTTCCGGCGAGTGGAAGAGTTCGGGTGCGGGTGACGTGCCGGAAATCGAAGCTCTATCATTCTGATGCGGTCGCGGAACGCGTGCTATCGGCGATCGTCGCGTCCGCATCGCGAGTAATAGAAGCAACGGCGGACGTGGATACGGATGCTTCTGAAACAGCGGATGCCTCGGATCACGACGCGATATCCTCTGGAGAACCCGGGCAATTATTCGTTGTGCGAATCGTCAACGACGAGTGCGAAATCAGTGCGGACAGCTCCGGCGCGCTGCTGCACAAGCGCGGTTATCGTCGGGAGATAGCGAAAGCCCCGCTTCGGGAGACGATTGCTGCCGCGATGGTATTGGCGAGCGGTTGGAAGGGGGATGAGCCACTGCTCGATCCGATGTGTGGGTCGGGGACGATTCCGATCGAGGCAGCCATGATCGCCCGAAAAATGGCTCCGGGGCTGAAGCGCGATTTTCAATTCATGAACTGGCCCGGGTTCGATGCCGGGCACTGGAATCGCACTCTCGAAACCGCGCAGGCGGCGGTGACCGATTTCTCCGGGAAGATACTTGGATCGGATCGCGACGCGGGGGCGGTTCAAGCCGCCTCTCGAAATGCGGAGAGAGCCGGTGTCTCGGCGAATGTTCGCTTCTCCGGGGAGGCGGTGTCGGGAGCGATCGCCGCGATCGACGATTCGGTGCGTGAGTCCGGGTGGATCCTCACCAATCCGCCCTATGGTGTGAGGGTGAGCGATACCAATGATCTCAGAAACCTTTACGCGAAGCTGGGATCGGAGCTAAGGTCCAAGCCGCGCTGGCGCCTCGGGATATTGACCCCGGATTCCGCGCTCGTTCGGCAGACCAGGCTCTCGCTGAGGCCGCGGTTCGCCACATCGAATGGCGGAATTCCGGTATCATATTTCGTGAGCGAAAAAACTTCGAAAGACGGGGCGCAATCTCTTGAAACCGGTGTAGGACATGATATCGGCAATGAGCGTTGATCAGGAGGGTCCGTTAGACTATAACCGAACCGGGGTCCTGGTTTCGATCAATAGATCGGCTGGCGGAGTGCCGAAAAGGCGCGTTGATGACGCGAAAGTGTCCCGATTAGGTCTTCAGGGCGATGCTCACAACGACAAAAAAGGTCACGGTGGGCCAGAAAGGGCGGTCTGTGTTTATTCATTGGAAAGGATTCACGCCCTCCAGAACGAAGGCCACCCGATCGACATCGGAACGGCCGGAGAGAACCTCACCGTCGAAGGAATCGACTGGGACCTGGTCGTCCCAGGGATACGCATAAAGCTCGGTGATGAAGTCGTCCTCGAGGTCGCCTCGTTCACCAGTCCGTGCAAAACGATCAAAGAGTCGTTTATCGACGGAAGGTTCGCACGCATCTCCCAGAAGCTGCACCCGGGCTGGAGCAGGGTGTACGCCCGGGTCCTGACCGAGGGAGAAATCAGCTTCGGTGACAGCGTGGAAGTGGTTCCAGCGACGCAATAAAGCGCTGGGACGCACCTGATCCGAGAACGGTCCCACTTTTGAACAGTAGGATTGTCCCCCCTCTCCGGGCCCGCCCGGTCGGCCGGGGTCTCGTATGCCCGCCAAGCGGGGTCAAGCACATCAAGGAGTAAAGTCGTGGAGATCGGCGACAATTTTGAAGTCGAAGAGACGGAATCCGAGGAAGAGATCTCGGTCCGCTCCCCAGCCGCCCCGGCATCGCGGCGAAAAAACGGCCGCAACGGCGCCAAAGGGCGAAATGGAAAAAGGAACGGCAACGGCAACGCGGGTCAGGACAGCGAACGCGAAATGGGCGCGTCCGCCGCTGACGGAGGAATTCGCCAAAGCGATCTTCGCCGGCTGCTCGGCGCGATGCGTGACCTGAAAGAAGGTGATTTCAACGTCAGGCTGCCGATGTCCGAGGATCCGCTGCTCGCTGAGATCGCGGACGAATTCAACGGAATCGCCAAGCAGACCACGCGACTCTCCGAGGAGATGACGCGCGTCAGCACTACGATCGGCCGCCAGGGCCAGATGAACGACCGCGCTTCGATCGGACCGGTCACCGGTGGCTGGCGTTCAACCGTCGATGCAGTCAACACGCTCATCACCGATCTCGCATCTCCTACTACGGAGATCGCCCGCGTCCTCACGGCCGTCGCCGATGGTGATCTCAATCAGAAGATGGTGCTCGAGATCGATGGCAAGTCGGTTCAGGGAGAATTCCTTCGCATCGCCACCACCGTCAACACGATGGTCGATCAGCTCGGCTCGTTCGCCGACGAAGTCACACGCGTGGCGCGCGAAGTAGGCACCGAAGGAAAGCTCGGTGGACAGGCCGAGGTGCCCGGCGTCGCCGGAACATGGAAGGATCTCACCGACAACGTGAACACGCTTGCAGGCAATCTCACCAGTCAGGTGAGAAACATTGCCGCCGTTACCACCGCGGTCGCCAAAGGTGATTTGTCACAGAAGATTACCGTCGAAGCGCGCGGTGAAACGCTCGAGCTGAAGAACACCATCAACACGATGGTCGATCAGCTGAGCGGGTTTGCTTCGGAAGTAACGCGTGTCGCCAAGGAAGTGGGGACCGAAGGAAAACTCGGCGGGCAGGCACAGGTATCGGGAGTTGGTGGCACCTGGAAGGACCTGACGGACAACGTGAACGCGATGGCGTCCAACCTCACCGGTCAGATCAGAAACATCGCTGACGTAACAACCGCCGTCGCGAAGGGCGATCTGTCGCGGAAGATCACCGTCGACGTGAAGGGCGAGATTCTCGAGCTGAAGAACACCGTCAACACCATGGTGGACCAGCTGAGCACGTTCGCAGAGGAAGTAACTCGTGTCGCACGTGAAGTCGGCACGGAAGGTCGACTTGGCGGGCAGGCGCAGGTGCCGCAGGTCGCTGGAACGTGGAAGGACCTGACCGACAATGTGAACTTCATGGCGTCGAACCTCACCGGGCAGGTGAGAAACATCGCCGACGTCACAACCGCTGTCGCCCGCGGAGATCTGTCGCGCAAGATCACAGCCGATGCACGCGGCGAGATTCTCGAGCTGAAGAACACGATCAACATCATGGTCGACCAGCTCAGCTCGTTCGCGTCGGAAGTGACACGCGTGGCGCGCGAGGTGGGCACCGAGGGAATGCTGGGCGGTCAGGCCGAAGTTCCGGGTGTCGGCGGCACGTGGAAAGATCTGACCGACAACGTAAACACGCTCGCCGGAAATCTCACCAGTCAGGTGAGAAATATCGCGGCGGTGACGACCGCGGTGGCCAAGGGAGATCTCTCCCAGAAAATCACCGTCGAAGCGAAAGGCGAGACAGCACAGCTCAAGAACACGATCAACACCATGGTCGATCAGCTGAGCACATTTGCCTCGGAAGTGACGCGTGTCGCGCGCGAAGTGGGAACTGAAGGACGCCTTGGAGGTCAGGCGGATGTGCCGGGCGTCGGTGGGACCTGGAAGGATCTGACCGACAACGTGAACGCGATGGCGTCCAGCCTCACCGGCCAGATCAGAAACATCGCCGACGTGACGACCGCAGTCGCGCGCGGAGATCTGTCGCGCAAGATCACTGCGGAAGCGATGGGAGAGATCCTCGAGCTCAAGAGCACCATCAACATCATGGTCGACCAGCTGAGCGCGTTCGCATCCGAAGTAACCCGCGTCGCCAAGGAAGTAGGCACGGAAGGAAAGCTTGGCGGCCAGGCGGAAGTGCTCGGTGTCGCAGGAACGTGGAAGGACCTGACGGACAACGTGAACTTCATGGCGTCGAACCTCACGGGCCAGGTGAGAAACATTGCCGACGTGACGACGGCGGTCGCGCGCGGAGATCTGTCGCGCAAGATCACGGCTGATGCG
>DATCPG010000249.1:0-4712 GCA_036570225.1 Gemmatimonadaceae bacterium | reverse complement strand
GCGCTCGGAATACGGAGCGCCTTCGATGAGCTGGCCGAACTCGTTGCGATAGCGCTTGGGCCAGCGCACGTGTCCCCTGCTCTCGAATGTCACGAGCTTCGGCTGCTCGGCGTTGAGATCGAAGCGGTAGCGGTGGAGAATGCCGCGATGGATGACGAGGTAGTCCCCTTCGCCAAAGGCCAGCGCGCCGTAGGTGCTCTCCAGCACACCCGACCCCTTACTGACGTAAACCAGCTCGTCGGCCTGCGCGTTTCGATAGAAGTGCGCGTCGTTCTCGTCCGGCTCGCAGTAGAGCATCGCGATGTCCTGATTGAACAGGAGCGGCATGCGATCGAGCGTAGCACTGCCACCCTTCTTCGCGCGCGAGGTGAGAAAGTGGCGATGATGCAGCGTCTGATCCGGATCGGCCTCGAGTTTGGTCTCGCGAACCCGTCGCACCGATTTGACTGTCGTCGGCGGATGAATGTGGTACAGAAGCGCCGACGTCCCCGTGAACCCCTCGTGCCCTACCAGCTCCTCAGCGTAGATCCCCCCGCCCGGCTTCTTGAACGCGATGTGCCTCTTTCGTGGGATCTTTCCGAGCGTGTGATAGATCGGCATGGTCTACAGATTTCCGCGGAGGTCTTGTTCGCGCTCGAGAGCCTCGAACAATGCCTTGAAGTTCCCAGCACCGAAGCTCTTCGCGCCCTTGCGCTGGATGATCTCGTAAAAGAGCGTCGGCCGGTCTTCCATCGGCTTGGAGAATATCTGGAGCAGGTATCCCTCCTCATCGCGGTCGACGAGAATGCCGAGATCACGAATCGGCGCGAGGTCTTCGTCGATCTTCCCGACGCGCTCGGTCACCGTGTCGTAGTACGTGCCGGGCACGCGTAGAAACTCGACGCCATTGTCTCTCAGCTTCGTAACCGTCTCGATGATGTTGTCGGTTGCGATTGCGATGTGCTGGCACCCCGGCCCCTGATAGAACTCGAGGTATTCGTCGATCTGCGATTTCTTTTTGCCCTTCGCCGGCTCATTGAGGGGAAACTTGATGCGGCCGTTGCCGTTGGCGACGACCTTCGACATCAGCGCCGAATACTCGGTGGAGATCGCTTTGTCGTCGAACGAGATCAGTTGGCTGAAGCCAAGAACATCGGCGTAGTACTTGACCCACTTGTTCATGGCGCCGAGCTCGACGTTACCGACACAGTGATCGATGTACTTGAGGCCGACACCCTTTGCATCGCCGCGCCCGGCGAATGGGACGAAGCCGGGCATGAACAAGCCCTTGTAGCCCTTCCGTTCGACGAGGCTGTGAATCGTCTCGCCGTAGGTGTGAATGCCGGCGATGACGACTTCGCCGTGCTCATCCACCAGTGATTTCGGCTCGTAGGCCGGCTTGGCGCCTCGCTCCACAGCGAGCTTGAACGCCCTTCTCGCATCGTCGACCCAGAGCGCGATGTCCTTCACGCCGTCGCCGTGCTTGTGCACGTGCGTCGCGATATCGCTGTCCGGTCGCAGCGCAGTCGTGAGTACGAGTCTTACCTTGTCCTGCTGGAGCACGTAGCTGGCTCGGTCGCGCGTCCCCGTCTCGGGGCCTCGGTACGCCAGAATCCTGTAACCGAACACGTTGCGGTAGAACTGCGCCGCCTGCTTCGCGTTTCCGACGTAGAACTCAACGAAGTCCGTCCCGTTGATAGGGAACGTGTCTGTAACCTGCTCAGGTGCCGTAAGTGTCGCGGTTCCCATGACTTCTCCGGATTCAGCGCGGTGTTTCAGTTTTGGCGTCTACGGGTGCCGGGCTGCATTCTTCCTATGCAGGGACGGGGCCGCCTCATCTCTTAAGTTAGCCTGCGCGACCTCGAAAGGTATCTCCAGCGCGTCCCCGGGCCGCACCGCGTCCCACCTGGCGAACATCTCGGCGCGCTTCGCTCGAACTCTGTCCAGATCTTCCTCGGTAAGCTCGCGGTGCTGCGGCAGAGAATTATCGGTGGCGTACTCAGCAAGCTTCTTGTTCAGCTCCTCCGCTGAGGCCCGCTCACCCATTCGTCTTTCCATGTCCAACACGCCGACGATCATTTCGGAGATGCTCGCCTCGATGGGCAGTCGACCGCGCGGCCAGGGATGGCCAAAATCCGAGAAATCCCAGCCTGCCGAGACCAGGCCGTAGAATCCTTCTCGGTGGCCGAGGGTCGTCTCCACCGCATAGTGGGTCAGGTCGTGCCTCGGAAAAAACGCCGCCCGCGCGCCTTCCTGCCTCTGCCACGTAGTGGTTCCATCGGCACGAAGGCAGCTGAGCGCGTTTCGCCCGTCCGTCCCCTTCTTTATCCGAATGACAATGCGCTGCGCGTTCGGCATGCGCCATTATCTAATGGAGAGTTTTCCCTTTCTCCAGCATCTCGATGAACTTTCGCGTGAGACGCTCGCGTGTCTCCGCTCTCTTGGCTGTGTGCAGGCGCCAGATTATTGCGTAACGATTGGCGGCGCTCACGGTGCTGAAAAACGCTTTGGCGCGAGGATTCTCGTTCAACGCCTGCTGAAAATCCGGGTGTATGGGCGCGTTCTTTGGCGAGTCGTACGCCGATTCCCAGCGTCCATCCCGTTTCGCCCGCTCGATTTCCTGGAGGCCGGCAGGCTGCATCCTTCCGGAGGCAATGAGGCCGAGTGCTTTCTCGCGATTGATCTTCGACCAGATGCTGCGCGGGCGCCGCGGGACGAACCGTTGCAGCCACGTAGTTTCGCTGTCTGGCTTCTTTTGACCGTCTATCCAGCCATAGCAAAGCGCGATCTCGACAGCCTCGGGGTACGTGATGGATTTCGCCCCCGATGCTTTCTTCGCGATGCGCATCCAGAGGCCGTCGGTCTCGGTCTGATTCTTTGCGAGCCAGGATTCCCATGCCTTCGCATCCTTGAACGCTCGGATCAGAGGATCACCCGAGCTGGGGCTGGAGCTCGTCGTCGTTTTCTACCTGTCACGCCTGGCCTCTCGGCCGCGCGCATCCGCCAGCTTTCTGGCGATGCCCCGATAGAACTGCGCGTCGGCCATTTTGTTTTCCTCCTCGAGCACCAGGGCTGCCCGCTCCAGCGCGTAGAGAATGTTGCCGAGGTAAAGCTGCGTTACCGACGCGACGGATTCGCTGTCGTCAGCCATGCGTGCGAGCTGGCGGGATAGGAGTGACTTCGCGGTCGGTACTCGTCGACTCCGCCGCCAATACTCGCACGACGACGGCGGTGATGTTGTCGTTTCCGCCGTTCATGTTCGCTTCCTGGATCAGAGCGTCGACGATTCGCTCCGGCTTGGCCCGCGACAACAGAAGCTGCTGAATGCGCCTATCGTCGATCATCCCCGTCAGCCCGTCGCTCGCGAGGAGAAACGCATCGCCGACACGGGCTTCGCCGTCGAACACGTCCGGCTCGATCTCGTCGGCCATGCCGATGCAACGGGTGATGACGTTGCTCTGCGGATGCTTCCTCGCCTGTTCGGGCGTAAGAAGCCCGGCATCCACTTGCTCCTGCACCAGCGAGTGGTCCTTCGTGAGCTGGTGCATCTCCCCATCGCGCACGATGTAGATGCGCGAGTCTCCCACGTGCCCCACGACATACTTCGTCTCCGAAAGAAGCAGAGCGGAAACCGTGCTGCCCATGCCCAGCTTGTCTCGCTCGGTGCGCGTCCGCTCGAATACGGCCCGATTCGCATCCCGCAGCGAACGCGCTACCCGCTCGTGCGCCTCGGCTGCGTCGAGGTCGTTGAGGTCGGACAGGTCGTGGCTCACGATCTCGACCGCCATCTCGCTCGCGACTTCCCCCGCCGCGTGCCCGCCCATGCCGTCAGCGACTATGAACAAGCCGCGATAAGCATTAGCTGAAGCGTGCAGCGAGTCCTCATTACCCTTTCTAACTCGACCGACATCAGTGCGAGCAGCAACAGCAAGGTGCACTAGTGGGAGCTCATTTGAATGGAATGACTGGTAGGTAAGTACGGCGTGTGGAGGAATGACCGCATCCGTTCGTGCCTCAAACTACGGATGCACCAAATGAGCGGCAAGCGTCACCCCGCACGCTGCAAAAGCAACTCTGACTCTCCGGCCTGGAGACGCCACAGCGTGCTGTAGAGACCGCCTTTCTCCAGAAGCTGCTGGTGCGTGCCGCGTTCGGCGACTTCGCCGTGGTGCAGTACGAGGATCATGTCGGCATTGGCTATCGTGCTCAGTCGGTGCGCTACGGCGATCGTGGTTCGACCGGCGACGAGCACGCTCAGCGCGGCGTGAATCTCGGCTTCAATCTCGCTGTCGACGGCGCTCGTGGCCTCGTCCAGCAGGAGCAGCGGCGCGTTCGCGGCGATCGCACGCGCAAAGGAGAGCAACTGACGCTCGCCCACGCTGATCGATGCTCCACGCTCGCCCAGCACCTGGCTGTAGCCCTGCGGAAATCCCCGAATGATGCGATCGGCTCCCACTTCGGCCGCCGCGCGTACCACATCGTCGTCGCTGATCGGATTGGACAGGCGAATGTTGGTGGCGATGTCGCCCGCGAAGAGGAAGATGTCCTGTTGAACGTAGCCGATCAGCGAGCGCAGCTCGTGGAGCGGCATCGTTCGAATGTCCACGCCGTTGATCGTAATTCTGCCGCGCTGAGGGTCGTAGAAGCGCATGAGCAGGTTGACGATCGTGGTCTTCCCCGCTCCGGTGTGTCCCACCAGGGCGAGTGTCTCTCCCGGCCGCGCGGTAAAGCTG
>DATCPG010000248.1:0-2787 GCA_036570225.1 Gemmatimonadaceae bacterium | reverse complement strand
GCTCAGCCCCACGTGCTCGACCATTCCAACGCTCGAGATCTTGTCGTAGCCGTCGCTTGCAGTGAGCGTGCGGTAGTCACGAATCGCCACGCGGCAGCGATCGCCCAGCCCGGCCTCCTCGATCCGCTCGCGCGCGAGCACAGCCTGATTTTCGCTGAGCGTGATTCCCGTTGCATCGACGCCGTAGTGCTTCGCGGCGTGCATGATCAGCGCACCCCATCCGCAACCTATGTCGAGCAACCGCTCGCCCGGCTTAAGGCGCAGCTTTCGGCAAATCAGATCGAGCTTCGCTTCCTGCGCCACGTCGAGAGCATCATCCGCTGAGCGGAAGTATGCGCACGAGTAAACCATTGCCGGATCGAGCCACAGCTTGTAGAAGCTGTTGCCAACGTCGTAGTGGAACTGAATCGCCGCGGCATCGCGCACAGGAGTGTGGCGTTGGCCAAGCTTTCGTGCGTCCGCAGGAAATCGCGTGTCGGCGAGATCGTCTTCTGCCTGACCCGGAAGCCCCATCACCAGTTGGACCAGCTTTGCAATCGCTAGTGGCGACCGCAACCGCTCACCGATGGCCTCGCCAAGGTTGGATGCCGCTTCGACACTGCCGTCGATATCGACGTCCCCCGATATGAACGATTCCACGATCGACAGCTCGTTCGGCGGCAGGAGCATCCGACGCAGTGCAGCAGGTCTGTTGAGCACCAGCGTGAACGGCGGACTCGGACTGGCGCCACGATCGACAGTGCCGTCCCAGAATCTCACGTCGAATGGGCGCTCCGCGGGATCGCCGAAGAGTGCGGTCAGAACTGCGCGACAACGTGATGCAGCCCAGTCGTCGTACGGAACGGCGGCGGGTTGGATTTCTATCTGTGCGGTGGACATGCTCTGAGGTGTACGCTGGGAGACGTTCTGTTCGTAGACTCTCTATGCAGACTTCGTGCAAAAGCGCCGGATAGGCGCATCGGCGCTTCAACCTGGCGAGCGCAGCACGAGAGTCGGAGTATCTACATAGCGCCACAGGTACCATGATGCAACAGTACGATACGGCGCCCACTTCGCGCCTATTTTCAGAACTCTCTCAGGGGTAGGAAGCTTTCTCAGGCGATACGCGCGTTGAATCCCCTTCTGAATCCCCAGATCGAGATCCGGCAGGACATCGGGCCTGCCGAGGCGGAACATCATGAACATCTGCGCGGTCCAGCGTCCGATGCCTTTCACCTGAGTAAGAGCTGCGATGACCTCATCGTCGGTGAGCTCGTGGAGCGTCTCGATCGGCAGCTCACCCGACGTCACGCGCGCGCCCAGATCCTTGAGGTACGCAGATTTCTGTCGCGATAGTCCAACCGCTCGCAGTTGCTCGTCCGATGTCGCCGCGAGCTCTGCTGGAAGTGGCGTTCGACCGCCGTACAATCCCTGGAACCGGCCGTGAATCGTTCCCGCGGCCTTGCCGGATAGCTGCTGGAAAACAATCGAGCGCGCTACTGCGTCGAAGTGGGTTCCTCCGGATGCCGGCCATCCCTTGTACCGTCCCACTTTCTCGATCACCTGCGCCATCACGGGATCAACCTTCTTCAGGTGCGCGACCGCTCTTCGATTGAGTGTGTTGGAACCGGCGGGCTTCATTCTTCTCATCAGTTTGAGGTGATCGCCCAAAAATATAGCGTTGGCGATCCGAACGTCGCGCAGGAGTGAAAACTCTATATTTGTGGCGATGCAGCCCAACGAATTCCGCAGGCACGGGCATGCCGTCATCGACTGGATTGCGGACTACCTCGAGAATCCGGAACAGTGGCCGGTACTACCCGGCGTCGAGCCGGGAAGCCTCAGCGCCTCACTTCCGCAATCCCCGCCGGAACGGGGCGAGTCAATGGATGCCGTGCTCGATGATTTCCGCAAACTGATCGTGCCGGCTACGACGCACTGGAATCACCCCGCATTCATGGCCTATTTCGCCAACTCCTCAACGGGTGCGGGCGTGCTCGGCGAAGCTCTCACCGCGGCGCTCAACGTCAACGCGATGTTGTGGCAAACGAGTCCTGCCGCAACAGAGCTGGAGCTGCTGACTCTCGATTGGCTGCGGCAGATGCTCGGGCTCCCGGAAAAATTCTTTGGAATCATCGGAGATACCGCATCTTCGAACACTCTTTACGCGCTCGCCGCCGCCCGAGAGATGCATCCGGAGCTGCGCATACGTCAGGACGGAATGGGAAGAGCGGACATGCCGAAAGTGGTCATGTATTGCTCGGAGGAAGCGCATTCGAGCGTCGACAAGGCGATGATGACCCTCGGCTTTGGCCTGAATGCGCTCAGAAAGATTCCGACTGATTATCAGTTGCGCATGGATGCCGAGGCGCTCAACGCAGCGGTGGAAGCTGATCGCCGCGATGGTGCGATTCCCCTCGCGGTTGTGGCGACGGTTGGTACTACGTCGACCACTGCAATCGATCCCGTGCCCGCCATTGCCAGGATTTGCGAGCGGGAGAAGATGTGGCTCCATGTCGACGCGTCGTACGCTGGTACGGCTGCGATTCTGCCCGAGATGCGGTACGTGCTCGAGGGATGCGATCGCGCAGCTTCATTTGTCGTGAATCCTCACAAGTGGCTGTTCACGCCAATGGATTGTTCGGTCCTGTACACCTCGCGTCCTGATTTGCTGAAGCGAGCGTTCCAGCACGTTCCCGAATACCTGATCGTCGACGATGCCGACGAAGTAGTCAACCTGATGGATTACGGAATTGCTCTCGGCCGCCGGTTCCGGGCGCTCAAGCTCTGGTTCGTGATCAGGAATTT
>DATCPG010000247.1:0-6433 GCA_036570225.1 Gemmatimonadaceae bacterium | reverse complement strand
CACGACACGAATAGAAAAGGAGCTGATGGACCGTATGACTGGCGCGCTTTCGTACACGTATTCGCGCGTCCGCGATGCTGAGCCACCACTGGCTGCAAACATGCGCGGGACTGCCGCGTGGGCGAGTGCACGGGTGTTGTCCGGCAGCCATGACGATCTTACGCTGGGCACTTCGTCGAACGACATACCGCATCGGGTGATAATGTCAGGCGTGTACGCGATGCCGCGGGCGCGCTGGAGAACGGAGCTCTCATTTTATTACGTGGGGGAGTCCGGCAGGCCGTTCACCTACGTTGCATTTGGCACTCTCAGACGCGGCGATCTCAACGGCGACGGCACGAACACCAACGATCCGATCTACGTTCCGCGCGACGCGTTCGACGATGCGGAGATCCTGTTTGCCGGAACGTCGGACTCGGCAGGCGCGGATAATTCGCCGGCTGCCCAGGCAAAGCGTGTCATGCTTCAAAGAGCGGGCCTCGAGCAGCTCCTTCAAAGCACTTCCTGTCTCAACAGCCAGCGCGGCCGAATCATGGCGCGTAACAGTTGCCGCGAGCCGTGGTCGAACACCACCATCGCATCGGTCAGGCAGTCGGTCCCAATCGGCGGGCGCTCGGTCGAGGCCCAGCTCGATCTCTTCAACGTGTTGAATCTGCTAGGCAGTCGTTGGGGGCTGCGTCGTCAGGCTGCACCTCTGCTCCTCGAGCAGGTCGGCCAGACCGTGGGGACAGTGCAAACGTCGCAGTCGATTTTTCGCTTCGATGCCACCGCGCCCCGCTGGACGACGGTGGCCGCCGAGTCCGCGTTCCAGCTGCAGATCGCGCTGTGTTACAGGTTTTAAAAGCGGAGGCGCCCGCGCAGACGCTCGAAGCGGGGATCCGCGCGTAGATCCGCGAACACCGGCAGCATGATATTCTCGGATAAAGAGAGGTCATCCACTGACCGATTGAGCCACTCGAATGCTTGATCGCGGTTTCCCAATCCGGCATCGACGAGCGCAACCTCGAACGCGCCCTGCTTGCTGCGCTGCCAATGAGAGGTCACATCTGCGAGGACCGCCAGAGCGTCCTCCCGCTGGCCTGAGCGCGCCAGCGCATACCCAAGCCACCCGCGAGCCCGATAGTCGTCACGATTTTGCCGGTACGGACGCAACGCGGCGACGGCTGCCGGCCAGTCTCCCTTCATCGCGTGACACATGGCCGCGTACGACGGGATGCGCTGCAAGCGCGGTCGGACCGCCTCGAGCCGCTTTAGTCGCGCCAATCCCTCGGCGTACTGACCATTCGCGCACTGCGCCCGTGCCAGTTCAACGTGCGCGGTGGCCGACAACGGATCGATGTCGACCATGCGATTGGCCTCGGCCACAGCGTCGGCTGGTCGCTGTTTCCAGTAGGAAAGCGTGATCAGCGTCCGATAAGTGCGATACAGCCCTGGATCGAGCGCGCGGGCACGCGCCAGCTCCTTCTCGGCCCCCGCGAAGTCATACCGTAGCATTAGCAGTAAGCCAACTGTGGCGTGCGCGTCGGCGAGCGAATCATCCAGAGCGGCAGCTTTCAGCGCGGCTTGCTCGCCGAGCGCGTACGCTTCACGAGCTGAGCTCGCCACTTTCTGGCTTAGAAGAAGTACGAGATACGTTCGTGCAAGACCAGCATAGGCGGCCGCGTAGTTGGAATCGAGCGCAATCGCCTTCCTGAAGTAATCCACGCTCAACAGGGTACCGCTGTCGCTGCGGAGGAGGGTAGGGTCGCTGGCGCGGAGGTACAGATCATAAGCGGCGATGTTCTGTGTTGGTGCCCGCCGAAGCGCGGCTATAGTGCGCCCACCGAGTCGAAGATCCAGCTCGCGGGCTACTGCGGTGGCTATGTCGCTTTGAACGAGGAAGATGTCCTTCAACTCGCGATCGTAGGTTTCTGCCCAACGCGTTGAGCCATCGTGGCCATCGACCAGTCGTACCTGAACGCGAATTCGCTGGCCAACCTTCTGCACTCCGCCCTCGAGGATGTCGGCGACGTGCAGACTGTCTGCGATTTGGCGCGCATCCAGATTGCTCTTGTTGAAAACGAACGCGGAGGTACGGGCGACGACTCGCAGACGATCGATCTTCGCAAGAACGCCGATTAGCTCCTCAGTGAGTCCGTCAGCCAGAGCTGCATCGCGAGGATCCCCGCTGACGTTGGCGAGGGGGAGCACGGCAATGGAAGCATCGGCGGTTGCAGGCGCGGAACCCTTGGCGACGCGCGCTAGAAGGCGCGAGCCGGCGAGAACCAGTGCTGCCAGCACGAGCGCAGCAACCCCATACACCACCGTAGAGCGTCGTCGCGAGCGTAATGGAGGCTCGGTGGGTTGCACCACGTTCGTCGTTGCTTCTGGCGGAAACAGCGACGCAGTCGAAATGGCCGACCCACTGTCCCGCTCTCGCTTCGGGGACGGGCCGGCGCCGCGAACCACCACCGATTCTGTCTTTGCGCGCGAGCGCACCTCAGCGACCAGGCCAGCGACCGCCGGACCGACGCTCGTTCCGAGCTCCTGCCCCACGATCGCCTCGTAACGCTGCGCGTATCTCAGCGCCGCCGCGTGATCTCCCGCGTTCATCAGCGCGCGAATCAAACCGATTGCATGCTTGCTGCTTACCGGATCCGTGTCGATCAGCTTCTGTAGCCAACGCGCGGCCGCTGCGGAGTCGTTTGCGTCTTCTGCGCTCTTCGCCAGCCGTTCCAGCGCATCGGTGTAGCTGCGCTCGATTCGACCACGCTCTGCTTCCATCCACTGCTCAAATTCCGGCGCGTCGGTGAGGTAGAATCCCTCGAGGAAAGGCGCGCGATAGAGCTCGATGGCGGCTTCGCTCTCTCCCCGAGATAGCGCATTCGCAAAATCACCAACATCGCTGCCGATGAATGCGGGGTTGAGGCCGAGCGGATTCAAGCCCGTGAAAACGCTTTCGTCCAGCGACGTGCGAATCGCATACACCAGTTGCTCGAGCGAATGACGTGCGCGTGACTGAGGGACATCGGGCCAGAACAGCCCGAGCAGCTGGTCGCGGCTGCGACCCCGTTCCCCGGATGCCGCAAGAACGGCGAGGAGCGCGAGCCTGCGGCGCTGGTGTCCGTGCTCGCCGAGAATGGTGTCGTCCGCCCGTCCGACGAGTCTGAGCGTTCCAAACGTCTGAAGACGGAATCGTGGCACCGCTGGAGTCTCTCGTGTGGTGGAACTCACGAATCCAACCTAGGAGCCCACCAGGAATGCGCAACTCTGATGCGAAGCCTGATTGAACTCTGATCCAACTCTGAGTGCTGGATGAGCGTGGCTGCTCAGGTTTCGGGTGCGAAGTGGGTGTAAAGAGACATGAGACGTCTATACCAGAAGGGACAATGCGCATAGACACCAACCAAATTTTACGTGGAACACGATCGAGAATGTCGGCGCTGAGCCTCGTCGCAGCGATGGCTCTGGCTTGCGGCGGTGATGGGCCAATTGGACCGCCGCACCTCGGAAGGCTCACGGTCAAGGTTGCCACAACGGGCGCTGATTTCGACAACGACGGCTATCTGCTGGTCGTCAGTCCGCAACGGACCGTGGTCGTTGGCCCAAACGCGACCGTGTTTCTGGATAGCATTAGCCCAGGCGCGCACGTGCTGGCACTGCAGGGCGTCGCCGACAACTGCACCGTCGCCAATACCCAGGCGCTTTCTATCACCGTCGAGCCCAGTGCCACGGCAAGCGTCAATCTCTCCGTTGTATGCGATGCAACCGGAATAAGCGTCGCCACTCACACCACGGGATTCGATCAGCCGCTCGGCTTTGATGTGCAGGTAGGTCAGTCGCCTGAGCCCGTCCTTGTGAACGACTCCGTCCTCATCACCCGTCTTCCGCCAGGTAGTCGGACGGTCGCACTGAGTGTCGCTACCAATTGCAGCGTCGCGGGAAACAACCCTGTCACTGTTGACGTGGTGAACCGACGTGTAATCCCCGTCCACTTCGACGTCACTTGTGCGGCGACGGAGAAGGATATCGCCTTCACTGTCGACAGCGTTTCCGGCTCAGACTACACGCCCTGGATTTTTGTGGCGGACTCGAACGGGGCGGGTGTCAAAGCGCTGGCACAAGGATTTGGTCCGGCGTGGTCGCCCGACGGAACGAAACTCGTACTCTCGAACTACGAGTGCCACTTCGTCGGCTGGGACTTCGACACTTCGTGTACTGGTGGCCTGGTAGTCATGGATCCCGAGACGCGTACGACGACCGTTCTGCGCAACGACTCGGTCGGTGTCGAACCGGCCTGGAGTCCTGACGGCAACTTCATGGCGTTCGATCGACCAGATGAGAATTACACCAGCCTTTACGTAGCCGGCTTGGACGGGTCCCCCCCGATAAGACTCGATCCGCCGGGCGTCTACGCGGTTCGGAATCCGGCTTGGTCTCCTGACAGCAAGAGCATTGCGTTTCAGTGCACGATGTCGTACGGCGACCTCGAGATCTGCGTCATCAACAGAGACGGCACGGGATTCAAGCGACTCACCACCAACAGGGATACGGACGACAGCCCCGCCTGGAGTCCTGATGGGAGCACGATTGCGTTCATGACCGTCCCTCTTGACCAGGAGGCGACGATCGCGTTGATGACGCCGAGCGGCACGAACGTCAAGCTGTTGACGGCGGGCTTCGACCCCGCTTGGTCGCCTAATGGCTCCAGGTTGGTTTTTGCCGGAAACGGTGGTCTGTTCACGATTGGCTCCGACGGATCCAACCGCAAGCAGATAACGACAGGACGCCACCGTGCTCCAACCTGGCGGCCGTAGTACGACAGCGAGCGCGGCGAATCTCGACCTGGTGTGTAGGACCACTTTCTCCTGGAGCTAGTCCCATGAATCGCTACCTGCAACTCACCCTGACAGGCCTCACCGTGGCGGCTGTCTTCGCCGCATGTGAGGATTCAACGACGCGAGAACGGTCGCGGCCATTTATCACCGGACCGAGCTCCACACTTGCGTCAGGCTTCGTCTCAACCGCGGTGGCGCGCGGCACTGCCGAAGCCTTCCACATCCGCTCAACCGACGGCTTTGACGTCGAGATCAAGACAAAAGACAATACCGATATTGCGGTGTCGAATGTCGTCGTGGCGCCCGGAGGATCTTCGGGATGGCATTCGCATCCGGGGCCTGTTCTGGTTGTCGTTAAAACGGGTACGATCACTTTCTATCGCGCGGGTAAACACGGCGGCCAGAACGGCGACGACGAGAATGGGGACAATGGATCGAATGCGTCAACATGCTCGCGCACCGTATATCCAACCGGCTCCGCGTTCGTGGAGGTTCCGGCGCCCGGCCACGTGATGCTGGCGAAAAACGAAGGAGGTACCGAAGCGACGATAACCGCCACGTATTTCGCTCCGCCGGGTGCGGCGCTGCGTATCGACCGACCCTGGCCTGGCGGTGATTGCCCGCAGTAAATGCCGTCGCTGGGCTCCGTATGAGAGGCATCCCATACGGAGTCCCGCACGGATAGCACGGTAACAGCGCGACCTTGCGAATCTGTGATTTGTTCTACAAACTGAGAGTAATGTCCACATCGCCGTTGGGCTCGCTGGAGCTCACAGCCTTGCTCGCGGTCGCCCGCCTCAAAGACAACGCCTACGGTCTCGCCATCCGCAGCGATCTCGCTGAGCGGACCGGCCGCGATTACTCGGTGGGCGCAGTCTACACCACGCTGCAGCGTCTCGAGGACAAGGGGCTGCTCACTTCCGGCCACAGCGATCCCCTTCCTGTTCGCGGCGGCCGATCGCGCCGACATTTCTCGCTCACCAGCACCGGCGCGCGCGCGCTTCGTGAGGCCGAGCGCCATGCGGCCTCGATCTGGGCCGGCGTCGGAAGGCCGCTTCGGCCGAGGCTCGCATGATGCGACCAATTAATTCGCCACAGCGAGCGAACACAGTTGGATCGTGCGCAACTCCACCAAGAGTTGATCGCGTGCTCATCTCTCTCGGCTGCCCGCCGGGATTCATCACCGATTTGCTCGGCGACCTGCGCCAGGAGTATACGGAACGCGCTGCGTGCGACGGCCGTCTCGCTGCGAGGCTGTGGTATGTGCGGGAGATTGTTCGGTCGACGCCGCACGTCGTGTGGAGTGTGTTGCATGGCGGCACACCGATCGCGCGCGTGCGGCTCGCCGTGTACATCCTGGCGGTCGTGGCTACCCTTTCGGTCGTCACGGTGATGTGGCTCACGCGCAACGGTCCCCCGGCGCGTCTCCTTGCCGGCGCAATCGATTATTCAGATGGAATCGTTGTGAACAGTCTGCGGCCAGTGCAGCTGTCGATGCGCGTGCTCGACGCGGCGGGCCACCGTCTTAGCCGGACCGATGTGCGCTACCGGCGAGTGTCGGGCGTATCCATCCCAGTCTCCACCGGTGGCGTAGTACAGTGTAAGCAGCGCGGTGA
>DATCPG010000246.1:0-16607 GCA_036570225.1 Gemmatimonadaceae bacterium | reverse complement strand
ATTCACGAGCGGGACCCTGATCCGCTCGAGGGGACGCAGCCAGCTCAGTGTGTGAAAGGTTACCTGCTCGTGTCCGCGAAGGTACGCCGAGGGGCTCGCGCGGTTGAAGACGACCGAGTAAGGCGACTGACTCTCCGACGGATCGTACGAGTGCGACGAAGCATCGATGCGCGCGTATGGTATCTCGCGGCGATCCAGCTCGGCGAAAAGCGGCTTGAACCAATCCGGGTGCTCGTAGTAGATCGCGATTGGCCCATCGGGTGTTGCCGGCATTGGTATCTCCGTGACAGCGCTCAAAGTAGAGGCCGCGTCCCGGGCGAGACGCGGCCTCTCAATTTCAACCTAGCGCGCTGGTCGAGCAGGTCAAGCGGTCGGCACGCGCCGAACTCGCGCAAACGGACAGGCCGGCTTAGCATACCACCATGCCCGCACGCGAAACCCTTCGAATCCCTACCCGCGAAGTCGTTCGGATACTCGCGCTGATATTCGGCTTCTACGTCGCCGTCCGCCTGCTCTGGATTGCGCATCCCGTCATCTTCCTCTTTTTCCTCGGGGTGCTGTTCGGACTCCCCATTTCGCAGGGAGCTGACTGGCTGGCGAAACGCGGCGTTCCGCGCGGGCTGGGCGTCGCCCTGATTCTTACAGTATTTCTTGGCCTCCTGATCGGCGGTGGCATCGGGATGGCGCCGATTCTTCGCTCGCAGTCCAAGGAGCTGCAGCAGCGGCTTCCCGAAGCGCTCGACAAGATCGACGCCTGGCTCGGTCACCGGGCGAATGGAGTGCTCGGCATCCTCTTCAATCAGGAGAGCTCCGGCGATGATACCGGGACGGTACCCGGAATCACCGAAGCAGATTCAGTCGGCACTGACACGGTCACCACCGACACGGTCACCACCGACTCGGTCACCACTCAGCCCGTTGACTCGACAGCGCGGAGCACGACCGGGCGGAGGACGACCGCGCGCAGCAACGAGGTCGTGGTCGGAGGCAATCTCAGGCGCGAGATAACGAGGCAGATGTCGGGCGCGCAGCACTCCTTCCTCCACATGCTGACGTCGACTTTTGCCGTCACAGGCGCGTTCCTGCTCGTGCTCTTCATCGCAGGGTATATCGGCCTCGATCCGCACCTCTATCACGGCGGTGTCCTCGCGCTCGTCCCGACTCGGGAGCGCGACCGGGCCGCGCTCACTTTGGCCCGTCTCGCAACCACCCTCCGACGGTGGCTCGTGACCCAGCTGATCGCTATGGTCGTAATCGGCGCCGTCACGACCGTTTTTCTGCTGTCGCTCCACGTCAAGGCGGCGCTGCCGCTCGGCATCCTGGCCGGCGTGTCCAAGTTCATCCCGATCGTCGGCTCGATCTTCGCCGCGATTCCCGCCATTGCGATGGCGTTCATCGACTCGCCACACAAGGCGCTCCTCGTCGGGATCAGCTACATCCTGATCCAGTTCGTCGAGAATCACGTGCTCGTCCCCGTGCTGATGAAGCGCGGAGTGAACCTCCCGCCGGCAATGACTCTCGGAATTCAGGCGCTGATGGCGCTCCTGTTCGGCTTTCTCGGACTGCTGGTGGCGGTGCCGCTCCTCGCCGCAATTCTTACGATAGTTCGTACGATGAACGAGAAGGGGCTACGTGAGATCTCCGAGGAGACCACCCTGAGGCTACCGGTTGGCGACGAGGAGATCTAGCGCGTGCTCGATAATCGGACCGGCGATGATCAGTGACTTCAGCGAGTGCGCGGCGAAAGGAATCACCGTGTAGCTCAAGCGCGCTCCACCCGCGGAAATAAACTCCGAATCGGATTTGCGCTCCTTGTCGCTGGCGCCGCGGAGCAACGCGATATGCACTTTGGGTGGCGTGCTGCGGATCTGATCGGCGATTGAAAAGCTGCCGGAATCTGTCGGCTCTCCGATGTTCATCTTGTCGTTCAGCGTAACCCTCGGGTGATCCCGTTTCGTCGGGCCCAGCGCGAGCACACCAATGACGCCGGGCACCGGTGCATTGGCTTCGGCCCACAGCGCGATGTCGGCGCCGAAGGAGTGTCCCGCGATGATCAGGGGGACTGAATCGGCCCCGAGCTCGTGCATCGAGCGCCGTATCATGGTCGGGAGGCCGTGCGCGAGGACGCTGTCGCGGAGCAGCGAAGAGTCGGGAAGGCGATCGAGAAAATTCTTGACGTCGAATCCGACGACGGCGTATCCCTTCGCGGCGAGGCGCTCGGCGAGCTTCTGGTGTGGCTCCCAAAACCCCAGATCGTTGCCGAGGAAAAAAACGCCGGCCTTGGGGTGTCTCACCACTCCCTCATCCGGATAGAAATAGAGCGGCTGACGGAGAAGGTACGGATCGCGCGGGATGTACGCGGAATGCGCAGGCGTGCAACGCGTGGAGAGCAGTGCCACCAGAGCGGCGAGCGCGACTCGCTTTAGCTTCATCTCGACACCACTCCTGCCAATCCCCCTGAAATGAGTGACGCAACGTTGGTAAGAATTCTTGGCAGCACGAGGCCACCCGGGGACGCAAGATATCGTGGCTCCCATATCGGATCGAACTTCTCCTTATACTGTCTGAGCCCCTGAAAGTTATAGAACGGCTCTCCGCGGCTGAAAAGCAACGCGCCCACCCGGTTCCAAAGCGGCGCGAGACTGCGATTCTCGATTCCCGAAAGGGGCGCCATTCCCAGGTTGAATCGCTGATAGCCGTTCGCCTTTCCCCAGAGCATCAGCTCGATGAGCAGGAATTCCATCACTCCCGGGGGCGCTACCTGAGTGTAGCGCATCAGATCCACCGAGATTTCGGTACGATCGGCGCCGAGCCACACGTTCGCGAACGCGACGACGGCGTCCCCAACCCGAATCAGGGCGGCGGGCGAGCTCCTGAGATATCTCTCGTCGAACCGGCCCAGCGAAAAACCTTTCTCCTTGGTGCGCTTGGATGCGAGCCATTCGTCCGACACCTGCCTCAGCACTGGAATGAAAGCGTGAGTCTCCTCAGCCGGAATCAAATCGAAAGTCGCGCCGGCCCTGAGCGCATCCTTTCGCGTCCGGCGCAGAGCTTTCCGATTTCCCCCGTCGAGTGAAAAATCCGAAAGCGGAATCATCGCTTCCTCGCCCAGCTTGAACAGGGTGAGACCCAAGTCGATGTAAATCGGAAGGTGCCGTGGGCTCACTTCGTAGAATACGGGCCAGCCGCCGTGCCGGTCGGCGCTCTCCCGGAATCGCCACGCCAGCTCGCTGCGCTCGCTCTCGATGCCAATTGGATCACCGAGCGCGACCCAGCTGCGACCGGCGACGCCGTACATGATCATGCTCTTTCCGGAATCGCTGAACAGAAGGGACTTGTCCCCGAGCAGCGCCAGGTTGCCAATCGTTTCCGGAGATGACGAGGCTATGCGCGAGGCTACATCGAGCTGCCTGGGCGATGGTACCTCCGGCTCCGGCTCGGCGTGGCGCAGCTTGCGAGTCAGCGCAAAGAGCATGAGCGCTCCCAGGACGCCAATCATCGCTCGCAGTGACCGGGGCGCGTCTCCTCTGCCGCTGAACTGGAACCACACCGCGCTGGTGAAATCGACGTTTCGGTACGAGAAAAAGGCCAGCCAGGTGGTCACCACTCCGACGAGGACGATGGCGGCAATCCACCCTCCGCTGAACGGCTCGCTCATGATCGCTGCCTTTCGGTAGAACACCCGCCGCGACGGCAGCAGCGCGGCAAGGACGAGCGTCAGCGCAAACGCCTCTTCCCAGTCGAGCCCCTTCAGCAGTGATGTCACTATGCCGATCGCGAGCACGGCGATCGTGAGGCTGTACGCGGCGTCCAGTCTGCGTCTGATCGACCAGGCGAGAATCACCAGTGCGGCTCCGGCGATGCTCGCGGCGAAATGGGCGAGCTCCATGATCCCGAGCGGCAGAAGGGCATCCAGGGCCGAGAATCTCCCGCGCACGGCAGGCGTCGCGCCGGACACGATGAGGATCACTCCAGCGACGAACGTCGCGACGCTGAGAATCTGCGGCAGGATCGCTGGAATCCATCGGCCCACGATGCCGCCGGCGAGAGTCGCGACCTCGGCGACCCGATCGCGCTGGCGTTGAACCTCGAACGCAATAAGAAACGTGAGCGCGAGCACCAGCGGCAGGAGATAATAGACAGCCCGATACGCTACGAGCGCGCCGACGATTGAAGCGGCAGGAACGCGCGAGCCAAGGAGCATCACCACGATCGCTTCGAATACTCCGAGGCCGCCCGGAACGTGGCTAAGAATTCCGGCGAATTGCGCAATTAGGAAAACGCCGAGGACCGGCAGAAAGGACAATCGGTAGCCCGAAGGGAGGAGCACGTAGAGCACTGCACCCGCGGCGCTCCAGTCCACAATCGCCACGCCCAGCTGAGCCAGGGCGAGCCGGATGGAAGGAACTGGAAACTCCCACTCGAACAAACGGAATGTCTTGTATCGCGTGGTGCTCAGGACCAGATAGCCCGTGACCAGAAGCAGGCAAAGAACGCCCAATGGCTTGAGCGTCGTCACCGGCAGATGGAGAAGCTCGATTGTCGAGCGCGGCTCGAGGAGGAACACGCCGCCCGCGACAGCGACCATTCCGATGATGAAGGTGGCGCCGGCAAAGCTGATGGCCTGCGCGATCTCTGAAGTCGAGAGTCCCCACACGCTCCAGAAGCGGTACCGGACGGGGCCGCCGCTTAGAAGCGGAAACCCCAGGCTGTGGCTGAGCGCGTAGGCGATGAACGACCCGAAAGCGATGCGCCGGATCGGAAGCGGGTGATCGACGTACGAGAGCGCGATGGCATCGTAGCCGGGCAACACCGCGTAAGCAACGGCAGTGAGGAGCAACGCCAGCGCGAGGTGCGAATGGGGCAGCACCCAGACCTGCCGCATCAGATCGCGGTAGTGGTATAACTTGAGCTCGCGATCGAGGAGATACAGCGCGAGGGCCACGGCTGATGCCATTGCCGCCGGACCGATAGCGCGCGATACCCTAAGATTCATGAGCTGGGCGAGTGGCGTCCTCGCGTTCGAGGTGTATATAATCCAAGCCTACAAAGATCGTTCATACCGCTGTCACCCTGATTACACCGGCCAGAGGTGGCGGACCCCAGGAGATTTCATGATTCGCTTTGTCAGCACAGTCGTTCTGTCCGCCGCATTCATCGCCCTCCCAGTGGGCGCGCATGCCCAGGCCCCCTGGCGGCAGGTTTATAAGGACGCCGATGTAGCGGTCATCTTCGACACCGCGAGCATAGCGCTCCAGTCGCCCGGTACCTGGACCACGGTCACCAGCTGGGATTACACCAAGCCGCGCATACTCGAAAACAAGAAGCAGTACACCCGGCTGGTGGAGAGGGCGTATGTGAGGTGCTCACCGGTGCGAGTGAAACGCGTCCGGAGCACCGTTTACGCCGGCAACAACGTCCTCGTGCGAGACGAGGGAGAGGTCGATCCGCGGGACCAGGCTCACATGGTTTGGGACCGGCCAAAACCGGGTACGGCTGGGCGAAATGCGTTCGAAACAATGTGCGGAATTCTTACCAGAAAAGCGGGCATAAACGCCATCGCTCCGGCGTCCACCAAGGCCGCAGAAGCGGCGGTAAAACCGGCGCCGAAAAAGGCTCCCGCCAGAAAGAAGACAACAAAGGGCTAGCACGCGCGAGGCTGCTCACGAGACATACTGTAAGGGACGCGGCTAAACCCGCGTCCTTTTTGCATTTAGCGTCCTAACTGATTCTCTCAAATTCACTGTCTTTGAATGGAATCTCCAGAGCTCAGCAGTGGCGGAAAATCGTGCCAAAAATAGGGCATTCAACAGGCCCAAAGATGGGCCACTTTGGCCAAGCGTTTGCTATATAGGTGGGCAGCTTTTACAGGGGAGCAATATGAGACTACTCGAATCAAAACCAGACGCCAAAAAGAGGTCCCCCGGGGGGACCATTTTCAGCATAGTTCTGCATTTGACCATCCTCTTTCTCGCGATCTTCGCGACCGCCCGGGCAGGCGTCCGGAAGGCCGAGAAGCCGCGTGAGACGAAGGTCAGTTTTGTCGCGATGAAGAAGGACGAGCCTCCTCCGCCTCCAAAGAAGGAGCTGCCCAAGCCGACGCCCCCAAAGCCCAAGACGCCTGAGCCCAAGGTCGTAAACCTGCCCAGACTGCCGAAGGAAGTAGCTCCGGCACCCCCGAAGGGGTTCAAGGTCGTGGCTCCGCCCGTCAACATTCCGACCACCCTGCCGACGATCGATCTGTCCAAGGCGGTCACGAATGAGAATGACTTCAGCGGCAAGGGCGTCGCTGGCGGTTCCGACAAGGGCGTGAAAGGCGGAACCGGCTCGGACGGCGATATTGGCAAGTCCGCGGGTGTCGCCGATCACGGCCCCTATATGGAGTTCCAGGTCGAGAAGCCGGTCGTCAAGATCGGCGGCGAGGCCCCGGAATACCCGTCGTCTCTGAAGGATTCGGGCGTCGAGGGCACCGTGCTCGCGCAGTTCGTCGTCAACGAGAGCGGCCGTTACGAAGGTGGCTCGCTCAAGATCCTCAACTCAAGCAATCCGGCGTTCACCGCCGCCGTGAAGGATGCGCTCCCCCGTATGAGATTCTCGGCGGCGCAGATCGGGGGTAAGAAGGTACAACAGCTCGTGCAGATGCCGTTTCAGTTCCATCTCCAGAAGTAACGAGCAACCCGATCACGACAAAGCCGCGGAGGTATCCTACTCCGCGGCTTTGCCGCGTCCGGTGTACAATTGCGGTAACGCGTAAATTGAACGGCAGATGACCTATCGCAATTTCCTCGTGGGAGCCGGAGGGCTCATCGCACTGGCTCCCGCTGCGCATGGACAAGTCCACCCAGTTCGGCCACAGCCCCAGCGGCCAATAGATGTTCCGCAGGCTGTCGTAGTGCTGCCAATCGACACCACGGATGGTGATTCGACGCGGACGATCATCCAGCGCGACTTTGACTACGGCGATCGGATTCAGCCGCTCATTCTCGACAGCACGACCATGGCGGACATCTGGAGTCCGGGAACCGACAGAATCAATTTCTCTCCGCTCGCGCAGACTCGCGCCAATTTCCTCGTTCGCGGAAGACCCACTGCCACCGGGCTGCGCGTCGAGATCTTCGATCCGAAGGGGACACTCCGCCAGCAAGGGCTCTTCAGACTGCCAAAGCTTCCGCCCAAGAGGCTTCCGGCGATACGCGACTCGCTCTCCCGTCTTCTGGGCATGCGCACACAAGCGACAGATGTGGCCCTCGCAGCCGACTCGGCAACGCGCGATAGCCTGGCGCGCGAAGCTTCCCGCCCGACGCCTCTCAAACATCCTGGCGAGCGAGTCAACGCGCGTCTCAGCGCGGCCGCTCGGGACTCGCTCTCTCGCGAGCTCGATCGGCGCGATATCATGCTCCGCGCGGTAGCCGTACAGGACACGCTGCACTACGACTCGCTTTTCGCACGGATCGCGGCGCGCGATTCGGCGGCGCGCGACTCGGCGGGGCGCGAGCGGCGGCTCGCCATCCACGGTGTGAGCGACGAGCTGGAGCGCTGGATAACGGGGACTCGTGGGATCGCCTCGACGAAGATCGCGTTCGTCGAGGGAAAGGTCATGAAGGTCGTCGACAGTGATGGCGCGAACGAGCGTGTGCTTCCTACGGTTGGCGCGGCGCTTTCACCCGCATGGCATCCGTCCGGGAAGTTGATCGTTTACGTCGACGCCGATGACCGCGGAACGCGGATAGGCCAGATAGATCTCCGGACTCTGCGTCCGCGACTTCTTTCCGCGTCGAAACGGGGTCTCAACATCACGCCCGTGTACACGAAGGACGGAAAGAACATCGTGTGGGCTGCCGGCGGCGATTCTCCGGCGGAGTTGTATCTGGCGAGCGCGACGGGTGATGATTCGGTGCCCAAGCCTTTCGTCGGACGCACGGGGTTCGAGACCACGTCGCCGAGCTTCAGTCCCGATGGAAAGCAGGTCGTGTTCATGTCGCCCGTTCCGCTCACGCCGCAGCTATACACGATGAACGTGAATGGCACCGGCCTCCGCCTGCTGACGCCGGTAGTGCCGGGAAAGCGGAGCTATCGCACCGGGCCGGACTGGTCGCCCCTTGGTGACGAGATCGCGTTCCAGCAGCAGAACGGCGATTTCCAGGTGTGGACGATCGGCTTGAAGGATCGCGTCATGCACCAGATCACATCCGAAGGAGAGAATGAAGATCCTTCCTGGGCGCCCGACGGCCGCCACCTCTCGATCACGCGGCGACTCGGCGCCATCGGGGAACAGCGCAACATCTGGGTGCTCGACAAAAAAACGGGCAGGCTCCGTCAGCTCACGCAGTCCGGCGACGCGCGGCTCTCCGACTGGTCCCCTCCGCTCAAGGCCGCATTCTAGTTTGAATTCGGTAACGCGATGCGTGGCCGCTCGTATATAACAGTGTAACAGCAGAAATCACTGAAATCCGAGAGGGCGTATGAGCACAACTGCGGCACCGCGCGGTTCTTCGGAGCGGTACAGCGCCACGACTTCGACCGTCGCACCAGTTGCGCCCAGGCGCGAGCGTCTGCTTTCTCTCGATGTGTTTCGCGGAATGACCGTTGCCGGAATGCTCCTCGTCAACGATCCGGGCACGTGGAGCGCGATCTTTCCGCCGCTCGAGCACGCCGAATGGAACGGCTGGACGCCCACCGATCTCATCTTCCCGTTCTTCCTTTTCATCGTCGGCATCACCACCCATCTGTCACTTTCCGCGCGGCGCGCGCGCGGCGACGACGACTCCGCGGTCGTCAAGCAGATTCTTCGGCGCGGCCTCATCATCTATCTGCTCGGCTTCGCGATGGCGATGTTCCCCTTCTATCAATGGGGGACAATCGCGACCATCCCGAACGCTGGCGCCTGGGACAGGATCCTCTTCCGTATCGAGCACGTGCGCATTCTCGGCGTGCTGCCGAGGATCGCAATCGTCTATGTGTGTGCCGCGCTGCTGACTCTCAAGACGACCGTCAAGCAGCAAATCATCATCATCGCGGGACTGCTGTTCGGCTACTGGTTCGCCATGACTCTCATCCCGGTTCCCGGGGAGAACGTGGTGGGAGCGCTGCTTCTGCACACGAAGGACAGAAATCTCGCGGCGTACCTCGACCGCGCGATTCTCGGAACGAATCACACATGGATCGGAAGCGTGACTTTCGATCCGGAGGGGCCGATGTCGACGATTCCCGCGATCGCGACCGCGATGCTCGGTGTGCTCGCGGGCCGGTGGATTGCGCAGCGGGACAAGCCGCTGCTCGAGAGGCTCGCGGGCCTTTTTGCCACCGGATCGGTCGGGATGATGCTCGGCCTGATGTGGAACTGGTCGTTCCCGATCAACAAGAATCTTTGGACGAGCTCTTACGTGATCTTTACCGCCGGGATGGCCGCCGTGGCGCTCGCGACCGTCATGTGGCTTGTCGACTACTGCAGCGTAAAGTGGTGGACGAAGCCGTTCGTGGTGTTCGGTGTGAATCCGATCGTGGCCTTCGTCGGGTCGGGCGTGTTGGCTCGGCTGATCTACACGCTGTGGCACGTCAGCTACAACGGGAAATCGGTCGCGGTTCAGGACGCGATTTATCAGTCCGTGTTTCTTCCGTGGCTGCCGGCACGCGTGGCATCGCTGGCGTTTGCGATCTCGTTTGTATTGCTGTGGTATGGGATTCTTACCGTGCTTTATCGGCGGAACATCATTCTCAAGGTCTAGCGCAAGGCGGCGAGGCTTCGAACGCGCTTTGTGTCTGCGTGCTTTGTGTATGCGTGGCTTCGGAAGCGTCTCTGTTTGTGGTCGGCGAGGGTGTCCTCTTCGTCGCAACTGTTAGCTCGGGCGGAGCCCCTAACTGCGCTCCTTCGCTCCGCTCAGTCGCGGGTCTCCTTGTCGCTAACAGGGTGCTCCTGCGAGGACACCCTCACCTCCCTGTAGAGCGTCGCAACTGCACGCGCGTTGACAGGTTGGTTGCCTCCCTCCCTCTCTCGCGGATGCCGAGCTTTGCTCGGCGCGCTCCCGCGCACGGTGCCTGAGATCGCGCGCTGGTGCTCAGTGGGGAGACCGCGGTCCCGCGGTCGGCAAGAGAGTTCGAGCGCGCGATGCCGGACCGGAAGGGAGGCGCGAGCAAGGTGCCAGCTTCTGTGTTGGAGTCAGTGGGGAAGGCGGAGGGGGTTCCTCGCAGGAGCACCCTGTTAGCGACAAGGAGACCCGCGACCGAGCAGAGCGAGGGAGCGCAGTTAGGGGCTCCGCCCGAGCTAACAGTTGCGACGAAGAGGAATCCCCTCCGCCGTACCGGCGGTGATCCAAGCTCGAGGCTGTTTAGCTAGCGCCCGACTCTCGCGGTTCCGAGACGCGAGCGCGAGGTCTCTTTCTCGGCGAGCGAACTTGTCGCGACCATTTCGTGCTCGATCGGCGCACCGGCGCGACGGACCACGTAGGCCTCCATCGCGAAGTACTCCGGCAGTCCGAGCCGGTCCACCTGGTGCGCGGTGTGCCGGTTCCTCTCCTCGACGCGCTGCCAGAACTCGCGGTCGTCCTGACCCGGAAATGGCGCGCGATCTTTCTGGCTCTGGTGCTTGAAGATCGCCATCTTCTTCGCCCGCAGCTCGTCCTCGGAGAGCGGCACCAGCACATCCGCCTCCGCGATCTCCCACTCCTGCCACGCGCCGCGATAGTACCACATCTCGGGCGACTGACCCGAGTACTTCGCGAGCGCCCCGTTCACTGCCTCGAGGCACATCCTGTGGGTGCCGTGGGGGTCCGAGAGATCGCCGGCGACGAATACGAGCTCCGGCTTCTCCTCCTCGAGCAGATCGAGAACGATGCGGACGTCGTCCGGACCGATTGGATCCTTCTTTACTTTTCCAGTCTGATAGAAGGGCAGGTTCAGGAAGCGCGCCTGCTCGCGCTTCATGCCGAACGTCTCGATACCGGAAACGGCTTCGGCTTCGCGGATCGCCCGCTTCATCACCTGCACGGGAAAGGCGTCGATCTCTCCCACCTGCTTCGAGTCGAGGAATTCTTCCACCTCCTCGATCAGCGCGCCCGCGGTGGAATCGTTGATGTCGAAGTCGTTGCCGAAGCGGCGCAGAAAATCAGCGTAGCGGCGCACCTCGTGGTCGAAGACCGCGATATTGCCCGACGTCATGTACGCGACGACGATGTCGTTCTTGTTCTGGTGCAGCTTGTTGAGCATCCCGCCCATCGAGATGACATCGTCGTCCGGGTGCGGCGAGAACACTACGACCCGCTTGCCGGTCGGCAGCTTGCTCCGTCCGCGAATTTTCGCGATCAGGGCGTTGAACACTTCACCGTTGAGTGGTCCCGCCTTGCCGTGGCGCGCCAGCAGCGAGCTGAGGTGGTGCTCACGGTAGTCGTTTTCGTCGAGCTTGAGGACGGATTTCTCGGTGATCTCGCTCAACCAGATGACCGCGTCGATCTCTTTCTCGCGCGTCCACTTCATGTCTCCGATTACCCACGGCGTGCGGATGCGCGTCAGATCGGCGGCCGCGGCAAAATCGACGTAAAAGACAGCGTTCGGGTGCCGCTGGAGATACGTCGCCGCCACGTCGGGGTCGGGCTCCCCCTCCACCGCGCGCCTGATGATCGCCGCCTTGTGCTCGCCCGTCGCGACCAGCGCGATCTCTTTCGCTTCCATGATCGTCGCCACCCCCATGGTGATTGCTTCCGTCGGGACGTTGTCCTCGCCGAAGAAATCACCAGCCGCGTCGCGCCGGGTTACGGTGTCGAGCGAGATGCGACGAGTGCGCGAGTCTGCGCCGGAGCCCGGCTCGTTGAACCCGATGTGTCCGGTCTTCCCGATGCCGAGTATCTGCAGGTCGATTCCGCCCGCCTTCCTGATCGCGGCCTCGTACGCCTCGCACTCGACATCCACGTCGTCGCGGGGGACGTCACCGCGCGGGATGTGGATGTTCTCCGGGCGCACATTGATGTGGTTGAAGAGATTCTCGCGCATGAACCGGTGATAGCTGTGGATGCTGTCCGGTCTCATAGGGTAGTACTCGTCGAGATTGAAGGTCACGACGTCGGAAAAGTCGAGGCCTTCCTCGCGGTGCATCTTGATCAGCTCGCGATAGATCCCGATCGGCGTGCTGCCGGTGGCGAGTCCAAGCACGGCGCGCCTTCCTTCCCGCCGGCGGTCCGTGATGATCTCGGCAATGCGCCTGGCGATCGTGCGCGCGATCTCATCGTACTCGACGACAACTACGGGGACTCGTTCCTTGGAGGATGCCATTCAAAAGGAGGAAAGAGGCGTCAATCAGTCGTCCAGAAAGATAAGCGCAACTCCCCGTGAACGCGCGATGCAAGTCGGAGCGGCTATCTGTTCTCCCAATTCACTATCCGGGCGCCGAGCACGGCCTGCTGCACCGCGTCGGCGACGTCGCGACGAAGCTGTACGTGACGGGTATTGCTGCGCGTGGGGTTCACGCGATTCGTGAGAACCACCACGAAGAGATCCTTCTCCGGATCAATCCAGATGGATGTGCCGGTGAATCCCGTGTGACCAAAGCTCCAGGGCGAGAAAAACTGTCCCGCGCTCGAGCCGCCCTCGGGCGAATCCCACCCCAGGGTGCGCGATGATTCCTTGCCCTGGCGAGCCGTCCAGCGAGCGATGGTTGCGGGCTTCACGATGCGGATCCCATTCACGCCTTCGCCGCCGTTGAGGATCATCATCGAGAAGAGCGCGAGGTCTCGCGCCGTCGAAAAGAGTCCGGCGTGTCCCGCAACGCCGCCCATGGCCCACGCGTTTTCGTCGTGAACAGTTCCCCACAACAGCCCTCCGCGCGCGTCATCCACCTGTGTTGGGGCGATCCGCGGCCGCAGCGATACTGGCGGCTGGAACTGTGTATCGGTCATGCCGAGTGGCTTGAAGATCTTTTCGTTGGCAAGCACATCGAGCGTCTTGCCGGTGATTCTCTCCATCACCAGCTGGAGGATGATCATGTCCCAGTCGCTGTAGATCATGTTCGTGCCCGGCGTGTACTCCAGCGGGCGCGCGTTGATCTGATAGAGATACTGTTCGCGACCGCGAGCGGTTGCGTAGATGTTGGCGCCGGCCTCGAGCCCGCCGCTGTGCGTCAGGATCTGCTTGACCGTGATCTGTGCCTTCTCGGGCGAGTTGAACTCGGGCAGATAGGAGGCGACTGTGCGATTGAGATCGAGCTGCCCGCCTTCCTCGAGAGCCATCGCCACCGTAGTCGTTGCAATGACCTTGGTGAGCGACGCCAGATCGTAAAGAGTGTTCGTGTCGACCGCTGGAGACCCAGGCTGATTCCAATCGATGTAACCGTAGCCCTTCATATAGGCGATGTGCCCGTTGCGGCCGACGGCGATCGCGACTCCCGGCGCCACCGCTTCCTCGATCGCGGTCTTCACGATCTTGTCGAGCCTGCCGGGCAAAGCCGTGTCGAGCCCCGAATTGTTCAGTCCCATTTCGGGCGGGACGTACTTGATGGGCGTCGGAGCCGCCGCGATGCGGGCGGGGGGTGGCGGCGGCGCGCAGGAAACGCCCGCGATCAGGGACAAAATGGCGATTGAGCGAAAAAACTTCATGAGCCAGCGGGAGAGGGTACGAGTTCCACGAGGCGCCGGGCCAGCTCACCGGCCTGGGTTCTTAAGTAAGACGATTGTGACGCCTCGGAACAACCCTTTTTTCCCCTGCGCTCAGCGCCCGGGCGCCCGGATGCAGTTCCGAATGAGATCTCCCGCGGCCAATGAATCGGCATGCGTGGTTAGGACGGGGCAGGGCGGGGGTACGGCGCTAGTCAGGGACCGGTGGCCGTTTGCATCGACCGCTCGCACCGCTGCCCAGCCGTCGTCCAGCTGATCCGGAAGCAGAAAGGATGTCGCGGATCCTGCCTGATAGATCTTCTCGTAGGTCGGCGACGTCGTGCGCCGGAAGAGAACCTCGTATCCTGCCGCGCCGGGGACTTCGTGCCAGCTCACCATCCACTTCTGCCCGCCCGAGGCCTGATCGCGGCGCGCGAAGGCAACAGGAGGCACGGGTGCGTTGGCCAGCGATCCGACAACCGATGCATTGAGTCTGGCGACGTTCGCGACGTACCCAAAATTCACGTGGGCGAAATCGTCCGTCGGCAGGTGCTGCCGCTTGTAGTTCTCGAGTCGTTCCGTGAAACGAAGACCGGGATCTCCGAGACTCACATATGGGCTGTGGTCTCCTCCACGCGAGATGCGATCGAGGCGAAACACCGGGAGAACTCGAAACCCCGGGTTGTAAATCGTCCCGGTTGCCCAGGCGTACCGCGCAAGCTCGCGGCTGGATCCGTTGTCGGGATCCGCGCCGAAAATCCGGGCGCTCGTCGAGTCGATGGTGCCGTCGTCGGCGACGACATTGCCTACGATGTCGTCTGTGAACGCGGATACGATCTTGTAACCACCGGCGTGAAGCCTCTGTGCAAGGTGCGTCGAGCCGTACAGCCCCTCCTCCTCGGCCGCGTACGCCACGAAGATCACGGACGTCTGGAGGCCTCGCGGAAAATGCTTCGAGAATACGCGCGCGAGCTCGACCACCGCGGAGGTGCCGGAGCCGTCATCGTCAGCGCCGGGTGCGTCCTGCGTTGCCTCGAATCGCGCCAACGGACCGATATCAGTGCGCGCGCAAATGCAGGAGTCATAGTGTCCACCCATCACGAGCACACGCGTCGTGTCCCGGCCGGGGAGCCAGGCCAGGACGTTGACGACGTTCACAATCGGGTGATCCGGATGCCCGCGCATTTCGATCATCGCGGGATCGTACTCGACGTGAAGGCATCCGCCGCACGCCCTGCTGTAGCCGTTGAGTTTGGCGAACAGATATCTTCTTGCCGCGCCGATTCCGCGGACGCTGCTCACCGTGTCACTCATCGTGTGGCGCGTTCCGTAGGAAACGAGCGCAGAATCGGTCTCGCGAATGCGAGCGGTCGAGATCTCGGCAATCGCCGCCGCGAGCGCGGGATCACGAGTCAATCCCATCGTGACGTCGGGCACGGCGGATGGCGCGACGTTCCGCTGGGCCGAAAGTGGGGCGGCGATCACCGCGAGCACAACGGCGACGGAAGAACGAAGGACTGAGATGCGCATGTTATGTTATCCTGATGGGGACGGTTTCAACGGCTCAGAATATGGACGGGAAGTGAGCAAGACAAGCGTGCCTGCCGGCGCGAATGCTGGCGCAACTACTGCCGATCCGACCGAGATCTCCTGGCAATGGTCGCGATTCGGCGAGCTCCGGCCGGACGATCTCTATGCCATGGTGCGCCTGCGCGAGGCTGTATTCATCGTCGAGCAGAATTGTCCCTACCCCGATGCCGACGGGCGCGACCCACGCGCGTGGCACCTGCTCGGCTGGAACCAGGGATCTATCGAGCGCTCCCTCGTCGCGTACGCGCGCGTCTTCGAGCCGGGGGTTCGTTACACTGAGGGATCGATTGGACGGGTCGCGACAGCGCAGGAAGTGCGAAGGACAGGGCTCGGGAGGCGACTCATGTCGGAAGCGCTGCGCCGGCTGGAGACGCTCGCGCCCGGGCAGAAGATCAAGCTCGCGGCCCAGCAGCGTCTCGAGGCGTTCTACGCCGGTTTTGGCTTCGAGACAGTATCCGCACCCTATGAAGAGGATGGGATCATGCACGTCGACATGGTTCGCTGACGCTATCTCGTGATAACCAAAGCACGCTACTGCGACGGCGAGACGTTCGCCGAGTTCATGGCTCGCGAGACGATCAACCACGCGTTATGGGTGGGAATAACGCACCGCGTCTCGATTCCCCTCGAGATGTCTGCTCGCGTGGAGGCACTCGGCGGGCACTGGCATCTGCTGGTACTTAGCGAAGACTGGTGCGGCGACGCGGTGAACATCGTGCCCGTAGTCGCCAAGCTGGCGGAGTCGGTGAGCAACATGGATCTGCGCATTCTCGCCCGCGACGAGAATCTGGACATCATGGATTCCCACCTGACCGGCAAGTCGCGTTCGATTCCGATCGTGATCCTGCTCAACAAGAAGTACGAGGAGTGCGGTTGGTGGGGACCCCGTCCGAGAGCGCTGCAGAAGTGGGTGGTGGAGAAGGGTATGACTCTGCCGAAGGCCGAGCGCTATAAGGAGGTCAGGACGTTCTACGCGCGGGACCACGGGCTCACGACGATGGAAGAAATCGTGTCGATGCTGGAGCACTGCTGCAAAACTTCGGTCGAGCAGGCCTTGGCAAAGCGGTAGCCCCAACTGAACTGCGCGACCTGGACGAGCGGCTATTCGCTCTCGAGTCTGGCGAAGCCCAGGGGCGATCGACTATTCGCTTTCGAGCCTGGCGAAGTCCAGGATGGTGGCGACGAGGCCGAGCAGAATCTGCTGGCTCTGCTGGATGCGCTCGAGGTAGCGGCGTTGCGGATCGGTTAGCGGTCCGTGAATCTCGCGCTCGAGGAGCTCGGTGTAGCCGAAGATTGCCTGGAGCGGCGTGCGGAACTGGTGGCTCAGCAGAGCGAGAAAATCAGACTTGACGCGGTTCGAAGCTTCTGCTTCTTCTCGCGCTTTCCGCTCGCGGGTGAGCAGCTCGTTGCGCCTGGAGATGTCCCGCACCACCCAGCGCC
>DATCPG010000245.1:0-1730 GCA_036570225.1 Gemmatimonadaceae bacterium | reverse complement strand
ATATCTCTAGCGCGATCGGAGCGGCGATGATCGGCTGGTTCGGGTCGGACATGCTGTGCTACGTCACCCCCAAGGAACATCTCGGTCTTCCGAATGCAGAAGATGTCCGTCAGGGCGTCATCGCATACAAGATCGCGGCGCACTCGGCTGATGTCGCGCGCGGAAGGAAGGGGGCGCGCGACCGTGACGATGCGTTGTCTCGCGCGCGGTACAACTTCGACTGGAAGGAGCAATTCCGCCTGAGCCTGGATCCGGAGCGGGCGCAGGAGTATCACGATGAGACGCTGCCGGCGGAGTACTTCAAGAGCGCGGAGTTCTGCGCCATGTGCGGTCCCAAGTTCTGCTCGATGCACCACTCGAGGACCATCGAGGAGGGGATCGCGAAGATGGCAGCGGAGCTGGCGGCCGAGGAAGGGAAGCAGTCGGAGCACGAACAACAGCTCGCTGGTGCTTCAGCGAGCTGAGCTCGAGCGCTTTTGCGCGCGATGCAATAGCGTCGCTCGCATCTCGCGCACGTGTGCCACGCTCTTCAGCGCCGTTGTGGGCGGGACGATGTGCGTGAACATGCGCGCGCCAAGCGACGCAGGTCCGCGGAAAATGCCTCCGATAATGGTCTCGGGACCCGGGGCAGACGCGCCGGTACGTCTGGATATGCGACCAATGCTGGCCACGGACTCGGCGTATTTTCGCGCGCATCCACTGATGGTGCCGGTCGAAGGAATCGAGCCGTCGCAGCTGACCGACACGTTTCACGAGGCGCGCAGCGGTGGTAGGATCCACATGGCGACGGACATCATGGCAATGCGCGGGACGCCGGTTCTCGCCGCAGCGAATGGCCGCATCATCAAGCTCGCGAACGGAGGAGCGGGGGGAATAACTATCTACATCGCGGATGCGAGTGGACGCTACGTTCACTACTACGCGCACCTGATGGGTTACGCGCCGAACGTGAAAGAAGGCCTGGCCGTTCGGGAGGGTGACGTGATCGGGTTCGTCGGCACAACCGGAAACGCGCCCCCGAATGCCCCGCATCTTCACTTTCAGGTGATGCGGGCCGACGCGAACTACTGGAACGGTACCCCGATCGATGTACGAGGCTTCATTACGAAGCCGGGACGGATGAGAAATTGAAAGGCCGGGAGCGGGCCGGACTGCGCGCGGAAGCGCATCATCTGAGCCCGACGGTTCACGTCGGCCAGCACGGTCTTACGCCGTCCGTGATAGGCTCGCTCGACGATGCATTGCGCACGCGTGAGCTGGTGAAGGTGAGGCTGGGAAACAAGGATGACGCAAAACCGAAGGATGTGGCGAACGCCATGGCGCTGGCGACCAACTCCGCGGTAGTGCAGGTGATCGGACACACGGCTACGTTTTTCCGGGAGAATCCGGATTTTGATAAAAAGCGCGGCGCAATCCCGCCGTGGCGAAAGTAGAATCGCGTTGAGAAAACCACTTCGACGGAGCCAGTGACATGGGCGCAGCCGCGGCTATAGCAATCATGAGAATGAAAGAGCGCGAGGTCGTCGACGACTTTCGCGCCGCGGGCGCGCTCACTCCTTCGACGGCGCAATCGTACACTGCCATGGGCTTCGGAGAGTCCCGGGCGGTCAAGCGGCTGCATAGAGAAGCGGTGATTCGCGAAGTCTCACCCGGTCTCTACTATCTCGACGAAGAAGTCTGGACCGCCGTGCGCGCCAGCCGCCGGCGTCGCGCGCTCATGATCGGCTCGG
>DATCPG010000244.1:0-4129 GCA_036570225.1 Gemmatimonadaceae bacterium | reverse complement strand
AGCTCGTCCTCGTCCTTATCGGACACGAGCTCGCCATTCAGCCAGTACTCGCCACCGTTGGGGGTGTCGAGGCAGCCGATCAGGTTCATCAGCGTGGACTTGCCCGATCCTGAGGGGCCCATGATCGCGCAGTATTCGTTGCGGCGAATGGCGATGTCGACGCCGCGGAGCGCGTGCACGACTTCGCCACCCATGTCGTAGTCACGCTTCAGGCCGCGCGTGACGATGACCCAGTCTTTTTCGGGGGCAGCGCCGACGACGGTCGTGACTGCCTGCCGCTCAGCGGTCGTGCTGAGCGGGATTTCATCAGTTGTCTGCATTAGGTCTTCGCCGGCTCGCCGGGCTTTTTCGGTTGGTCCTTCTGCGCGCGCACAGTTGCGCCATCCTTTAGCTCACGGATTGCCTGATACGTGCCACCGACGATATTCTCGCCTTCCTTCAGGCCCGTCAGAACCTCGAAGTACTTCTCACCCGCGATACCGACCTTTACGGGGCGAAACGCGACTTTGTTGTTGGCACCGACCACGAACACGCCTTCGACATCTCGCTTTCCGACCTGCTTGGTCGGCGCCTTCTTGGCGAGCGTGAGAGAAGTATCGGGCTTCACGCTGTCCTCGCGGACAGTGAGGGCGATGATCGGAATCGCCAGGACGTTGTTTCTCGTCGATGTGATGATCTTCGCCGTCGACGAGAAGTCGGGACGCGTGTCGGGCGGAGCGTTCAGCAGCTGGACGGTCACCTCGTAGTCGATCGCCTGATCGGTAGAGCCGCCGGTTCCACCAGTGCTCGCGCCCTTTACGGAGCTGTTCGAGATCTCGGAGACGCGACCGACGAAGGTCGTGTCGGGGAATGCGTCGAGCTGGACCACCGTCGAGTCGCCGACCTTGATCCGCGATACGTCGGTCTCGTCGACCTTTACCTTGGTCTCGAGCACGCTCATGTCGCTGATGGTCAGCATGGTCGCCGCGTCCTTGTTGAACGTGCCCTGAATTGCGGTCTCGCCTTCCTCGACGCTGAGACGTGTGACGCGACCGCTCATCGGGGCGGAAATCGTGGTCTTGTTGAGGCTGGACTGCGCGTCGCGATACGAAGCTGTGGCCTGATCGATGGCGTGGTTTGCAGCCTCGAGCTGTGCCTGCGCAACTTCGACCTGCGTTCGCAGCTGCTCGATCTGTTCGTCCGAGACAAGCGTCGGATTTGCCTTCTTGAGCGCCATCAAACGGTCGTAATTTCGCTGGGCCTGGGTGAGAGCGGGCTTTGCCTGCGCCGCCTGGGATCGGGCTGATGCGACGGCGGCCGTAGCTCTCTCGACGTTCGCGCGATATTGCGAAGGATCGATCTCCAGAAGGAACTGACCCTTGGTGACCATCTGGCCTTCCTTGATGGCGAGCCGGACGATGCGCCCGCTGATGTCCGCGCTGACATCGACCTTCGTGTGCGGCTGAACCTGTCCGCTGGCCGTCACGGAAGCGACGAGATCACGCCTCTGGACCTTCTCCATGCGGACTTCGGTCGCTTTGTTCCGGCCTTTCATGGCGCTGGTGACGCCGATGATCACGATCGCGAGACCGATCACGCCGGCAACTGACCATTTGGTGCGTTTCTTCATTTGTCGATCCGATTAACGAAGGGGATGACCGACGGCGCTCTCGAGAACGGCGAAGGCTTTGTGATAGTCGTAAACAGAATTGATTCTGTCGCTCTCGGCGCGCTCGTAAGTCGCGCGCGCCTCGGTAAGGTCGACGAACGTCGTCGCCCCGATCCTGTAGCGGTCCTGCACCAGCTTCAGCTCCTGCCTTGCCTTGGCGGCGTTCTGCTCCTGGAGCACCACCGTCTTCTCCGCCGTGCTCACGATCAGGTATGCCGCGGTCACGTCCGCGGTGAGCGCCAGCTCTTTCGATCTGACGCTGTAACGCGCATCGGAACGGCTCGCCATTGCTTCCTGCACGCGTTGCTCGCGGGCGAAGCCATCGAACAGCGGCAGCGACAGCGAAGCGGTAAACGACCGCGGCGATTTTGTAAAGTTGAACGGAAACTTCGAATTGCTGCTGCGGATCGCCTGCGCCTGGGCGTCGGTGAACGCCATCGCGTTGCACGCAGCAAGCTGATTGGAAAGGTTGAGCGCTGCACGAACCTCTTCGGTGCGGATGCAGTCGGCACGTGATGCTTCGAGCTGCGCCTGCGCCTGCTGCACTGGGAAGCTCGAACTCGTGTACCCGTATGTATAGCCGCCGATGCCAGTCGACAGTGAGAGAGTGGGCGAGTACTCACCCTTCTCACGGCGAACGTTCAGATCGGCAACGCGCTCGCGTGAGCGCAGGGCGACCACGCCCGGATTCTGGTCGCGCGCCGACGCGATCAGTTCCTGGAGATTCAGATTGATGGGAGTGACCGGAAATTCGCTCACGAGCTTTACGTTCGCCGGCTGGTTGATGCCCATCAGCTGAAACAGTCTCAGCTTCTCGATCTCGACCTGATTTCTCGCCTTGAGAGCCTGTACCTTCTGCAGTCCGAGCGCGACTTCAGCGCGCGAAATGTCCAGCTGCGTGCCCGAGCCGACGATTTCTCTCGCTTGCGCCAGGATGAGCTCCTGCTGCGACGCCACCACGAGCGAGTCCTGAAGATCTGCACCCGCCTCGGTCTGAAGCGTCAGCAGATACTGCTGCGACACGTCGCTGCGGAGAGTTTCCGTCGCGCCGCTGATGTCCGCTTCGACCGCATTGCGATTGGCGCGCTGAAGGCTCGGGGTGATCAGAGTTGCGCTGTTGAGCCTGTAGTTGAATCCAATCTGGTAGTTCGACTGGTTCACATCCGAGCTGGCGCCGAGGCTGGTCCCACTGAAAATCTGTTGTCCACCCTGCTGTCTTTGCGCGCTCAGCGATGCATCGGCGCTCGGCAAAAGCGCTCCGTAAGCGCTTCGCACGGCGGCGCGCGCTCCGACGCGATTGTTGAGCGTCTGCTGAAGCGCGGGATTATTCCGCCGGGCCAGCTCAATCGCCTGTTCGATCGTCAGTGTCGCCTGGGGTACAGAATCACGAGGAACTAGCTGGGCGGATGCCTGCGCGCTGGCGGCAACCAGGCCAAAGAGGAGCAAGTGTCGCATGGTTTACTTGGAGATGTGTGGTTTCTGAAGAGTACGGCCAACTATACAACAGAGTTTCAGGGCCGAAAACATCGAGTTTTCTTAAGATCGAATTAAGGAAGCGTTAACGGGTCCCGGATGCGGTGGATCGCAGGACGTGGCACTACTCGGCGGGCGCCGGAGCCAGGAAAATTCGGTCGCTGATCTTGGCGAAGATGCGCTCGTAAAGAAGTTTGCCTTTTTCAGCAGCTGCCAGCGATGGACGTCCGATGGAGCCAGCGCTGCCGCTCGGCACCGTGAGCCAGCCGCGCCGGTAACGCCGCAGCTGCTCCCGCGACATCATATAGTCCTGCGCCAGATCGAGGTTGACGAGATCTGGTGCCAGGAAAAGCATTATCGAGGTGTCCACCTCATCTCCGTGCATCGCTTCCCTCTGGCCCTCGAGGAGATCCGAGAGATTGACTCCGAAGATGTCCACCACCCGCACTCGGGCCGCGGTCGTAGTCACGGTGGCAAGCGCTTCCTGATGGGGATCATGGCCGTGCGCGGTGAGCAAGATGAACTCGCGGACCCCCGTTGCCTCCCACGAATCAATGAGGTCATTGAGCATCCGATGCAGCGTTTTCTTTCTGAGCGAGGCGTTTCCCGTGAACCCCCGCTCCGTGTCCACGTTTACGCCATACTCCACCGTCGGCGCCCTCAACACGCCATATTCCGCTGACAGGTCATCGGCCATGTGCTCGACGATGATGGTGTCGCAGCCGAGCGGCAGATGAGGTCCGTGCTGTTCGCACGTGCCGATGGGTATGATGAGCCGCGGATCGTTGCCGAGTACGGCAGTGACCTGAGCCGGGTTGAGCTCTTTGACCCGCAGCGGGCCGGAAACTGGAAGGGGGGAGGGAAGAGTCATCGCGTCAGTCAGTAGTCAGAATGTAAGAAGCGGGAGCCTCCGACGACGCGCAATCCTTACGTTGTCTGCAATCCCCCTCTTTCTCGTCGCGATTTGGGTCAGAACTCCAGCAATCCCGCTCACCGCGGGTAGCCCGG
>DATCPG010000243.1:0-6379 GCA_036570225.1 Gemmatimonadaceae bacterium | reverse complement strand
GGCGGGTGCGGCGCTCATGACGCGCGGGCGCGAGATCGCCGAATGGGCCGCCGCGATCGTGACGCTGCTCATTCTCGTCGGTTTCGTGTACGGCGTCTCGGTGATCATGCTTGGCATCACTGGGGCGGGGGCGATTGCGCTGTGTGTGGTGGCGTCGCTCATCACACTGCTGCTCGCCCCGCAGCTCGAGGTCGTCGCCGGCGATGCGCGCTGGTCGGCCGCTCCGTGGCTCGCGGGCGCGGGTGTGGTGTGTCTCCTGATCGCTGCTCTCACGGTGCATCCGAGTGCCGACCACCCACTGCGCAGCGCATTGGTGTACGCCGAGAACGCTGACTCGGCCGACGCGTGGCTTGGAACGTTCGGCAGAACTACAAATGCGTGGGAGCGCGAGGCGATCGGAGACCGGACGCCCACTCCCGCGTGGACGACGCGTCTGTCAGAGTACGCAGGCGGATTCACCGGCCGAAAGGTTCAACGCGTGGCGCTCGTCGCTCCAAGCGCCACGCTGGTTCGCGACACGGTGCTCGATGGAGCCAGGCAGGTCACGCTCCGTGTGAGCGCGCCCGCGGGGACTACTGCGTTGCTGATGCGCGCGCGCGGCGCCGCGGTCCTGACGTCGTCGATCGACGGACGCGTCGTCGACACGACGCGATACCGATCTCGCGCGCGGGACTGGGTGATGCAATACTGGGCCGTTCCCGACAGTGGCGCGATCGTTTCACTCTCGATTTCCGCAGGCAGCCACATAGACTTCGATCTTGCAGCGCGACGGCCCGACATTCCGCCAATTGGCGGCGTGACTATTCCCCGACGTCCGCCATACATTGTTCCGAGTCAGACGGGAGACGTGAGCATTGTATACCGGCAATCGCGCTTTTGAGCTTACAAGTGTCGCAGCCGACGAGCGCGCCGAATGGTTGGATATGGTCGAGAACAATCGCCCCAGGAGCCGATGAGAAACGCCATTATGACTGAGAAGGCGCCGAAGCCGCTTGGTCCGTACTCGCAGGCAGTCATCGATGGAGATTTGATTTTCGTTGCCGGACAGGGATGCACTAACCCACAGACCGGTAAGCTGGAGCTTGGGGACGTGCGGTCGGAGACAAAGCGGACGTTCGAGAACATCAGGGCGATTCTCGAGGCGGCGGGCTCGTCTCTCGACGACGTCATGAAGTGCAACGTCTATCTGCGCGACATCAAGGATTTCGCCGCGATGAACCAGGTTTACGAGACGTTCTTCTCGGCGCCGTTTCCGGCCCGCACCACGATCCAGGCCGGCGCGTTGCCGGGCGGAATTTCCGTCGAAATCGAGTGCATCGGGAAGAAGCGCCGCTAGTGAGCGCTCAACCGCATCGCTGAATGGACGCGTTCGACCTCGACACACCCGCCCTCTACGTCGATCTCGATGCCCTCGAGCACAACATCGTCGGAATGCAGGAGCAATGTCGTGCGTGGGGCGTCGAGCTGCGACCACACGTCAAGACGCACAAGATTCGCGAGATCGCCCAGATGCAGGTCGATGCAGGCGCGATCGGGATCACAGTCGCCAAGGTGGGCGAGGCCGAGGTGTTGCCCGGCGATGATGTGCTTGTCGCCTACCCGCTGGTGAAGGCGAAGCTGCCGCGGTTGAGAGAGCTGGCGAAGATGCGACGCGTCAAGGTTGCGGTCGATTCGGTCGAGGTCGCTCGTGATCTGAAGGGAATCGACACGCTGGTGGAGATCGACGTCGGCGTGGGCCGCACTGGCGCCCAGTCACCCGAACAAGCGGTGGAGATCGCGAAGGCGTGCTCGGATTTTCAGGGGATTTTCTATTGGCCCTCGTGGCTCGACGAGGCCGGCTTCAAGGTGGCGTGCGCCAAAATCGACGCTGTGCTCGACGCTCTCTCGGCAGCTGGCTTCGAGTCGAAGATCGTCTCTGGAGGCTCGACGCCAGGCGCGGCGAAAACGCCGCTCGTTCCTCAGACTACCGAGATCCGGCCCGGCACCTACGTCTTCTACGACGCGAGCAGCATGGAGGCGAACGTCTGCGTCGAGGCGGACTGCGCGCTCCGAGTGCTCACTACGGTCGTGAGCACGTCCGTGCCGGGCCAGTGCGTGATCGACGCCGGATCAAAAACACTGTCGAGCGATCTCGCGGTCGTCAGCGGAACTTATGGCCACGTCGTCGGGCACCCATGGACCGTGCGCAAGTTGAATGAGGAGCACGGCTACGTGGAGATACGCGGGCCGGCCCACGTCGGCGAGAAAGTCTGGGTGATCCCAAGCCACGTCTGTCCGACAGTCAACCTGCACGACGAAATCTGGTACGGCCGCCGCGGTCGAGTGGAAGGAAGCTGGACGGTCGTTGCGCGTGGAAAAGTGCGCTAGAACCATATGAAGCGAGCTGATAGCGCAGCGAGTACTGTCTACGACCGCGTGATCCTCGGCGGACATGTGGTGGATCCGGAATCCAACCTCGATGCGGTCCGCAATGTCGGGGTTTCTGACGGACGAATCGCCGTCATCACGGAGCAAGGTCTGCGCGGTCGCGACACGATTGACGCGAGCGGACTCGTCGTCGCGCCCGGGTTCATCGACCTTCACTCACACGGAGTGACCGCCGAGACCTATCGGTTCCAGTCTCTCGACGGCGTGACGACAACGCTGGAGCTCGAGCTCGGCACGTCGGACGTCGATGCCTGGTACCGCGAGCGAAGCGGCGGCGAGCGAATCAACTATGGAGTCAGCATAGGCCACATCAAAGTCAGGATGTCGGTGATGCACGATTCCGGCACCTGGATGCCGATGGACGAGGGAGCTTACCGCGTGGCGTCGCCCGCACAGCTCCGCGACATCGCGAAATGCATTGAGATTGGTCTCGGCGAAGGCGCGATCTGCGTCGGCGCCGGGTTTCCGTACACGCCAGCGGCAACGCGAGACGAGCTGCTGGCCGTATTCCGTATCGCGGGGAGGACGAAGACGCCAATACACGTGCACATTACGCCGAGCGTCGCCGGCCTCGAGGAAGTGCTTGCGTTCGCCGAGGAAACGAGTGCCCCACTGCAGGTGGTGCACATCAATAGTTCCGCTCTTGCCGAAACGCCGCTGATGCTCGATATGATCAGTGGTGCGCGAGCCGATGGACACGACGTGACAGCGGAAGCGTATCCCTATGCTGCCGGAATGACGGAGATCAAATCCGCCACGATACAAGACACTTATAAATCCGCTCCGGATGAGAGCTTGGCCGACATCGAGTGGCCGCTTACAGGCGAGCGGTTGAATCGCGACAGCTTTGCGCGGTATTCCGGAATCGGCGGTCCCATCGTCGTTCACACGAACACCGAGGAGATGGTCGCCGTGGCGATCAGGAGTCCACTCACGATGATTGCGAGCGACACATACTGGCAAAACGGCACTGGCCATCCGCGGACGACCGGAACGTTCTCGAGGGTGCTTGGCCGTTATGTGCGCGACACGAACTCACTCTCGTTGATGCAAGCAATCCGCAAGATGACGCTGATGCCGGCGCAACGACTCGAGGCGCGAGTGCCGGCGATGCGGCGGAAGGGACGCCTCAGCGTTGGTGCGGACGCGGACATCACGATTTTCGACGCGGCGAGAGTGCTGGATCGGTCGACGTACCGCAAGCCGTCGCTGTCGCCCGTTGGCATCGAGCACGTGATCGTGAACGGTGTGTCAGTGGTCGCGAACGGGCGGGCAGTCGAGGACGTCGCGCCGGGCAAGGCCGTGCGTGCGCCGATTGAATCTCGCGGAGCTTAGTCCGATGATCGATCCTCGCGACCCCTCTCGCCGCGACTTCCTTGCTGCATCGGCCATCGGTCTTATCGGACTCGCGCGTGGCTCGGAGAATCGCGGGATGCGCGACGAGGCGCAGACGGATGGCGATCTCCTCTACGTTGGGACGTACACCGAAGGCAACCGGCCCGAGGGCATCTACCTCGTACACTTTGACCGGCGTTCCGGACAACTGCGGCAAGTCGGCGCGGTGGACGCCGGCGCGAATCCGTCCTTCCTTGCGATCCATCCCAACGGGCGAGTGCTCTACGCCGTCAACGAGCTGGAGAAATACAAAGGGAAACCAACCGGTGCGGTGGGTGCTTTCGCGATCGCCAGAGATACCGGCGCTCTCACCCGACTGAACGAGCAACTGTCGGAAGGTGGCGCGCCTTGCTACGTGAGCGTTGATCGCACCGCGCAGGTCGTGCTCGTAGCCAACTATGTCGGTGGAAGTATCGCGGTGCTCCCGATCCAGACGAGTGGGGCACTCTCCCCAGCTGCGCAAGTGATTCAGCACGCGGGAAAGGGGCCGAACGCTGAGCGTCAGGACGCGCCGCACGCCCACAGCATCCTTCCCGATCCGTCCAACCGCTTTGCGCTTGGCGCCGATCTCGGCGTCGACCGCGTCTTCGTATACCGACTCGAGTTGGGCGGCAGGTCTCTGCGCCACGTCGATGGTGGCGACGCGCTCATGCGCCCCGGAGCGGGCCCGCGCCACATCGCCTTCCATCCGACGCTGCCGCTGGTGTTCGTCGCCAATGAGCTCGATTCCACGGTGGCAACGCTTCACTTCGACGCCGACCGCGGTGCACTTTCGCCGCTCGACACGCATTCGACAGTTCCGCCCGGATGGACCGGAACCAATTACCCAGCCGACATCCACGTCGGCGCATCGGGGCGCACCTTGTATGTGTCGAACCGCGGCCACAACAGCATCGCTGTGTTCTCTGTCGCGGAATCAACCGGAGCGCTCGCGCTCGAGCAGGTCCTCTCCACAGATGGCGATTGGCCGCGCAATTTCAGCCTGAATCCGACCGGACGGTGGTTGCTCGTCGCCAATCAGCGGTCCAACTCCGTTGTTGTTTTCCGGCGCGATCAGAAGACCGGCAGGTTGACACCCACGCACCAGCGGATCACGATACCAAGTCCGGTCTGTCTCCGGTTCCTCCTACCTTAACCCGCTCAGCCATGACGCACCGCAAACACGCGTCCGCACTTCTTGCGCTCATAGCGTTGCAGTTGACGCCCGTTGCGTGCAAGGACAAGACTCCACCTCCGACGCCGCCGTCCGCGGCAGCCGTCGTCACTCCGCTCCCGCCCCCAGCTGACGCGGCGTCTCCCGATTCATTTCGGGTGAAGTTTGCGACCACCAAGGGCGATTTCACGGTGGAAGTCAACCGCGCATGGGCGCCAAAAGGCGCCGACCGATTTTACCGGTTGGTGAACGAAGGCTACTTCAAGGACGTCCGCTTTTTCCGTGTATTGTCCGGCTTCATGGCGCAGTTCGGTCTGAGTGGCAATCCTGCGCTCAACGCGAAAATGGACACACTGCGAATTCCCGACGATCCCGTGACGCAGAGCAACAAACGCGGCATGCTCACCTTCGCTACCGCCGGCCCCAACACGCGGTCGAACCAGTTTTTCATCAACTACCGGGACAACTCGACCCTCGACGTGCAGGGCTTTGCTCCGATTGGCAAAGTGGTCGACGGCATGAAAGCGGTTGATGCGCTGTACGGCGGCTACGGTGAGGGCGCTCCAAACGGCGCGGGGCCGAGTCAGGACTCGATCGGCGAGAAAGGGAATGAATATCTACAGCGCGCCTTTCCCAAACTCGACTACATCAAATCCGCCACGATCGTGAAGTAGCGCTGCAGCTTGGGCCAGACGACGTATCGATTTGACGATGCAAGTTTCCTCAGTAGTTCCAGCAGAAATTCGCACGGCGCGCGTGCTTCTACGCCCCTGGCGATCCGAAGACGCAGCGGACTTGCTGCCCGTGCTGGAGGCGAACAGGGATCATCTTGGCCCCTGGATCCCGGCGCGCGTTGCGACGCCTGCGCCTGTTCCGATTCTCGCCGAACGTTTGACGGGATTCGCAGCCGACTTTGCCGCCGATCGCGAATGGCGATTCGGCATGTTCTCCCTTGGGCAGGGCACGCTGCTCGGCGAAGTCGCATTGTTTCCGCGGGCGGCTACAGGACGAGTTCCATTTGCCGAGTCGGACCGCGTCGAGCTGGGCTATTGGTTGCGCGCCGATGAGACCGGTCAGGGACTCGTAACCGAAGCTGCCAGTGCGGTATTGAGTGTTGCGTCGCGCATCGCGCGATTCTCGCGCGCGGAAATCCGGTGCGATGCCCGAAACGGTCCCAGCTCCGCGATCCCACGGCGCCTCGGCTTCAACCTCCTCGCTACAGTCGCAGAAGCTGGCGCCGGCGCTGAGACGAGGAACATGCAGGTGTGGGTGTCAGCACCGCAGCGCTACCGCGGAATTTCCCCGAACGTTGCCGTCAACAGACCAAACAGGAACTGATCACCCTTCGCTTCGGGATTCCTGAAGACCAGATACACGTCGTGAATTCCCGACGTCGACCGGAGC
>DATCPG010000242.1:0-2270 GCA_036570225.1 Gemmatimonadaceae bacterium | reverse complement strand
CGCGACGTGGGCGCCTATCTGGGCCTGGTCCCGCGGCGTTATCATTCGGTGAGATCGACTATACCGGCGGCATCTCCAAGTGCGGCGACGGGCGGCTCCGCACACTGCTCTATGAAGCCGCCAATGTGATGCTGACCCGCTACAGCGAGAGTATCGCGCTCAAAAACTGGGCGCTCGATATTGCCCGGCGATCGACGATGCGCAAGGCGCGGGTTGCGCTCGCCCGCAGTGTGCTGCAGACGCACACGGAAAGGAGTTCAATTTGAACTGACCAACCGTGTGGATAAGCTGCGTGAAAGATGAGGGCGGGCCCCTCGGGATCGGTTTTCAGGAGTAGGTCCCAAACCACTCCAAGCTGCTGTGGTAAAGAGCCGCGGTGGTGAGCGTTGGAGGAAAGCTCAAGGCGAACCTTGAGTAGGTGAGCATCCGAGAGACGAACGAAAGTGAACCCTTCGAAGACTCGTCGTTAATGCAAATCGTCGTCAAAACCAGGGACGTGCGTGCTTCCTGGGACTAGCCTGCCATGAGCCTGATGACTGGGCAGGCGGCGACCGGCGAATAGAGGGCGTGAATCGGATGCAGGCTTTTGCGCGGAACTGCAGGAACCAGTCGCTCCGATGCCAAGGGAGAAGCTCAAGCGGCGAACTACCGCAAGGCGAGAGTCCCGACGCGGAGCACTGGGGCGGACCGATCCGTATTAGCGAAGAAGGCTCGTAATGGGGCTGGAGCGAAGGGGTCGGGTCAGGCGGTCGTACGATCGAAACAACTGGAAACAGGAGGACGCCGATGCGTGCGACAGGCAAGCCTTTCAATATCGATAAGAAGCAAGTGTACGAGGCCTACAAAGCGGTCAAATCCAAAGGTGGTGCAGCGGGCGAGGATGGTCAGACGATCGAGCAATTCGAAGCCGACTTGAAGAACAATCTCTACAAGATCTGGAATCGGATGAGCTCGGGAACCTACTTTCCGCCGCCGGTACGTGCCGTCTCCATACCCAAAAAGTCTGGAGGCCAGCGGATTTTAGGTGTGCCCACTGTAGCCGATCGCGTGGCGCAGATGGTAGTCAAGCAAGTCATTGAGCCGGATCTAGACCCTGTATTCCTACCAGATTCCTACGGCTATCGACCGAGAAAATCGGCTCTCGACGCCGTCGGTGTCACGCGCGAGCGATGCTGGAAATACGACTGGGTTCTAGAATTTGACATCAAAGGCCTGTTCGACAATATCGACCACGCGCTTTTGCTGCGGGCCGTCCGGAAACACGTGACGTGCACATGGGCGCTGCTCTACATCGAACGATGGCTGACAGCGCCGATGGTGCAGGAGGATAAAACGAGAATTGAGCGAAGCCGCGGGACCCCGCAAGGGGGCGTGGTCAGTCCGATTCTTTCAAATCTTTTTCTGCACTACGCGTTCGACCTCTGGATGACGCGGACGCACCCAGACCTTCCGTGGTGTCGGTATGCGGATGACGGGCTGGTTCACTGCCGGACCGAGCAAGAAGCGCAAGCCCTCAAGGCCGATCTTCAAGCTCGCCTCGCAGTCTGTCGCTTGGAACTGCATCCGACGAAAACCAAGATCGTTTACTGCAAGGACGGGCGTCGCAAAGAAAAGTATCCGAACGTCAAATTTGACTTCCTCGGATACGGCTTTCGGCCCCGCTGGGTGAAGAATTCCAGAAGCAACGAGCTATTCTGTGGGTTCACGCCAGCCGTCAGTGCAACCGCGCTGAAGGCTATGCGCACAACGATCCGGGACTTAAAACTCCGCAGCCGAACAGATGTGTCGTTGGCCGACATCGCTCGCAAGATCAATCCGCTCCTTTGGGGCTGGATCGAATATTACGGACGATATATGCCATCGGCCCTCCGTCCCTTCCTTCGTTATGTCAATCAGATGTTGCGGGCTTGGGCGATGCGGAAGTTTAAGCGCTTCGCAGGTCATACGACGCGGACAGGACGCTTTCTTGAAAAGCTATCCCAGACTAACCCGCGCCTCTTTGTTCACTGGCAGATCGGCATGATCGGCACGTTCGCCTGATGGGAGCGAAGTGAGGCGAGAGTCTCACGCTTCGTTCTGCGAGAGGCCAGGGGTGCAACTCCTCCGGCCTACTCACCAGTTGCTGGTGGCGCTGTGGAAATACGTAACTGCCGGCGTCGTCATCGAGGGCGCCATTGTGAAGAGCGCCTGAAAGCGAAGCGAGCGCTCCCATGTCCGGTGCGTGATCTGTGGTCCACAAATGGACAAACCCATGTGGCGTCCCCTCGAGC
>DATCPG010000241.1:0-2624 GCA_036570225.1 Gemmatimonadaceae bacterium | reverse complement strand
AAGTCCTGGTGGATTCCATCCAACCGTCCGCGGCTCGACCGCTCAGAGTTTCTCTACTCGTCGTCGCCGGTGAGCGTAACGGATAGCATTCAGACGCCATTCACGCTGGAGACGCGCGACGGAAAAACTTTCATGGTGATTCACGAGGCGAATCTCACCGATTATGCCCGGATGTTCCTGGCGGGCCCGGGCATGGACGGTCGCCTGGTGAAAGTTGCACTCGCGGCATGGCAGAACGGCGACAAGGTGCGCGGCCACACGCCATTCGTAACTCCATGGCGAACTATCCAGCTCGCCGATCGCGCCGCCGATCTCTCGCCGTCAGTGCTCGGACTGAATCTGAATCCACCCAACGTTCTCGGCGATGTGAGCTGGGTCAAGCCGATGAAGTACATCGGTATCTGGTGGGGGATGCACATTAACACCATGACGTGGAGCTCCGGTCCCAAACACGGCGCCACCACCGAGAATGCGAAGCGCTACATCGACTTCGCCGCTGCGAACGGATTTGGCGGCGTGCTCGTGGAAGGTTGGAACACCGGTTGGGATGGCGACTGGATCAAGAACGCCAACGCGTTCTCTTTCACGCAGGCGTATCCGGACTACGATCTGCCGGGACTCGCGAAATACGCGCAGTCGAAGGGCGTAAGACTCATCGTCCACAATGAGACGTCGGGTGGCATCGTCAATTACGAGCGGCAAATGGAGGCCGCGTACTCGCTATATCATTCGTTGGGGCTTGACGCGATCAAGTCGGGCTATGTCACCGACACTACGCCGGAGGGAAACTCGCACTACTCACAGTTCATGGTGCGTCACTACCGGAAGTCGGTCGAGACCGCGGCCAAGTATCACATCATGATGGACATTCACGAGCCGATTCACGACACCGGCGAGCGACGCACCTACCCGAACATGATGAGCAGGGAAGGCGCGCGCGGACAGGAATACAACGCGTGGGGCGGGGAGGGCGGCAATCCGCCGGAGCACGAAACCAACCTCTACTTCACGCGCCTCCTCGCTGGTCCGATGGATTTTACACCGGGCATCTTCGATCTTCTGATCAATCGCGGTACCGGACGCGACCGACGCCCTGACGAGTCACGCCCGAGGACGACGCTCGCCAAGCAGCTCGCACTCTACGTCGTGATCTATTCGCCTCTCCAGATGGCGGCCGATCTCCCGGAGAATTACGTCAATCAGCCCGCGTTCCAGTTCATTCGGGATGTCGCCGTGGATTGGGAGACGAGCAAGACGATCGACGGAAAGATCGGAGACTACGTGATCGTCGCCCGAAAAGCGCGGAACAGCCCCGAGTGGTTCCTCGGCGCCATCACCGATGAAGAAGCGCGCACCTTCGACGTTCCGCTTTCCTTCCTGACAAAAGGCCAGAAATACGTAGCGGAGATCTACGCGGATGGCCCAGGTGCGAATTGGGTAACGAATCCGCTTGCGGTAGCGATCTCAAAGCGGAACGTCGATTCCAACACGCACCTGAGCGTAGTGCTGGCGGCGGGTGGCGGGCAGGCGATCCGAATAAGGCCGGCGAAGTAACGGCGATCGGGAACTGCAACTGAACACTACCGGCTGCCTGCAAATCGCTGCCTGCGTCGCGCTACCCGCACGAACTGCCTCTGCCCTAACGAAACCGTGAAGTGTGCGGAGGTTTGCAGCGGGAAGCATGTAGCAGGTCGCGATCAGCGGGCTGCGGGTAGTTTTCAGTTTGCTGTTGGATGCGCGATCGTGGTCGGATTCGCGCTGGTGGCTTGCGAGCGAGCTCCGACCGCTCCGTCGCACCAACTCTTCGAGCTGCTCCCGCCCTCGGCCACCGGAGTCGGCTTCGCCAACAAGCTGCCCGAAGGCGGGTTCAACATCGTCAACTATCTCTACTACTACAACGGGGGTGGCGTTGCAGTAGGCGATGTCGACGGTGACGGCCTTCCGGATTTGTATTTCACGTCGAACCTGGGGCCGAACAGGCTGTATCGCAACAAGGGGAACTATCAGTTCGAGGACATCACGGACAAGGCTGGTGTCGCTGACCCCGACGGTTGGAAGACAGGCGTCACCATGGCCGACGTCAACGGCGACGGCAAGATCGACATCTACGTGTCCGCCGTCGACTATCTCACGATGCATGGGCACAATGTGCTCTACATCAACAATGGCGACGGGACGTTCACCGACAGAACGAAGGAGTATGGACTCGAGCACGTCGGTTATGGGACGCAGGCAGTCTTTTTCGACTACGATGGCGATGGCGATCTGGACATGTACCTGCTGGACCACTCGACGCACACACAGCGCGCGACGGGAAACTCCGGTCAGGGTGGCGGGAGCGGGCCGCTCACCGGCGACCGCCTCTTCAGAAACGACGGCGGACATTTCACCGACGTGACCGAGCAGGCGGGGCTGCACGACAGCATCGATGGTTACGGGCTTGGCATCGTCGTCAGCGATTTCAACATGGACGGGTGCCCCGACATTTACGTGGCCAACGATTTTCAGGGCGACGACTATCTCTACCTGAACAATTGCAACGGGACCTTCACCGAATCAATCGCGACGGCGGTGGGACACACCAGCAGGTTCTCGATGGGCGTCGACGCGGCGGATTTCAACAA
>DATCPG010000240.1:0-7742 GCA_036570225.1 Gemmatimonadaceae bacterium | reverse complement strand
GATCTATACACACCCTGGCACTTCGTTCCACATATTGCTCAGCGCGTCGCTGTTTTTGGGGATAGTACTTGCCGCCCCGGTGATCGCTGGGCAGGTGTGGGGTTTTTTATCACCAGCCCTCTATGCGCACGAGAAGCGCGTGATCGTTCCCGTGATGGTGGGGATGGTCGCGCTCTTTCTGGCGGGAGTTGCTCTCAGCTTTTTCGTGGTGCTGCCGCTGACGCTCGGGATGTTGATGGGTCTCGAGTCGGGTGCGCTCACACCGATGATATCGGCGACGGAGTACTTCGACTTCGCCATCAGCATGTGCGTGACGTTCGGGTTGGTGTTCGAGATACCGATCATCATCCTCGCGCTCGCCTCGATGGGAATCGTCACTCCGGGGTTTCTCTCGAAGTACCGCCGGCATTCCATCGTCGTGTGCTTCACCGTTGCCGCCTTCATCACGCCGGGCGCTGATCCGTATTCTCTCGTCGCTCTGGCCGTTCCATTGTACGCGTTATACGAGGGCAGCATCCTGCTCGCCCGAATCGTCGTCCGCAGGCGTGAAAAGCGGAGCGCGGGCGAGTCCACCGAGATCCATTTCTCGATTCCAGAGGTCAGCTAGACATGTTCGAAAATCTGAGTCTTCCGCACATCCTGATGGTTCTGATGATCGTGATGCTCCTGTTCGGTGCAAAACGAATCCCCGAGATCGCTGGCTCGATGGGGAAGGGCATCAAGGAGTTCAAGAAAAACGTCAACGACGCCACGCGCGACGAGCCATCGAGTCTGACGCGTGGAGGTTCCGGTGCAGGCCTCCGGTCGACCCAGGCCGACCTGGAGGAAGAGAGGCAAGCGGGTCCGAAACGGCTTTCCTGATTACTTCAGCGGGTCGAACTTCGACACCGGGTGAACTTCCGCCCACCCGTTGTGGGAATCGATGACGAACGTGCCGGTGGCTTTGACGTGCGCGCCCACGCGCGGTATCGGGATGGGGTTGGTGTAGCCCGCGCACGCAGCTTTGGCCTTCTTCATCGACGTCGGGTTCGCGCATACGACCTCGAGCACGAGGTCGCCGCCCTTTTTCTTCGTATTCCGTTTGTTGAGCAGCTGATCCTGGCCGGGATCGAGCTTGAGCAGAAAATGCTGATCACCGTCGTCGTCGACATTGGATTCGGTGATCACTCCGGTCACGCTCGCGCACGACTGGAGCTGCTGGAGTCGCTTCGGGTTGTAGACGTGATTCCACAGGGACGCATCGCAGCCGGTGGAGGGGGCAGGTGACGCATCTACGGTTGCCACCGCAGCGGATTGCGAAGTATCGAGTTTGGCGCCTGCGACTTGGGACTTTTCGCCCGAACACGCGCAAATAGCCGAAAGCACGATTGCAGAGAGGACTGCTGCTGAGTTTCGATCCAAGATTCTCTCCGATGGGGGCCATTCTATAGTACTGCGTGGTACACCAAAGCGAGACTTGCCACTTACCTTCTGCTTCTAGGGAGTTGCAGCTCCCGGTGCGACGCCCGGCTGAGGCGACTTCTCACGACCAGTCAGCACACAGCTGATCGACTCCTTCGCGCCCGGTGTGTCCATTGTAATTCCGCCAGTCGCAGGCCCCGCGGGAAGCCAGTTGCTGTATTTCTTGGCTTGAGGTGAGAGCGAGTAAATCAGGCCGGGCTTGGTGACATTCGTCGTGATCCATGTACCCGCGACAGCTTCACCACTGGGCGCGATGATGTCCGCCGACAGGAAATAGGCGGGCACCTGCACTCCGCTCGAGTCGATCGTTTTATCCGCCTTCACGGCCCACGCGTTCGCGACCCGAAAATCCTTTCTGATCAATCCGCCCGCCAGATCCGGCATCAGATCGGCGGAGAACTGGAGGCACGGCTTCGCTGGAGGCGCTGACTTGCACGATACGCCGACGATCGTCACCAGCGCGACAAGGGAGAACCTGGCGCGCATCATCTCGGCGTCCCGATGTTGATCAGGAACGGTCCCATGCCGTTGACCTGCACGACCGTCGGTCCGTGCGCCACGCCGAAGTGAGAGTGCCTGGCCGGCAGGTACGCGAAGTCACCCGGGCTGTAGATGTGCAGCGCGTTCGCATCGAACGTATCTCCCATCGCGAATCCGAGGCTTCCCGAAACGATGGTTACCTGCTCCGCGGTGGGATGCCAGTGAACCGGAATCTGGAATCCGTCTGGGAACTGGAGACGCAGGACGAACTCACCGGGGGCGGCAGGATTTCCGCTGAGCACGGCGATCTTCGCGCCGGGCGGAACTCCGGGCGCGGTCAGATCGCCCCACGTGATCGCCTTCGCGAGATGGACCGCCGTCGTCGATGATTCCGTCGGAAGTGCCGCGGTTGCCGGCGGAACTGGCGTAGTACTGACGGGCGCATCTAAAGCGACGCGCCACTTTCCATTCACCTTGTGCCAGAGTGTGACGTAGCTGCCCGCGTCGCTCAGCGTTCCGTTGGGTGTGTCGTACGACTCGGTGTAGGTCCCGTACTCGGTCGCGCGAGTCGGGCTCGGGACGTCGACCCACGTCGGGGTCCAATGCACTTTGTAACCAGGAAGCTTGACGATGTCGGCCCAGCTTGAGCGGAGGGCTGTCGATCCCTTCATGACCGGAGTGTTGGCGAACAACACTACCGCGTCGGGCGTAAACAGTCCGACGATGCTGTCGACCTGTTGCGCGACGATGTAGCGCTGCCATGCGCTGGACGCAGCGCGCACCGCTCGCTCGTCTCTCGTTTGACTTGTCGCCGTTTGCGCAACGGCTGCCATTGCCAGTGCAATCAGTGCCGCGTTTCTTGTGCCTTGCATTTTTCTCCTCATGGCCGAGGTGTGGGGTGGGAAATAGGACTGATTGTCGGGCGCGTCAAGCACCGAACTGCAAGTGCAAACTGAACCTACCGGCTAGGGGCTTTGTGCGGGTCGACTTTGGGCCGCGGTCTGATTCGAGTGGCGTGAGTTTTAAGCCCGGAGCCCACGGCCGGCCCGCGGACGGCCCTCGGCCGGTCGTGTTCAGTTTGCACTTTCGTCGTCAGTGGCGCGGCTCGACCAACGCCTGGTACACCACCGTTGGGAACCGCGACGCGACGTCCGCCCTGTTCGGTAGCTGCTGGATCATGAACAGAGTCAGCATCCGCTCCTTTGGATCGACGTTGTACATGCTCCCGTACGCCCCACCCCATCCCCACGACCCGACCGATGCTAACCCATTTCCCCCCACGCGTTCGTTGATTCCGAAGGCCAGGCCGAAACCTTCCCCGGAAGACGGGAACAAATTCCCAACCTGATTCGTCGTCATGAGCTCGATCGTCTTCGGCGCGAGGATCCTCACACCGTCGAGCTCTCCGCCATTCAGGAGCATCTGCAGAAGGCGCGCGTAATCATGAGCCGTCGACAGCAGTCCCGCGCCTCCGGCGAAGCTGCGACGCGGGCCGTCGACGTAGTTGCCCTGACCGCGCGGTCCGTCGGGCGCTCGTCGCACGCCCCCGGTGCTGTCGCTCATGTAGACCGCCGCCAGTCGCTGGCGTTTGTCGGGCGGGAGATAGAAAAACGTGTCCTTCATCCCGAGCGGTTGCGTGATGCGCGCGCGAATGAACTCGTCGAGCGGAATTCCTGAAACGCGCTCCACAACGCAGCCCAGGATGTCGGTGTTGTAGCCGTACACCCAGCGTTCTCCCGGCTGCGCGACGAAGGGAAGTGTGGCCAGACGCTCGATCGTCGTGCAGATCGGCTCATTCTTGTCGGCCGTGTACCAGCCCCAACCCGCGGCGGGGCCCAGCGCCTTCGCCGAATAGAGTGGTGCGACGATCGAATCAGTGCCGTATGAGATGCCGGCTGTGTGGGTGAGCAAGTCGCGAATGGTGATCTCTCGCTTCGCCGGCATGATGACTCGACCGGTGTCGGAGCGCGTCGCGACAGTCGTGTGGGCAAACTGCGGGATGTACCGGCTCACCGGATCGTCGAGCCCGAGCCTTCCTTCTTCCATCAGAATGAGTACGGAGGTGCTGGTGAGCGCTTTTGTCTGCGACGCGATGCGGAAGATTGCGTCGGTAGTCATGCGGCGTCCGGACTCCTTATCGGCCCAGCCGACAGCGTGCTCGTAGACAACTTTTCCATCGCGCATCACAAGTCCTACTGCGCCAGCGATCTGATTCGAGTCCACGTAGCGCTGCATCATCTGGTCGATTCGCGCGAGCCGATCCACCGCGAAGCCGGATTTGATCCGCGAATCGGAAGTCGCTACCGTGGTCTGACCGCGGAGCGGCGATGACAGCGATCCGACGGCGATCAGTACGGAGACGAGGGTCTTTGTCGTCATGAGCTGCCTCCCTGGTGGGATCGAGCTTAGGAATAACTGGTTGATGCGTCAAGCGCTCGGCACCGGTCGAGAGGGTGCCGGTCAGCTCCTTATTGACACGATTCCAAGGGTGTTGTAATGATGGCCTACCCGTCCAGGTAGGCCATCATGTTTTGGTGCATCCGCGCACCCGCGCTCATGCTTGCGCTTCCCGTCAGCGTCGCGTTGGGGTCAGTCCAGGACAAGATCAGTGAAAGCCGAGTCTCGCTACCGGTTTCGGCGGAGCGGGGATTCGCTGGTGAGATAGGATACGCGTTCGACACCGCGCTCAACATCACCAGGGGAAGCTTCAAGGCGTCTCTGGCGCCGCGGGGAATTCTCTCGAGAATATTTCGCGGCACACCCACGGTTCACACTCTCACCGCGGCTTATGAGGTTGCGGGACGTGGGGCTGGCAACACCCCTGATTCCATCCGAGTCTCGCTCCTGTCGGACGAGTTCTCGCAAGCCTACCCCGGGAACGGTCCGCCGCCATTCCCCGAGCCGGTCCTGACCATCACGGTCGCCGACAGTGTGGCCTGGCTTCCGTTGCGGATCTCGCAAAAAATCGAAGTCTGGCCATCGCGGGATAGTGGACTGCGAGCTGTTCGGTTTTCCCAGGACGGGAAATTCGCGGTGAATCTCAATGTTCCGGAGCCGAAGATGCATATCCAGCGCACCGCTACGGTGCGGCTTTCAGCGTGCGCATTCCTCGCGCTCCTCGCCGGGAAGGATGCCCGTGGCACAGTTGCCGGGCTCGAGTTCGACATCAATGAGGAAGTGATGGCCGGCTTGCGGGAATTCGCGTCGGCATTCGGGACCGGCGCCGGTCGCAGCTGCAACTGAACACTTTCCGCTTGAAAACTGCACTCATCAGCGGCCTCGTTGTCGCTCTTTCCGCTGCACGGAGCATTGCCGCGCAATCACCCTCGGCAACCTACGATCCGGTAACGATGGACCCGCCGATCCGGGACACGGTGAACCCCGCATCGAGAGCAGAGCTGGCGTTTTCCAGCCATGGCTCGCGCTTGAACGCTCTCATGTACACAGCTCAGGGCGCAGGACCGCATCCCACAGTGATTCTGCTCCACGGTTATCCCGGTGTCGAGCGCAATCTCGATCTCGCGCAGGCGATACGCCGCGCCGGGATCAACGCACTGTTCTTCGACTATCGCGGGAACTGGGGGAGCAGCGGAACATTTTCCTTCGCGAATGCGCAGGAAGATGTCCTGTCGGCGATCTCGTACCTGCGGACCCCGGACGTCGCGCGTAGCCTTCGCGTCGATCCGACTCGCATCGCCCTCGTCGGACACAGCATGGGCGGATGGCTCGCGTTCCTCGGCGCAGCCGCCGATCCGACTATTGCCTGTGTCGGCGGGTTCGAGGCAGCGGACATGACGTACATCCGTGGCGACCCGACTCCATCCCGGCGAACGGACAGCGCGTTCATCGTTTACGCCAACACCCTCACGGCGCCCGGTGGCCCGCTCCACGCATCGAGCGATTCATTGCTTGCCAGCCTCCATGCAAATGCCGAGGCATGGACACTTCCGCACCACGCCGCCGAGCTGGCCGGTCGAACGATTCTTTTGCTCGACAACAACCGCAATGCGGGACACGCCCGATTCGTCGCATCGCTAAGGCAGGCGGGAGCAAAGCATCTCACCGAAGAAGTGTGGACGACGGATCACACCTTCTCCGATCGGCGTATCGCCCTGGAGCGCCGAGTTCTTGCCTGGCTGCACTCGGATTGCGGGTACTAACTCGATAACTGCAACTACAACGGAACACGACCGGCCGGGAGCTTCGTGCGGGTCGGCTTTGGGCCGCGAGCGGTTTCCATTGGCGCGAAGATTCAGCAAGCAGCCCAAGGCCGGCCCGCCGACCGCTCCCGGCTGGTAGTGTTCAGTTGCAGTTCTGCTTTACTCCAAATACATTGGCAGCGTGATGAACCTCCGCGCCCAGAATCAGCTCCTTCGACTTATTGCGGCTCTTAGACCGAGAGGCGACCAGCTGGCACGCGCGTAAATCCCGCGAACAGACGAAACCAGGCCGGCCTCTCGAGTAATTCGCGGGGCCGTTTTTATTTCCCCAAATCATTCCTTCGATCCACACCACTCGCTGCATGCGCAACAAATGAGCACCCCCAAGACTCTGTTCGAGAAAATATGGGACGAGCACCTCGTTCGCCCCGAGACGGAGAGCAACCCGGCGGTGCTCTACGTCGACGTCCATCTCGTGCACGAGGTGACGTCGCCGCAGGCGTTCACGGAACTGCGCAACCGCGGCGCACGCGTCCGGCGTCCTGATCTCACGCTCGCGACGATGGATCACTCGACGCCAACGACGCCGCGCTCCGCCGGCCGTCTCCAGGTGCTCGACACACAAGCCGCCGCGCAGCTCCAGCAACTCGAGACGAACTGCGACGAATTCGGAATCCATCTCTTCGGGCTCGAGGACAGCCGGCAGGGAATCGTCCACGTCATCGGGCCCGAGCAGGGTCTCACCCAGCCCGGCATGACCATCGTCTGCGGAGACAGCCACACCAGCACCCACGGCGCGTTCGGCGCGCTCGCGTTCGGGATCGGAACGTCCGAGGTGGGTTACGTGCTCGCGACGCAGACGCTGTTGCAGCGAAAGCCGAAAGTGATGGAGGTGCGCGTCGACGGAGTGCTTCCTCCCGGTGTCACCGCAAAGGACATCATCCTCGCGGTCATCGCCAGGATCGGCATCGGCGGCGCCACGGGCCATGTTCTCGAGTACACCGGATCCGCCATCCGCGCGCTTGGCATGGAGCAGCGAATGACGATCTGCAACATGTCGATCGAGGCGGGCGCGCGCGCGGGCCTCATCGCTCCCGACGAGAAAACCGGTGAGTACATCAAGGGCCGTCCGTTCGCGCCAACCGGCGACGATTGGGATGCAGCACTCTCGCGGTGGCAGAGTCTCGTAACCGATCACGGAGCTCACTACGATCGCTCGGTGCACCTCGATGCTAGGGACCTTGCGCCGATGATCACGTTCGGCACCAACCCATCGATGGCGATTCCCATCGACGGGCACGTCCCCGATCCCGCCGAGGCGGACAGCGCCGACCGCGCGGATCTCGACAAGGCGCTGCACTACATGTCGCTCGAGCCCGGACAATCATTACTCGGACACGCAGTCGACGTCGTGTTCGTGGGAAGCTGTACCAACTCGCGCATCTCCGACCTGCGGCAGGCGGCGACAGTCATGCGCGGACGTCACGTCGCGCCCGGTTTGAGAATGCTCGTCGTTCCCGGATCGCGCAGCGTGAAATCACAGGCGGAGGCCGAAGGATTGGATCGCGTGTTCAAAGACGCGGGGGCGGAATGGCGTGAAGCCGGTTGCTCCATGTGCATCGCCATGAACGGCGATCAACT
>DATCPG010000239.1:0-12801 GCA_036570225.1 Gemmatimonadaceae bacterium | reverse complement strand
GAATTAGAGCCCAGCTTGGTCGGTTCGACAAGGGTCGAACAACGCATCGAGCGTTGGGACAAAGCGTCGTCTGAGTATCCGATCGAGTTGCTCGATCTGTCCCATCCGCCCGACCCCTTGTACGGAATCGGCCGGCTCTCGGCGCTCGCCAAACCGAGGGTTGCTATCGTCGGCACCCGCAACTCAACGGGGTACGGGGAGCGGACCGCGCGAAGCCTGACGCGGACTCTTGTGCGCGCCGGCGTATCGGTGGTCAGCGGCATGGCGAGGGGCATCGATGCCGCGGCCCATCGGACGGCGATCGAGGAGGGAGGGAACACCGTCGCTGTCCTTGGAACCGGGATCGACGTGCCCTACCCAGTCGGGCACCGCCAGCTCCATCGTTCGATCGCGGAGCATGGTCTCGTACTGTCCGAGAACCCGCCCGGCGCACACGCGCACGAGGGTGCCTTTCCGAAGCGGAACAGGATCATCGCCGCGCTTGCACGGGTCACGATCGTGGTGGAAGCGGGCTTCAAGAGCGGGGCGCTCAACACCGCAGCACAGGCGCTCGAGCTGGGACGCGTCGTCGCCGCCGTACCCGGTCCAATCGATTCGCCCCAGACCCAGGGATCGAACCAGCTCCTTCGCGACGGAGCAGTGATGATAGCCTCGGTCGACGACGCGCTGGCGCTGCTTGGCCTGGCCGCTCCCGAGGATCGGCCCGCTCCGAACCTGCCGGAAAACGAGAGGCGGGTGTGGGATGCGCTGGCAGGCGGGTACTTCGAGGTCGACACTCTATCGGTCAAGTGCGGGTTGAGCACGCCCGAATGCTTCGCGGCGATCACGTCGCTCGAGATCATGGGGCTGGTCGAGTGCTCGGTAGGGGGAGAGATTCGGCGAAGGTAAGACAGGTTCCAACTGAACTGAACACGGTGAGAGGCGTCAGTGGCGTAGGTGCCAGGCGCCGGGTTACCACGCCCAGACTTTACGATTGCGATCCGATCGCACTCAGGTGCCAGGTAGCTGAAAATTACGCGAGGCTTGTCGCTGTGACGTTCTGAGACCTGCCTCCGCCATCACGCCAGTAGTAAAGTCTCGGCGTAGGCACCTGGTACCAGGCGCCTGTGCATCTCTGGCACCTCCTACCGTGTTCAGTGCAGTTGGAACCTGGCACCTGTGTTCAGTTCATTTTGGAACCTGCCTGTCGCCCTATATTCCACGATGCCCCCGAGCCACCTGTACGTCCACGTCCCGTTCTGCGCCCGCCGCTGCTCGTACTGCGATTTCTCGATCGCGGTCCGCGCCCGCACGCCGGTCCACGAGTACGTACAAGCTCTCCGCTCAGAGCTCACTCAAGGGCCAATAGACGATGCGACGCTCGACACCGTCTACCTGGGCGGCGGAACGCCCTCGCGCCTGGGCGGCCCCGGCGTAGCGCAGGTTCTCGCCGCAATTCGTGAGCGAGCGACGATCGCGAACGACGCCGAGGTGACGATCGAGGCCAACCCGGACGACGTGAACGACATCGCCGTCGCCCAGTGGCTGGCCGCTGGCGTCAGCCGCATCTCTCTTGGCGCGCAAAGCTTCAACGACAGCGTTCTGGAATGGATGCATCGAAGCCATGATTCCTCGCAGATCGCCCGAGCCGTCAAGGCGATCAAGCGCGGCGGCATCGACAACATCTCGGTCGACCTGATCTTTGCGCTCCCCGCCCACCTGAGCCGCGATTGGAACAACGATGTCGACCGCGCGCTTGGGCTAATGCCGGCGCACGTGTCCCTCTACGGTCTCACCGTGGAAGCGCACACGCCAATCGCCCGCTGGGCCGATCGGGGCGCGGTGGTCGAAGGGTCCGAGGATCAGTACGAGGAAGAGTTCCTCCATGCGAACGAGACAATGTCCGCCGCCGGGTTCGACCACTACGAGGTCTCGAACTTCTCGCTTCCCGGCAAGGCGTCCCGACACAATTCGGCGTACTGGACCGGGGCCCCCTACGCCGGAGTCGGCCCATCCGCGCACTCATTCGATGGCGCCACTCGGCGCTGGAACGTTGCGGCCTACGCAGAATGGGTTCGCCGACTGTCCAATTCCGAGCCGACATTGGGCGGCGAAGAATTGCTCACCGATGAAAACCGCGACGCCGAAGAAGTCTATCTCGGACTGCGAACTCGACGCGGTCTAGAGATCGGAGAGCATGAGCTCTCTGTCGCCGAATTGTGGCGATCCGCGGGCTGGGCGGAAATCGAACCTGACGTTCCAGGCAATGCGACCCGCGTCTTGCGTCGCGCTTCCAGCTTCCCGCGAACCCTTCGTCTGACCTCGACCGGGTGGCTCCGCCTCGACAGTCTCGCCGCCGACTTAGCCGCGCGACGCTCGAATCGGCCAAGCCCGGCATCAATCGCAACCCCTAGTCACTGCTATATTTGAGGCATGTCACTCCCTGGTCTGAACGAGCGCGAACGGCGAGTTCTCGAAGCCGTCATTCAGACTTACGTCGAAACGGCTGAGCCTGCCGGCTCTCGCAGCCTCGCCAACAAATTCGGGCTCGGCGTCTCGCCGGCGACCATTCGCAACACGATGAGTGACCTCGAAGAGAAAGGGTACCTCTTCCACCCGCATGCATCAGCCGGACGAGTTCCGACCGACATCGCCTATCGCGTCTACGTCGATTCGCTGATTCCTCTCCGCGCGCCAGATGCCAGGCAGCGTGAGCGGCTCACGGCCCAGATCACATCCGGCGGTTCCGCGGTTGAGGCTATTCTGCGTCGCGCTGCCCAGAGTCTGGGCGTCATCACGCAGGAACTTGGTATCGCACTCGGCCCTCGCTTCGACAACGCGATTCTAGAGCACGTCGAGCTGATCCGGCTTTCATCCGAGCGACTCCTCGTGGCGCTCACACTCTCGGCCGGCGCCATGCGGACGATCTTCGTCGATGTCCAGGGCGAGATCGCCGATGCGGCGATCGCTGAAGTGACGCAGGTCCTCAATGAGAGGTTGGCCGGGCTCAGCTTGCGTCAGATTCGCTCATCGTTGGGCGATCGCCTGCGCGACATCGGACCGACTCCGGAGGCATCGCATCTCCTCAACGTCTTCATCGAGGAAGGCGATCAGCTTTTCGAGAGTGCACTGGAGCCCAGCGTCGACACCGTTATGTTGGGACAGGCATCGGTTCTCGCCGAGCAGCCCGAATTCGCCAGCATTGACAACATGCGAAAGCTGGTGGCGCTCACGGAGACGCGCGAGAAACTCGGCGAGCTGTTGCGTCGTCGTAGCGAGACGGGCGGTGTCTCGATCACGATCGGCAACGAGCACAGCGACCCGAAGCTTGCGAGCTTCACGGTCGTCACCGCTTCGTATCACGCTGGGCCACTGACAGGCGTCATCGGCGTCATCGGTCCGACCCGCATGCCGTACGACAAGGTCATCTCGCTCGTGACACACACGTCGGAGCTGGTGACGGATTTACTGAAGGAGAATTCCAGAAACCATGGCTGATTTTTATCAAACGCTCGGCGTCCAGCGCGGTGCCGGCGACGAGGCAATAAAAAAGGCGTATCGCAAGCTCGCGATGGAATGCCATCCCGACCGGAATAACGGGTCGAAGGAATCTGAGGAAAGGTTTAAGGCGATCACGGAGGCATACGACGTCTTGCGCGATCCGAACAAGCGAGCGCTCTACGATCGTTACGGCGAGGCCGGATTGCGCGGCGGCGCGGGCGGATTCCATCACGTGGATCTCTCCGAAGCGCTCAGCATCTTCATGCGCGATCTGGGAGGGCTGGGCGGATTCGGCGACCTCTTTGGCGGAGTCGGCGGTCGCGCAGGTGGCCCACGCACTGGATCCGATATCAAGCTGCCGATGCCGCTGACGCTCGGTGAAGTTGCAACGGGCGTCGAGAAGACCGTGACCGTCAAGCTGCTCGAGCCGTGCGACCGCTGCGACGGAAGGGGTGCTGAGCCAGGAACGTCTCCGCTCACGTGCTCAACCTGCGCCGGTAGCGGAGAAGTGCGGCGCGCGCAGCGCTCGTTCTTCGGCCAGGTGATAAGCGTCGCGCCGTGCTCAGCGTGCTCTGGCGAGGGGACGATAATCGCTTCGCCGTGCAAGAAGTGCCGAGGCGAAGGGCGCGTCAGAACCGAAAAGCAGATCTCCGTTCGGATTCCTGCGGGGGTGGCGACGGGTCAGTACATGACCATGCGTGGCGTTGGCAACGTCGGGCCCCGTGGCGGGCCGGCGGGAGATATCCTCGTCGTCTTCGAGGTGGAGGAAGATCTACGGTTCGAGCGCGACGGCGAAGATCTCTACACCGAGGTGCTGGTGACGTACCCGCAGCTCGCTCTCGGCGCAAACGTCGAAGTGCCTATGGTCGGCGGAACGGTGACCCTGCAGGTACCTGGTGGAACTCAAAGCGGGCAGGTGTTCAATCTGCGAGGACGGGGATTGCCGAGGATCAACGCGAGCTCGACGGGCGACCTCCACGTGAGACTGCAGCTATGGACACCTGACGCCTACTCCGAGGAAGAGTCGGCGCTGCTGCGGAGACTCGCTGAGATCCAGAAGATTCCCGAGAGCCGTCCCAAGGGGCTCTGGTCCAAGCTGAAGGAATCACTCGGCGCGTGACCTGGATCGCGCTGCGAATTACTCCGGATTCCAACCGTGACGGAGTAATCGCGGCGCTCTTCGAATCGGGATCGCAGGGAATCCAGGAGGACGGACCGTCCGTCGTAACCCATTTTCCGTCGGACGCGCGAATAGATGACATTCGAGACGCCGTGATGATGGCGGATCCGCGCGCCGACATAGCAGTCTCCGAAGCACCTGAGACCGACTACTCCGAATGGCGCGCCTCAGTCTCCGCTCATCACGTCGGGAGACTGGTGATCGCGCCGCCATGGCTCGCCGGTGATTTCGATGACAACACCACAATCGTCATCGATCCCGCGATGGCGTTCGGGACTGGTGAGCATGCCACGACTCGCGGCGTGATGCGACTGATGCAGGGCGTTGTCGAATCCGGCGACGTCGTCGCCGATCTCGGAGCCGGCAGCGCCGTACTTTCCATCGCCGCGGCGAAACTCGGCGCAAGGCGTGTGATGGCGATCGAGATGGACTCCGATTCGATCGGAAACGCAGAAGAGAACGTCCGGGTGAACGGTGTCGGAGAGATCGTGGAAGTGATCGAAGGCGATGCCACTCTGCTGCTTCCACTCCTGGCGCCGGTGCGGGTCGTGCTCGCAAACATCATCTCATCTGTGCTCATCGCCCTTCTTCCGACCATCCGGGCATCGCTAGATGCGCGTGGGCAGGCCATCCTTTCCGGTATTCTGCTCGAAGAGCGGAAGAATATGTTGGCGGCAATGGATGCTGATGGCTGGACAGTCGAACGCGAAGATACGGAGGGCGCTTGGTGGAGTGTACAGATCGCGCCGCGGTAGCGACGTTTTTTGCCGCCGACACGCTCACCGTCGGCGCGACGATCACTTTGTCGGAGGAGGCAGCGCACCACATTCGCGTTGCCAGAGTTGGAATCGGCGAATGCGTGGCGCTTCGTGACGGCGCCGGGAAAGCTGCGGTTGGCACTCTGGTCAAAATCTCGAAAAGCTCGGCGCTCGTGGACATCAGTGAGACGAGCGACCTCCCGCGGCCAGCGCCGATCCACCTTCTCGCACCAGTCGCGGATCGTGAGCGGATGTTGTGGCTGGCGGAGAAGGTGACTGAGCTTACCGTGACGAGCTGGCGGCCCGTCGTCTGGCGAAGATCGAAGAGCGTGTCCCCTCGCGGCGAGGGTCCGACGTTTCAGGCGAAAGTGAGGGCGCGCATGACATCGGCGCTCATCCAGAGCGGTGGCGGCTGGCTCCCCGACGTTTTTCCGGAGTCGACCGTCGAGCGCGCCGTCGCCGCCGCGCCTCTGGGAACGCGACTGCTTCTTGCAAAGGACGGCGAGCCCATGGTCGGTGTTCCCATGCGCACTCCTATCACGATTGCCCTCGGTCCCGAGGGAGGAATGGAGCAGGCAGAGCGGGACGCGTTTATCGGGGCCGCCTTTCTGCCTGTGAAGCTCGGCGACAGCACGCTACGTTTTGAGACGGCAGGCGTCGCCGCCGTAGCGATCGCCGCCGCATCGCTTGCACTCTCGAGGCAATCCAATGGCTGACTCGTGCATCTTCTGCCGAATAGCGCACGGGGAGATCCCCGCGCAGATGGTAGCGAACAACAAGGAGATCGCTGCGTTCAGGGATTTGAACCCCCAGGCTCCGGTTCACATCCTCATCATTCCGAAGAAACACGTTCGATCGCTCGACGATGCTTCGGAGTTCGATCTGCTCGGACGGATGATGGCGCTCGCTGCCGCCATTGCGAGGCAGGAGAAGATCTCCAAAGACGGTTATCGAACCGTGATCAACACCGGAAAGAACGGCGGCCAAAGCGTGGATCACCTGCACATACACCTGCTCGGCGGGCGGGAGATGAGCTGGCCACCCGGCTAGCCTCTGAGGTCGCCAACGAAGTGCGACCGGACAAGGCGCGGCTATTCTCCAACTGCATATCGGATTGCGGCTTACAAGCTTGACCATGCTTTGAAATGCGGTACCTTTACAATCTGTCCCATATCCGGCGACCAAACGCCATCAAGGGGGGAAGTAGAATTTGTCGGAAGTCATAATCCATGACGACGAGAACTTTGAGCGCGCGCTCAAGCGCTTCAAGAAGAAGTGCGAGAAAGCGGGTATCCTCTCCGATCTCCGCAAACACCGTCATTACGAGAAGCCGAGCGAGCGCAGAAAGCGCAAGCTGAACACGGCCATGCGTAAGAACCGCCGCACCCGCCACGTCTAGGGAATGTCCGAGCTATTCGCCCGCCTTCAGGGCGATCTGAATTCATCCAGAAAGGCCCAGGACAAGGCTGCGACACTCCTGCTGGGAACGGTCCTTTCAGAGGTCAAGAACAAGAAGATCGAGCTGAGACGGGACCCGACCGACGCGGACGTCATCGACGTCCTGCGCAAGTCGATCAAGCGCCGGCGCGAATCGGTGGAGATGTACACGAAGGGAGATCGGAAAGACCTTGCCGACAAGGAATCGTCGGAGGCGGCAGCCCTCGAGAAATACCTCCCCGCGCAGGTCAGCGATGAAGAATTACGCTCAGCCGTGCGTGCTGCCATCGCCGGCGGGGCAACCCAGATTGGCGCGGTCATGGGCAAAGTGCTTCCCCAGTTCAAGGGTCGGGCGGAAGGCGGAACGATCAACGCCATTGCTCGAGAGGAGCTGAGCAAACAGGGGTGAAGACGGCCCCCCGGAGAAGTACAAAGCCCGAGTGTGCGACGACCTTCGCAAGCTCGGGTTTTGCCGTTTTGGTGTATAAGACTTCGTAGTGCTCCGCGATCTCTGCTCTGCATAGTTGTTTCCAGGTATGAATACACACGCGCTCAACGTCATCGAGTTTCCACGCACTCTCGCGCTCATCGCGGAGAGAGCGACGTCGCCGCTTGGCGCGGAAAGGGTGCGCGAGCTTGCTCCGGTGACGGACCGTGACGCGATCGAGCGCGAGCACGCACGCGTCGCCGCTATGAGGGGTCTCATTTCCGCTGAAGATCCCTGGACACTGCGCGGAGTCCCCGACGCGAGATCGGCGCTCACGCGACTCCGTGTAGAAGGAGCTTCGCTCGCGGCGCTGGACCTTCTCGCGCTCGGGCGACTGTTGCAGAGCTCGCGCGCGACGCGTGAGTCGCTGCGCGCCGAGCGAGCCAGCGGGATCGCAACCGCCGTGCTGGCCGAACAGATTCAGGCGCTCGCTTCCAACAAGGGGCTCGAGGAGGCAATCGCGCGCGCGATCGACGAGGAAGGCCAGGTCAGCGACAACGCTTCCGGCGAGCTGCGCAAGATTCGCCGTGAGCTGAAAGGGTCGCAGGGCGAGCTGATCAAGCTGCTGGAGCGCGCGATGGCGAAGCTCGAGTCGCACCAACGCGTCGCGGACATGTCGGTCACCGTCCGCAATGGCCGGTACGTGATCCCGGTGCGTCGTGAAGCACAGAGCGCGGTCGGGGGAATTGTGCACGACGCTTCGCAAACCGGCGGAACTCTGTTCGTCGAGCCTCCGGCCGCGGTCGAGGCGGGCAACCGGATTCGCGAGCTGCAGAGTGAGGAAATCGAAGAGGTCGAGCGGATTCTCGCCGAGCTGACCGAAAAGGTGAGGCCCCATAGAGAGGAACTCGCCGATAGCCTGGAAGCGCTAATCGTTCTCGACTCTCTCGTTGCGCGTGCGCGTTACTCCGTGGAATTCCGGTGTGCTCCGGCCGAGCTGGCGGATTCCACCGAAGGATTCGCGATCGTCGAAGGCCGACACCCGCTTCTCATCGCGCAGGGTATCGAAGTCGTTTCATTCGATCTGGAGATGTTCCCGAATGAGCGCACTTTGCTCATCTCCGGGCCCAACACCGGTGGCAAGACGGTCCTCCTCAAGGCGTTGGGACTTTTCTCAACGCTCGTTCAGTCGGGAATTCCCGCACCTGTCGCCCTCGGCTCGCGCATCCCGATATTCGACAACATCTACGCCGACGTCGGCGACGAGCAGTCGATCCTTGCCAGCCTCTCGACCTTCAGCGCCCACCTCAAGAACCTGGTCGAAGTCCTCAGCTCCGCCACCGCGCATTCCCTGGTGCTGATCGACGAGCTCGGCTCAGGCACCGATCCGATCGAGGGTGCCGCGCTCGGCGGAGCAATCCTCGAAGCGCTCACCGCACGCGGGACTCTGACCGTCGCCACGACCCACCTCGGCGCGCTCAAGGAGCTGGCGTCCGAGGTAGACGGAGTCGTGAATGCGTCGCTCCAGTTCGATCCAGTGGCGCTCGCGCCAACTTATCGGCTCATCAAGGGAATTCCGGGGCGGTCTTACGGAATCAGCATCGCGCGCCGGCTCAACCTTCCGAGCGATGTGCTGGATCGGGCGGAGCAGCGGATTCCGTCCGGTGAGCGTAGAGTGACGGCACTCCTCGCCGAGCTCGAAGCACGGGAAAAGGAGCTGTCGGCAAACAGGGGGGAGTCCGAAGAAGTTCTGGAAGACGTGAAAGAGCGCGCGAGGAGAGTCGCGGAACGCGAGAAGAACGTCACACAGCGCGAGCGGGATGCGGAGCGCGCGTCACGACAGGAAGCGAGGAGATATCTTCTTGAAGCGCGCGCCGAGGTCGAACGCACCATTCGCGAGCTCAAATCCGCGTCCGAAGCCGGCGAGGAAGCGGCCCGAGAGGCAAGGAAGCGTGTCGAGCAGCTGGCGAACGAGCAGGGACGCGAGCTCGATCGTCTCGACCGTCCGGCGGAAACCGTGCGCGGCGCAAATGATGAGGCCGACGTGAGTGTCGGAGATTTTGTGGAGGTCGAAACTCTGGGAGGCAAGGTCGGTCGAGTTCTCGAAGTGCGCGATGGAGAGGCGATTGTGGCCGTGGGAGTGATGAAGCTCTCGGTTCCACGTCGCTCGCTCCGATTGTCGAGCGCCGACGCCGCCGCACCTCAGGTGGCGGTGGCGGTGAGCGGCGACATCCCCGACGTACACGTCGCCAGCGAGATCGATCTGCGCGGGATGCGCGTCGGCGAAGTGGAAGGCATTGTGATGCACGCGGTTGACGCTGCCGTGCGCGCCGATCTCAAGAGCATCCGGATAATCCACGGCAAGGGAACCGGCGCGTTGCGCGAGCGCGTGACCGCGATGCTGAGCAAGGAATCGCGCGTCACTGCGTTCCGACTCGGCGCCTGGAACGAGGGCGGCGCGGGCGTCACCGTGGTGGAGCTCAAGTGATTCCCGACGAAGTAGTCGAGCAGGTCCGCGACGCCGCCGACATCGTCCAGATCATCGGCGAGTACGTCAACATCAAGCGTGTCGGCACCGACTTCAGAGGGCCGTGTCCGTTCCACCAGGGCACGCACCGAAATTTCTCGGTCTCGCCGAAAAAGCGGATGTACTACTGCTTCGTCTGCCACGAAGGCGGCGACGTCTTTCACTTCCTGCAGAAGAGACTCGGTGTCGAGTGGCCGGCAGCCGTGAAGATGGTAGGCGAGAAATCGGGAATCCAGGTTCGCGAAGTTCAGACGCACCGCGAGGGTCCGGATCCACGCGAGCCGCTCTGGGAGGTAAATGCGACCGCTGCCTCCTATTTCCACACCATGCTGTGGGACGATCCGCTCGGCGAATCGGCGCGGGAGTACCTGACTGGGCGACGTATCGATCGCGAGGTAGCCGACCAGTTCGGCATTGGCTTCGCGCCGCGCGAGATCGGGCTGCTCCGGAACTACATGAACACGCTCGGCTTCGACGAGAAGCGTCAGGTCGACGCGGGGCTGCTCATACCGGGCGATGATGGAAGCGAGCCACGTCCGCGCTTTCGCGGTCGTCTGATGTTTCCAATTCTCGACTCGATGGGCCGCAACATTGGCTTCGGCGGACGGATACTCGGGCCCGGAGAGCCGAAATACCTAAACTCTCCCGAGTCGCCCGTGTTCACCAAAGGCAAGACGCTTTACGGGCTGAACTGGGCGAAAAACGATGTCAGGCGCGAGGACCAGGTGCTCGTCGTCGAAGGATATTTCGACGTAGTACGCCTCATGGCTGCTGGGGTGACCACTGTCGTCGGCGCGATGGGAACGGCACTGACCGATACGCAGGCGGCGCTGCTGAAGAAGCTGACGAAGAACGTCTTTCTACTCTACGACAGCGACAAGCCAGGCCTCAAGGCGACCTTTCGCTCAGGAGACGAGCTGCTTCGACAGGGAGCATCGGTGCGGGTTGTAACGCTTCCCGAGGGCGAGGATCCGGATACCTTTGTCAGGACCAACGGTCCTGCCGCTCTCAATGCACGGCTCAAGGACTCGATCGACGTTTTCGAGCGCAAGATCCAGCTCCTCGAGCGCGCGGGGATGTTCTCCGAGCTCCAGAAGAAGCGGAGGGCTCTGGATCGCCTTCTTCCCACTGTCCGTGCAACAGCTGACAGTATTATGCGGGACTTGTATCTGTCCCGCGCGAGCGAGGTGAGCGGAGTCGCGCGTGAAGTTCTCGAGCGAGAGCTCACTGGCAGAGGCGCGCCTCCGCCATCTGCTGGGGCGCCTGCGAAGCCACCGGCTCCCCGGATATCTCCCAGCGGGGCTGTCCGTCGCGGAGAGAGAAGGGCGCAGCACGGCGAGCGCGGCGCTTCGGCAGAGCGCGAGCTCGTGCGAGCGATGCTCGCCAATCGCTCACGGGTTGAGCAGATCGCCGAAAAACTCGGCGAGGAAAGCTTTCGTGATCCGCAGTATCGTGCGATCTACCATGCACTCGTTGCGTCCGGCTCCGATTCCTCTCTTGAAGAGGTCTCGGCAACTCTGGACGAAGAAGGTATAGGCCTGCTCGAAGACATCATCGCAGAAGGCTCGTATCAAATGGATGCGGAGCGCACCATCAGCGACAGCCTCGCGACGCTACTCGCGCGTGACCTGGATTTGCGGGCGGCGGAGCTCGATCGAATCATCCCGCTCGCGGACGGTGCACAGAAGGACAAGCTGATCGCGGAAAAGGAAGAGATCAGACACGAGCTGAATGCCACTGGAAAGAACTACTACAAGAAATTCCGACGAACTGGCGCCCGATGACCAAACGGAGAACAAATGCAACAGGAAGTTGAAGCGCTACTGGCGTTGCAACAGGACGATCTGAAAATTCGCGCAATCGAGGCTCAGATGCGCGCACTCGACCCTAAGCTCGCGGAGCTGGACAAACGGCGCGATCAGGCTGCTGCTGCTCTCGCCCGCGCGCGGACGCTCGTCCAGGCCGAGGAAAAGAAACAGCGCGAGCTGCAGGCTCGGCTGGCGCAACACAAGACGATGCAGGAGCGGAATCTTCACCAGCTGGAGGACGTGAAGCGGATGCGCGAAGCGACTGCCGCGACCGCACAGGTGGAGTCGACGCGGCGATTGATGGCCGAGGACGAGAGCGAGCTGGCGATTATCGGACGGCGAATCACTGAGATGAACACCGCGGTGACGAATTCGACGAACACGTTGGCGGAAGTGGAGATGGAACAGGAGGAGACCCGTCCGGCGATCGAATCGCAAAGAGCGGCATTGAAAACGGAGCTGGACGACGCCCTCGCCGATCGAAACGGAAAGGCGCGAGCAGTCTCGCGGCCAATGCTCGGAAAATACGATCGCATCCGCGGAAAGAGAGATCAGGCGATCTACCCGCTGCGCGGTGGCTCATGCGGGCATTGCGATACCGCGGTGCCCCTTCAACGTCGCAACATGATGTCGGGAACAGGACAGATCGAAGTGTGCGAAGCCTGCGGCGTCCTTCTTTACGCTGCTGACGGGGCGTGAAGCGGAAGTGACGACACTTGCATCCGCGCGGCCCACACGTCCCGCGCGCTGGATTCTGCCCGAGGCGCCCGACGAACAAGCTGTGAAAGCTCTCGCCGAGGCGCTGTCGCTGCCCGAAGTCGCCTGCCGACTGTTGCTCATTCGCGGTTACGTTAGCGCGGAGGACGCGAAGCTCTTCCTCCGTCCGAAGCTCGACAAGCTCCACGACCCTCTGGATTTCCTGTCGATGGACAACGCCGTCGAGCGTCTGACGCGCGCCGTGCGTGATCAGGAGCTCGTTTTCATCCATGGCGACTACGACGTAGATGGGATCGCCTCGACCACTCTCCTCACTCGCGCCATCCGCGTCCTCGGCGGGAAGGCGATGCCATTCATTCCGCGACGGATCGAGGACGGGTACGACCTGAGCGACGCTGGAGTCGATGCTGCACCCGAGCGCAGCGGCGCGCACCCGGGGTGAATCGAACCAGTTCTCGGCCTGGGCC
>DATCPG010000238.1:0-4895 GCA_036570225.1 Gemmatimonadaceae bacterium | reverse complement strand
GCTGCGAAGGACGGGCTGCTCTACTATACGATGCCCCGCATCCAGGGCGAGACACTCCGCTCGCGTCTCCAGCGCGCCGGCGCGCTCCCGGTCCCCGAGGCGACTCGCATCCTGCGCGATGTCGCCGACGCCCTCGAGTACGCTCACGAGCACGGTGTCGCTCACCGCGATATAAAGCCGGAAAATATTCTGCTCTCCGGTCATCACGCGCTCGTCACGGACTTCGGTGTCGCGAAGGCGCTGAGCGCCGCGACAGGCCAATCGAACCTTACTTCAGCCGGTGTTTCACTCGGCACGCCTACATACATGTCGCCCGAGCAGGCGACCGCCGATCCGATGGCGGACCACCGCAGCGATATCTACGCGCTGGGAGTCGTTGGTTACGAGGTGCTGACAGGACAACCTCCATTCACTGGTACTACGCAGCAGCAGGTGCTCGTCAAACACGTGATGGAAGCGCCGGTACCAATCACGCAGCATCGCGGGAATGTGCCGGCGACGATGGCGAACGCCGTCATGCGTTGTCTCCAAAAGGACCCGGCGGATCGATTCCAGACAGCGAAGGAATTGCGCGAAGGATTCGAGACCGTCGACACGAGCAGCGGGAACGTTGTAGCGCTCCCGCCCGCGCGTGTTCGCGGCAGACGCGGCAAAGTTCTGGTGTTCGCCGGCATCGCCGCGGTCCTCCTTCTCGGAAGCCTGATGGCCGGTCGCTACTTGAACGGAAACCGGCCCGAGTTCGAGGTTGCTGCCACCCAGCAAGTGACAAATGACCCAGGCATCGAAATAACACCAGCGCTTTCCCCCGATGGGAAGATGCTTGCCTACGCCGGTGGAGAGCCGGCACACACCAGCATTTACGTCAGACAGGTCAGCGGCGGCGAAGCGATCCGTCTCGCCAGCGGCCGAGCGCCGCAGTGGTCAGCCGACGGGTCAAAGCTGGTGTACGTCGACTCCGCGGGCATTGCATCAGTACCTGCACTCGGCGGCACGCCGCAGCGGCTGGTAGATCGTCCCGGAGTGGTGAACAGGGAGGCCGGAGTCACGAACGTCGCGACGAGTCCCGCCTGGTCGCACGACGGAAAATCCCTCGTCTACGCGGCGCAGGATACGATCTGGATCGCCAATGCAGATGGGATCGACAAGCGCATGGTGTTAGCCGCTCGCGCGCCGCATTCGATCTCGTGGTCTCCCGATGACAGCAGGCTGGTCTATGTCCAGGGCAATTCGGCTTTTGTGTACGCCACGGCGCAATTCGGGAACATTGCACCATCTTCGTTGTGGATCGTCGGCAGGGATGGCACCGGCGCGACCGCGATCACCGATTCGATTTATCATGGCGTGAGCCCGGTGTGGACCAACGATGGCGACGGGATTTTTTACGTCTCCAACATGCGCGGCGGGCGCGACCTTTACTACCAGCGAATTCGTGGGAACCGTACGGAAGGCGCACCCCAGCGACTGACCACAGGTCTCAAGATTCACGGCATTGCCGTGGGCGGCGACGATCGCGTCGCCTACTCGCTGTGGAATACATCGGTTGGTATTTGGTCGGTGCCGATTCCAGTGGTGGGTGCGGCTTCTACCCAGCTGGCCCATCAGATCACATCTGCCTCGGAGCGAATCGAGGCTCTCAACGTAAGTCCGGACGGGCAATGGATCGCCTTCGATTCCGACCGCTCGGGGAATAGCGACATCTACAAGATGCGCCTGGATGGGAGTGGGCTTCAACAGCTGACGCGAAACCCGGCAGATGATTTCCGCCCGCATTGGTCGCCGGATGGGCGCCAGATTTCATTTCATACCTGGCGAGCGGGGAATCGCGACTCGTACGTAATGTCGTCCGATGGATCGGGGGAGCGTGTGATTGCGAGCGGACCCGCGCAGGAGTTCGGCGGCGGGTGGTCTCCAGATGGGAAACAACTCGTTTTCTGGACGGATCGCACTGGCCGTTTCGAGATCTGCGTTGCCCCTTCCAGTGGAGGACCTCTCAGACAACTGACGACTGGCGGTGGCTGGATGCCGGTCTGGTCCAGAAATGGAGAGTCCATTGCGTACCTCGGCATGGATCAGACCCTGCGGTCGCTGCCAGCTCGAGGAGGGCCGGAAAAGATTCTGGTTCGACCCGCTACGCTCGGACTCGTCGTCGCGGTGGAAGCCTGGAGCGCCGACGGTCGGAAGATCTATTTTCGTGTCGAGCGGCCCGACGGCAGCCAGGACATCGCGCAGGTCGGATCTGATGGCAGCAACCCGTCGATTGTGGTGCGCTTCGACGACCGCGACCGCCCCGCGTACCGCCCCGATTTCACCACCGACGGGAAGAACTTCTATTTCACCGTCGGTCGCCACGAAGCGGACATCTGGGTGATGGATCTCAGGAAGAGATAGCCCGATGGTTGGAGGCGTTAGAGCCGCCTGATCTCCAGACTCCTGTAAGTCCTCTCCAACTCGGAGGTTTGTGCTACAGCGGGGTGCTCCAGGTGCAGCCCAGTTCCGAGCGCTAGCGATGGAAAAGGCGAAGAAGTCGTAGCGCATTACCTTCTTGAAATTCGAGCGTCGCACTTGTACAATAAGTCTGTACAAGTGCAACGGTCCGCTTGGGGAGGCGTTCAATGGGTACCACGTCATACAGCAAACTTAGAGAGAATCTGGCTGAGATCTGGGATAAGGTCGAAAACTCCCAGGAGCCTGTGATAGTGGAACGCCGAGGTCATCAAACGATGGCAATTCTCCCCGCCGAGGAGCTGGACGGCCTTCGTGAAACCGCCCACCTGCTGCGATCACCGAGGAACGCCGCCAGACTTCTTACCGCGCTCCAGCGCGCACTTCGCGGACAGACCAAGTCAATCGCGCTCGAGGACCTGCGCGATGAGCTGGGCCTGGGTGGAGAGAAATAGTACTCTGGCTTCGGAATGACTCGCTCAGGTCGCCGCAACACTTCCTCACGCAAAGTGCGGCTCCTGGTGATCGAACCGGAGTGCCTCGAGGATCTGCGCTGGTGGGTTGATACAAACCGGAAGACAGCGCTACGAGTTTTCGATCTGATCGAGGCAGTGATGCGAGATCCGTTTTCCGGCATCGGAAAGCCCGAGCACCTGAAGCAGATGGGCCCGAATATCTGGTCTCGACGGATCACAGGCGAAGACCGGCTGGTTTATCTCGTCAGCGACGATCGCGTGAACTTCCTGCAGGCACGGTTTCACTACTAGATCTGCGAGATTGCCTGCGCATTGAAATGGTTACGCCGCGATTGGCTCTCCATTTGAGCTTCCACCGTGCCGAGTGGACAAACCGAATGCTGCGAGTGTAGCGTATGGCCATGGCCATTTCCGTCCCGCTCTATACCGTCGACGATCTCGAACACTTCCCGGACGACGGGAATCGATACGAGCTGCTGGACGGGGTGCTGCTGGTGACACCGCAGGCCGCTGCGGTGCACCAGGTAGTCGCGAACCGCATTCAGGTTGAGCTGGGCGTATTCCTGCAAAAGCCCGGATTTGCGCACGTCGTCGGCCCGGGCGCGGTCGTGCGGATGCCGAGAACGCAACTACAACCGGACATTCTTGTGTATCCCGCGCGCTTCAGCCCCATGACCGATTGGCGCAAGATCACCGACCATTGGTTGGCGGTCGAGATTCTAAGTCGATCCTCCCGGATTTATGACCGGGAGTTCAAGCGCGATGCGTACTTCGCGCTCGGACTCGAGCAGGTGTGGCTCGTCGACTGGCGTGACCGGTCTGTGGAGGTATGCACCGCTAAAGGAAGGAGCGGAGTCGTGCGCGACAGGATTCGGCGGCGCATCGCGCAGACTGACGTCGTGATCGACTTGAGCGAGGTGTTCGCGGGACTCTAGGGGTGAACGAAATATCGACCTCGCTGTTCTCGCTGAAGCCTGCTTGCCCAGCCAACGTTAGTTCTTGTCCTGCAGCCTCCCGGCTTCCTTCGGTGTCTGAGGAACGCCAAGCAGCGTGAGCGCACGCGCCAATGCCGGGTCGTTTCCAGCGGCGATGTCCTCACCAGTCGGGAGAACGAGCTCGTCGGGAGTCACGCCCACATTCTCCAGCTTTCCCCCGTCGGGCATCACCACATCCGCGATTGTGACGCTCATCCCATAGGCGACGACTATTTCAGCCCCTATACTATGGCGGTACCCCATGCTTTCCCGGACCGCGCCAGCGGTGTGGTCGCCGACGACCTTCCCGCGCCCCGTCAGCTGAATCGTGCGCGCAAAGATTTCAGACGCTGACGCGGATTCCGCATCGACCAGAACGATAACCGCTCCCTGATAGCGGTCCTTCCCCGCGCCCTTCGCAACTACCTCTTTGCGCCCGTCTCGGCCCACCTGGGTGAACACGACGAAGTCCTTCTCGTAGAACCGCCCAATCAGGCGTATGAGAATTTCGGCAGAGCCACCCAGATTGCCGCGGAGATCGAGGATCAAGTTCCCACGGTTGCGCGCGCGATCCATCATGTCGTCGGCCCACGACCTGTAACCGTAGAATGAATGCGGGCGCGACACGACCACGCGATCGCCGACTTCCATGGAGCGCGGGGCCTCGTTCTCCCACGCCTTCTCTCCCTCGCGAATGAGATCCATGAAATCGAAGGAGTTCACCAGATCGAGGAGGCGCCTGCGCTCAATCAACTTCGCCGCGATGTAGACCTCGCGCGGGGCGCCTCCGGGAGATTGAAGCGAGACCACGAGTCCGTTGCGCGGTTGAATCTGGTTTATCGCGTAGCGAAGCTGCCAAAGATTTCGGCGGGTGAGAGGGATTCCGCCGACGGCAAGCAGGGCATCTCCGACGTGCATCCCCTTGGCCTCCGCGTCGCTCCCCGGAATCACTCCCAGAATTCGGCAGGTGTCGCCGACGAAGCGCATCTCCCACCCGTATTCC
>DATCPG010000237.1:0-2045 GCA_036570225.1 Gemmatimonadaceae bacterium | reverse complement strand
CTCCTCACTCCCGCGCAGTACTGGGCCACGTTCGCGCTCTGCCTCGTTGCTCTTTTTGCGCCACCGATTATCCGTACGTTGCGACGTCCGAGCGAATTCCGCGCTCTCAGCACGATTGCTCCGTGTCTGCGCTTCATCGGGGGAACGGTCGCGATTGTTGGACTGATCCTCGTTGCCAGAAGGCCGATGGCCGCGCTGGGTCTCCGGGATCCGGATCTCATTGCGGTGGACTTTCACAGCCACACATCCGCCTCGCACGACGGGCGACCGGGTTTCGACGCGGAGCGAAATCGGGAATGGCATCAAAGCTCCGGATTCAACGTCGCCTACATCACGGACCACAAAACGTTCGATGGAGCGCTCAGTGCGGCTGAACGGAATCCATCGCTCGGCGGCGCTGGGCTGACGCTTCTTCCAGGCGTGGAGCTTCGAGACGACGGCGAACACCCGATACTGATCGGCGCGGACCCGGCTCGAACGAGAATCACTTCGGCAGACCTGAAAGGAGCGCTGGTCAAGACCGACGGTAGCTCGGTCCCGCCAATTCTTCTTCTCACGATCCCGGCGAAGTTCGCTCAGGTTCCGTCGAGCGAATACACCGGCGCATTGCGTCTGGCGGCCATAGAGGTCTCTGATGGCTCCCCTCGCGGGTTGGCACAAACGAGCAAAGACAAAAAGGAAATCCTCGCCCTTGCTGACAAGCAGCACCTTGCACCGGTCGCGGGCTCCGACAATCATGGGTGGGGCCGAGCTGCTCCGGCGTGGAGCGTGTTGCGCATTCCCGGATGGCGAACGATGACTCCGACTCTGCTCGATCAAGCGATTCGTCGAACCCTTCTCGCGCGCTCGCCCGGGACAATAGAGGTATTCGCGCGGAGAACCGTCGGACCGCCAACGGGAAGAATTGAGGCCGCAGTGGGCGGCGTCGCCGTTGGGGTACTGATGATCCGCACCATGAATCTCCGCGAAAGGCTTTCCTGGATTCTCTGGAGCTGGGCCGGCGCCCTTCTCTCGCTGGTTCGCGCCCGAAGAACTCGCCGAGCGCTTCGCATTCGAATCAGAGAGGCGACGAGAAGAAGAGTACCGCGCCCGCTCATCGCGGCGGCGGCCAGCGTGCCACTCTCTTCGTGACGAGCACCGGACAGACTTCCGCGCGCCGGCATCGGGTGCGCGACTGGTTCAAGAAACTCTTCACCTACTGGACCCTCATCGCGATTGTCTCGGCGATCGCGCTGGCGATATTCGCTGATGTCGGTGAGGATGTGGCGGCAAAATCGACCGGCGCATTCGACGACGCAGTTCGTGGATGGTTCCTGGCGCACCAGAATCCGGCGGTGTACAAGATCGCCGCCATTCTTACGTGGATCGGCTCACCGACCGTGATGGTCATCGTGGCAATCGCGGCAGGCATCTGGTTTTACCGCGGACCCGGCCGCAGCAAGGCGGGCGTCATGGTCGCCGCCCCGGCGGCCGGTGGCCTTTTGGCTGGCGGGATGAAGTTCCTTTTTGGTCGCGCCCGTCCCGCCGGAGCCGCCCTGTTCAACGAGAAAACTTTTTCCTTTCCGAGCGGACACGCGGCGACATCGGCGGCGGTGATGGTCACGCTATGTTATGTGCTCGCCCGGGAACGGATCATCTCCTGGCCCGCGGCGATTCTGATCGGCGGGATCGTTCCGCTGATCGTTGGTCTCACGCGATTGTATCTGGACGTGCACTGGGCAACCGACGTCGTCGGCGGGTGGACCGTGGGACTATTCGTCGCGGCTATGAGCGCAGCCCTGTACGAGCGGCTGCGCAAAAGCGAGCCCGTTGGCGCAGAGGACGCGGAAGCGGAACGACTGCCGGCCTAGTCGCGCTTGAGCGCGGTTGCGACGTGCTTCAGCAAGTCAGCCCGGGCGGTCGAGTCGAACACCCGTCCGTTGGCAATCACGACCGAGATGCGTGTCGTGTTGTGGATGTCGTCGAGGGGATTCGCGTCGAGCAGCACGAGGTCCGCGATCTTGCCTGTTGCGATCGTGCCGAGCGAGTCCAGCGCGCCCAGGTAG
>DATCPG010000236.1:0-16428 GCA_036570225.1 Gemmatimonadaceae bacterium | reverse complement strand
TCGATGGACCCATCCGCGAACTGCGAGACCGGCATCGATCTCGCGAGCCGCACGGCGCCCGCCATGCCTTCGCACATGAGCAGATCGAACCTGTCCAGCTTGATGTCGAGCGGGATCACGAAACGCGAATTCACGACGACGGAGCCGGCGGGAATCTCGGACTTGGGCGCCATCGCTGGCGGTGCACTCCCTTCGTCGAAATTCGCGAGATGGGGTGAGCTTATGAAGCCGGCGCTGGCGAAGCCTGTCGCGCGCTCCCACCGCTTGCGGATGAGAGAAGTGCCGGCGCGCAGCTCTGATACGGGTCGCGTGAGAGCGAACGGCTCGAATTGACGGGCCCGCACGTCGTCGTAGAAATAGAGTGCGCTCATGACCTCTCCAGCTCCGCAGCGGAAAGAGACTCCATCAATCGCTTCAAATCCGAGGCCTTGTCGGTCGTGGTCACCAACGTCAGCCCATCCTTTGTAACGACCACCAGATCGTTCACGCCATACATCACCACCTGGCCTGAATCAGCGTGGACTACGTTGTCAGCGCAGTCGAGCAGGTGGGCGTCGCCTGTGGTAACGTTGCCGAATTCGTCCTTGTTTCGCACCCGGCTGAGGGCACCCCACGTTCCTACATCGTCCCAGCCGAAATCGCCAGCGACAACCATGACTTTGCTGCTGCGCTCGAGGACCCCGACATCCACCGAGACCGGCATGATGACGCTGGCGAAGAACTGCGACGCATCGCCCGACCGGCCGTGACGCACGGCTGCGGCGAGCTCGGGCGTGAGCTCGTCCACTTCATCCAGAAAATCCCCGACGCGCCACACGAAGATTCCGGAATTCCAGAGATAACCGTCATTGCGCATTTCCTCAGCGCGCGCCCGATCCGGTTTCTCGACGAACCGCTTCACAGCGGACGGTCTGCCGGTGACTGGGTCAGTCGGCTGGATGTACCCGAATCCGGGATCGGGACGGGTTGGAACGATTCCGACAGTGACCAGCGACTCGGTTTTGACCGCGACTTTCTCCGCCTCGAGCAGTGTCTCGCGGAATCGCTCGTCGTCAGCGATGGCCCAGTCCGCGTGTACACAGATCATTACCGCATCACGTCCAGCTCGGCGCTCGATCGTGAGCGCTGCCCAGGTCAGCGCGGCGGCCGTGCCAGCTGGCTGCGGTTCGGCGATTATGTTTTGCCGCGGAATTTCGGGCAGCAATTTGCCAATGGCCTTTGTAAGGCTGGCGTTCGTAAGGATGACAGTGTGGTCGGGGTCGACGATTGGCCGAAGCCTGGAGACGGTGTCGTGGAGCAATGGCCTTTCCGTCACCAGAGGCAGAAGCTGCTTGGGTTTCTCCGGCGTGCTCAAGGGCCAGAACCGCGAGCCTGTACCACCGGCCAGAACCACCGCCCACCGGCTCACTCGGTGATTATTCCCGCTTCGTCAGGCGCTCCAGTGAGACGCGCGACGAGCGCGTAGAGTTTCTTCGGGCTGAATGGCTTGGTAAGAAACTGCGTGGCGCCAAGTGCGAGCGCATCTCGCTCGTGCTTGGCGTCGCCGCCCGCCGTTAGAATGATGCAGGGCAGCAACCTGAAGCGCTCCTGTTCGCGAACCTGACGAAGCACGTCCAGGCCGCTCAGCTTCGGCATCATCAGGTCCAGCAGCGCGAGATCGACCTGCTGGTCGTTGTTAATGAAGTCGAGAGCCTCCTGTCCGTCGTAGGCGAGACTCACCCTGAACGGACCTTGCTCGAGCTTCATCTTGATGATGCGCCCGATGTGTGGCTCGTCGTCAGCGACCAGGATATGACAGAGTCTTGTCGTCGGATCAGTCATGAATCAGATCAGCGAAGCGATATTGCCGCGATAGCGTCTCACGTCGAATAGTAATCCTCCGAGGTCGGCGGAGGGCCTCAGCAGAACGAGCAGCAGGGTCTCGTCAGCGAGGGCTGCGATGATCGCGTATCCCTTCTGGTGCTCCAGAATGGCGGTGTTCAGCGGACCCTGCATGGTCGCCTTTCCGAGACTCTCCGCTTCCGTCACGAGCGCTGGAACGCGAGCCGCGAGGTCTTCGGTATTGAGACCTGGGGCCGCGAATCCTTCTATCAACAGGCCGTCTTTTCCCAATACCAGAACGGCATCAACTCCGGGACGCTGTCGAAGAGCGCTCGTAAAATCTCTGATGTTCGGCATTTGATAGGGGAGAAGTTGCGAAGCTAGGAAGCAGAAAGAGTGAAGTCAAGCAGGGCAATCGCTTGAACTGTCGTAAGTTACGGGGTATTATCGAGAAGCAACCCTCCAGTTTCCCATCTGTCTCATAATAGCATGAAAGCTCGCCTCGCCCTCCTCGCGACGATGTGCGTCGTGGTACTTCTAAATGCCTGCGGAAATGTTGCCAGCCTCAAGGCAACGATACCGACGTTCGTCGACACTTTGTCGCTGTGGTCCTTGTCCGGAACGCCGCCTTCCTATCCGAGCGGCATCGCGATCACCACCCGGCAGATAGTCCGGGTCGACGGTTTCGCGTCGTTCGACATTGCTCTCGACATCGATGCCAACGGAAACACTGTCATCTACCCGGTCAAGCTGGTCGTTGCCGTTCCCGGTGGGACGCGCGCGGTTGCTCTCCAGAAAGTTCCCGGCACGTTCGAGTCGGTACTGGACGCGCCCAAGACCGGCTTCGAGACCGACTCGGCGCTTGTGATGGCGGTTGGTGACGTCGTCGTCGTCCAGGCGCCGCACAATGGGTCAGGAGACATCTGCCAATTCGCGATCTCGCCAAACATCTACGCCAAGCTCGCTGTCGACAGCGTGAATCTCGCATCGAGAGTCATCTATCTCCGCATGGGATTCGATCCCAACTGCGGCTTCCGTTCCTTCGCCGACGGCATACCCACGAGCTGACTCGTGCACGACCTGAGGATGGTGCGCGAGCACATCGACGCACTTCGCGCTGGCATGCGGCGACGCGGGGCTCTCGATGCGCTCTCGCCGACCATCGAGCGCGCCGTGGCTCTCGACAAAAGTCGGCGCGAGACCATTCAGGCCGTTGAGGAGCGCAAGGCAGCGCGCAATGCTGTCACCCAGCAGGTGGGCCAGCGAAAGCGCGCGGGCGAGCCCGCCGACGATCTCCAGCAACGCTCTCGGGACCTTGGCGACGAAATCGCCCGACTGGATCGAGAGCTGTCCGAGACGGAAACGGAGCTTTCAACAATTCTCCTCGAGCTGCCGAACGTCACGCTCGATCAGGTGCCGGCAGGCGGAGAGGAGCACAACGAAATCGTTCGGACCTGGGGCACGCCCCGTGAGGGAGCTCGCGTCCAGCCCCATTGGGAGATCGGGGCGAAGCTTGGGCTCGTCGACTTCGAGCGAGGGGCAAAGATAAGCGGCTCCGGATTCATCGTCTTTCGTCGCGACGGGGCGCGCCTCGTGCGCTCGCTCATCAATCTGATGCTGGATGTCCACGCGTCGGCGCATGGTTACGAGGAAACCTGGGTTCCGGTGGTTGTGAACCGCGCGAGCATGATCGGCACCGGACAACTTCCCAAGTTCGAGGAGGACATGTACGCGCTGAAAGGCGACGACATGTTTCTGATTCCGACCGCTGAAGTTCCGCTCACGAATCTGTACCGCGACGAGATAATCCCGGAATCCGAGCTCCCGAAAGCGCTCACCGCGTATTCTCCGTGCTTCAGGCGCGAGGCAGGCGCTGCGGGAAAGGACACGCGCGGGCTTTTGAGGGTTCACGAATTCGACAAGGTCGAGCTCGTGCGCTTCGTGACTCCCGAAACATCGGGCGAGCAGCTCGAGCTTCTGACCGCGCACGCCGAAACGATTCTGCAGCTGCTCGAGCTTCCATATCGGGTGGTGCGGCTCGCATCGGGCGACACCGGATTCGCGAGCGCGCATACCTACGATCTCGAAGCCTACGCGCCCGGAGTGGGAAAGTGGCTAGAGGTGTCGTCGTGCAGCAATTTCACCGACTTCCAGGCGCGCCGCGCCAACATTCGGTACAAGCCAGCCGACGGCGGCAAGCCGCGCTTCGTACACACTCTCAACGGCTCCGCCCTCGCTTTTTCGCGGATTATCGGATCAATTCTGGAGCACCATCAGCAGGAGGATGGCAGCGTGCGCGTCCCCGCTGCGCTCAGCAAGTATCTCGGCGTCGAGCGCCTCTCTTAAGCGATGCGCCGGCTCGCTCCGGTAACGCTCATCACCATCGGCGTTCTGACGCTCCTGACGTGGTACGTGATTTACACGCGAGGAGTGGTGAGAGAGCTGCGTCAGGAAGCCTCTCGCGTTGGATTGATGTACGCCCGCGTGTACAAGGGGCTGACCGACCAAAATCCTGACGCTGCGACCGCCGCGCTGTTCGACCTGTCGAGACAGATCCGCGAGTCGGGCGTACCGATGATCCTCACCGACGAGCAGGGGAAACCGACGGACAACGCGAATCTGCCGTTCACCGCGTCCGTCAGCTCCAAGCAGACGCGCGACTACATCCTGGAGCTGGACCGCCAGAATGCGCCGATAGTCGAGCCGGGAGTAGGAGCGGTGCACTACGGAAACACACCGCTCGTCCGCGGACTCATTCTCATTCCTGTTCTGCAGTCGATCCTGATCGCCATGGTGCTGCTGGCCGGCGCGTACGCACTGCGAACTCGCGGGCGAGCGGACCGCGAGCAGATCTGGGCGGGGATGGCCCGCGAATCGGCGCACCAGCTCGGAACACCGCTCTCGAGCATCAGCGGCTGGATCGAGCTGCTTCGGGAATCCGAGCCAGAGCCTATGACCTCCGCCGCTCTGGATCACATGGAGATGGATCTCGAGCGCCTCAAGCGCGTGGCTCACCGGTTCGAGCGAATCGGCCGGCCACCACGTCAGGAGTCGGTGGATCTCGGGAATCTGGTCGATCAGGTTGCCACGTATTTCCGCGCCCGGGTTCCGACGCTCGCGCAACGCGTCACGGTGGCGTCATCGCATCACGGAGACCTCGTGGTGCAGGGAGATCCCGTGCTCCTCGAATGGGCCCTGGAGTCGTTGACCAAGAACGCCATCGACGCGCTGGCTGGCCGCGATGGAAAGGTGGAGATCTCTGCCGAGTCGCTGCCCGAGGGAAGAGTAAGGGTGCGCGTTTCGGATAACGGTCCGGGAGTGCCGCGTGAGATCCGCCACCAGATTTTCGACCCCGGATTCTCGACCAAGGAAAAAGGGTGGGGAATCGGTCTTTCCCTGGCGCGCCGCATCGTCCGCGACAGCCACGGCGGCGAGCTGCTGCTCGTGCCTTCGGAGCGCGGGGCGACATTCGACATGGTTCTTGGCTGAGCGTTGGAAGCGGCTTGGAGTCCAGGGTATCTTGAGTTGATGCCCGAATCATCCGAATTGGCAAACCTCGCCGTAGCGGAGGCTGCCGAGCCTCTCGCCGGACTCAACCCCGCGCAGCGCGAAGCCGTCCTCCACTTCGAAGGACCGATGCTCGTTCTCGCCGGAGCTGGATCGGGCAAGACTCGCGTTCTCACGACTCGCATTGCACGCCTCATCGAGCACCACGGCGTGGATCCCTCACGCATTCTCGCCGTCACCTTCACCAACAAGGCTGCGGGTGAGATGAGGGAGCGGATCGCGCGCTTGCTCGGAGAGGACCCGAAGGGAATGTGGAGCGGAACCTTCCACGCGATCGGGGCGCGCATTCTTCGCAGCGCGGCGAAACACGTCGGCCGGACCTCGAGCTTCACCATCTACGACGAGGACGATTCGCTCGGCGTCGTGAAGCGCATCATGGAGCAACAGCGAATCTCGCCGAAGCAGTGGAGTCCGAAAGTAATTTCTTCACTCATCTCGGACGCGAAGAATGCGCTGGTCTCTCCCGCTGAATACGAGTCGCTCGCGATGGACCCGGTATCCAGGTCCGCGGCGGCGGTCTACCGCGAGATGGAGTCGACGCTTCGGGCCGCCAACGCCGTGAGCTTCGACGATCTGCTCGTTCTGCCGGTTGAAATCTTCCGCAAGGACGAATCGGTGCTCGCTCGCTATCGGGATCGGTTTCAGTTCATTCTCGTCGACGAGTACCAGGACACGAATCGCGCGCAATTCCAGTTCATCAAGCTCCTCGGAAGCGCTCACGGAAACGTCGTCGTGGTCGGAGACGACGACCAGTCGATTTACGGCTGGCGCGGAGCCGACATCCGGAACATCCTCGACTTCGAGAAGGAGTTCGCCTCGGCGAAGCTCGTGCGGCTGGAAGAGAACTATCGATCGACCCCTGACATCCTGCACGTGGCAAACGCGGCCATTACCCAGAATGTGGGACGGAAGGGCAAGACGCTCCGCGCCACCCGTCCGGCCGGGGAGCCGGTCACTGTGGTTGCAGCCCTGGACGAGCGTGACGAAGCCGACTGGGTGCTCGAGGAGATCAAATCCCGCCGCCATCAGGAGAATCGAGGTCTCAGCGACTTCGCTGTCTTGTATCGAACCAACGCCCAGAGCAGAGCGCTCGAGGACGCGCTGCGACGGGAAGCTATCCCTTACCGTCTCGTTGGATCGGTTCGTTTTTACGATCGACGGGAAATTCGTGATCTGATGGCGTACCTGAAGCTCATCGCGAATCCATCCGATGAAGAGGCGTTCCGTCGCGCCGTGGCCGTGCCAAAACGTGGAATCGGCGATGCGACCGTCGATCTTCTGGCTGCCAGCGCGCGTGAGTCTGGCTTCACGCTCTTCGAGATTGCGTCGCGCGCCGAGCTCCAGGAATCACTGCGGCCCGCCGCACGCAACGCGCTGGCGGAATTCAGCCGAGTCATCGAGAGCTTGCGCGAGCGGGCAAAGGACACGAGCGTCGATGTGCTGATCCAGGAGCTCATCACCGAGATCAAGTACGTCGACTACCTGGCGTCCGAGGGCCCGGAGTCAGCGCGCGATCGAGTCGAAAACGTGAGCGCCCTCGTCAACGGTGCCGCGGAGACAGTGATCGACGACGGCGGCGAGGTCGGTCTCACTCCACTCGACCATTTCCTGCAGCGAGCGATGCTCGTCGCTGGCGCCGATGCACTGGATCCGTCTGCAGACGCGGTCACGCTGATGACGCTCCACAACGCAAAGGGTCTGGAGTATCCGGTTGTCTTTCTCACTGGACTCGAGGATGGACTCTTTCCGCTGTCGCAGTCATTCGATGATCCTCCGAAGCTCGAGGAGGAGCGCCGGCTTTTCTACGTCGGCATCACTCGCGCCGAGGAGAAGCTCTTTCTCTCCTTTACCGAGATGCGGCGGAGGAACGGAGAGCTGCTCCCTTCGATCAAGTCGAGATTTCTCCGCGAGATCGCCGCGGCATCGCTCGAGGAAAAGAAAACTCTGCGGGTCAGCACCATGGGGCGCGGAACCTCGTCCCGGGGAGAAGGCTTCCGCACTGGGTCCTATCCGGCACGCCGCACCCACGATGTCCCATCATGGCGGAAGGTAGCGATAACGGAAGCCGAGCTTTCGCAGGACGAGCCGCGCTACGTGAAGGGAGAGCGCGTGAAGCACAAGCTCTTCGGCGATGGATCCATCGCCGAGTTGTCGGGAGTCGGACGCGAAGTGAAAGCAGTGATCGACTTCGACGACGAAAACGTGGGGCGAAAGACGATCAAGCTGGCGTACACCACTCTCGAGCGCGGCCAGGAATAATGGCGGTCACGCGTGGGGACGTGCTCCACATCGCAGAGCTCGCGCGCCTTGGCATCGATGCAGCGCGCGTCGACGAGCTGACGGAGGAGCTGAGCGCGATTCTATCGCACATGGAAGTGCTGTCGCAGGTGGACACCACTGCTGTGTCCCTGGCGGCGGGAATTGGCACCGGCGGCACGCCACTCCGTCCCGACGTCGGCGTCGCGGGTGTGAGCTCGGCCGCTCTCGCGTCGATTGCTCCCGCGATGCGCGATGGGTTCTTCATTGTTCCGCGCCTTGCGACTCATGAGGATTCCAACCAGAGCGGAGCTTGAGCGTCGATAACTTCACGCAGCTCGGCGCGGCTCAGATCGCGGCGACCGTTCGGGCTGGCGAGGCATCTCCGGCCGACATGATCCAGGCTTCGTTCGAGCGAGCCCGCGAGATCGGCGCGGGTCACGACGAGCTGAACATCTTCCTGCACGCCGACGAAAACGCGAGCATTGCGGAAGCCGAGCAGATGCAGCCGCGCATCCGGAGCGCGGCCGACATCGGGGTTCTTGCGGGCGTTCCAGTCGCGATCAAGGACAACATCGCTTCGCTTGGCTTGCCGACCACATGCGGGTCGAAGATCCTCGCGGGATACGTCAGTCCGTTCGAGGCGACCGCAGTCGCCCGGTTGCGCGCCAACGGCGCTGTGATCGTGGCGAAGACGAACATGGACGAATTCGCCATGGGATCCTCGACCGAGAACAGCGCCTTCGGGCCGACGAGAAATCCGGTCGACGTGAGATGCGTGCCTGGCGGCTCGTCGGGTGGATCGGCCGCGGCCGTCTCCGCGGGAATCACTCCGATTGCGCTTGGCTCGGAAACCGGTGGCTCGGTTCGCCAGCCGGCTGCGTTTTGCGGGGTGGTCGGAGTGAAGCCGACCTATGGTCGAGTAAGTCGGTACGGGCTGGTGGCGTTCGCCTCGTCGCTCGATCAGATCGGAGTGCTGGGTCGCACCGTAGACGACACCGCCCTCGGTCTCGAGTGCATTGCAGGATTCGACAAGATGGATTCGACGAGCTCCGATGCCGACGTCCCGATCTACCGCCTGGCTGCGCTGGGCAAGCCTGCACCGGAAGCTCGGAACCCTGACACCGAAGCAATTCGTATTGGGCGAAGCCCCGTTCCACTGCCGCCGCCTGCGAGTGCGACCACGCTCGAGGGCGTCGTGATCGGCAAGCCCAAGGAGTATTTCCCGGAATCCCTCGATCCGGAGATCAGGTGGGTGTGTGAGCGCGCGCTCGATCGGCTTCGATCGATGGGCGCGACAGTCAGAGACATCTCGCTGCCACGATCGCCACTGGCGATTCCCGTCTACTATATCCTCGCGCCCGCCGAGGCATCTTCCAACCTCGCGCGTTTCGATGGAGTCCGGTACGGGTTGCGCGTCGATCCGGGCAAAGGCCTCAAGGCCATGTACGAAGCCACTCGCTCGGTGGGGTTCGGCCCCGAGGTCACCCGCCGAATCCTGCTCGGGACCTACGTCCTCTCCGCGGGTTACTACGACGCCTACTACAAGAAGGCCCAGGCCGTCAGGACGCTAATCGCCGACGATTTTCGCGCCGTGTTCACGAGCGGAGTGCACGCGATCTTCACTCCCACGACTCCGACGACTGCATTTCCCATCGGCGCAATCAGCGATCCGTACGAGATGTACCTGAACGACATCTTCACCGTGACGGCAAATCTCGCCGGCGTTCCCGCTATATCGGTGCCGATCGGCAGAGTCCGGAGGCTTCCTGTCGGGGGTCAGATCATCACGGCGCATTTCGACGAGTACGCGATGTTTCGTGTCGCGTACGCTCTCGAGGCTGGATTGGGAGCGGAGGCTCATCAATGAGTCCAGGCCGCTACGAGATGGTCGTCGGGCTCGAGGTCCACGTGCAGCTGAAGACGCGGACGAAAGCGTTCTGCGGGTGCCCCACGGATTTTGGCGCGCCGCCGAACTCGAACATATGCCCCGTGTGTCTCGCCCTCCCGGGTGCGCTGCCGGTGCTCAATGAGCACGCCGTCGAGCTCGCGGTTCGGGCGGCGCTCGGACTCGGGTGCACGGTGGGCCCGGTCTCCGTTTTCGCGCGCAAGAACTACTTCTACCCGGATCTGCCGAAAGGCTATCAGATCTCCCAGTTCGATCAACCGCTTGCGGTCGGGGGGTCGGTCGTGATCGGACAATCCGACAAGGGGTCCGATCTCCGAATTGGAATCACTCGGCTCCATATGGAAGAAGACGCGGGGAAATCGATCCACGATCGCTTTCCGGGCGAGACGGCGATCGATCTCAACCGAGCGGGTGTGCCGCTGATCGAGATCGTGAGCGAGCCCGACATTCGTGCGTCAGCCGCCGCAGGCGCGTACCTGCGGACGTTGAAGCAGATCCTTCAATACCTCGATGTCAGCGATGTGAGCATGGAAGAGGGAAGCCTCCGCGTCGACGCGAACATCAGCGTACGTCCTCCCGGGCAGACGAAGCTCGGCACCAAGACCGAAGTGAAGAACATGAATTCTTTCTCGGCGGTCGAGAAGGCGCTCGAAGCCGAGTACGCGCGTCAGTGCGCCTTGATCGATTCCGGCGGAAAGGTCGAGCAGCAGACGCTTCTCTGGGACAGCGCAAAGGAGACTGTGAGGCCCAGCCGCACAAAGGAGGGAAGTCACGACTATCGCTATTTCCCTGAGCCGGACCTCCGTCCGCTGATGCTCGACTCGAAGTGGATCGACGAGGCGCGTAAGGGTCTTCGTGAACTCCCCGAGCAGCGAAAGAAGAGCTTTAAGGAGGCCTTCGGCCTCACGTCCGCGGACATCGAACAGGTTACGGCAACTCCTGAACTAGCCGAATATTTCGAGAGCGTTGCTCGGGCCGCTGGAGATCCTCGGGCCGCTTTCAATTGGGTGATGGGCGAGGTTCAAGTCGCTCTGCGCAATTCCGGCGAAGAGATAAGTCATTTCCGCGTCCGACCCGCCGACCTGGCGCAGCTCATCACACTCGTGCGCGATGGTACGATCAGCCATACGGCGGCGAAGCGGGTTTTCGCGGAGATGGTACACACTGGCAAACCCGCTGCCCAGGTTGCGGCCGACGAAGGACTGGTGCAGGTCGGCGACGAGAGCGCGATTGCGACGTGGGTGGAGGAGGTGCTGAACGAACACCCGGAAGAAGCCGCGCGTTACTTGGCCGGCGAAAAGAAGCTACAGGGAGTGCTGGTCGGTTTCGTGATGAAGAAGTCGCAAGGCCGTGCCGACCCGAAGCGTGTGAATCAGCTGCTCTCGAGCCGGGGCGGATAGAGCGGCTCCGGAAGTCGCACCGCGAATTCGAGCTTTGTGGGAGGCATTCCGAAGTGGTGCTGTGCCTGCTCGAGAACGTGTTCCTCGCCACCACGTCTGAGCGCTGCCCTCCTTACCTTCTTCGCTTCACGCAGTGCATCGGTTCCGGCCGGATCGAGCTTGTAGGGCTCGGCGTGGTCCAGTCGCGTCATCAGATCGATGATGTAGTCGAAAGCACGGCCCATGTACGTCTCGACCTCGTGCTCCGCCAGATCCCACCGACTCTTCTCCTCGACCAGGTGAAAGATCCGTTGCCACGACTCGCTGTCCGCCACGTACACCATTCCGCGGAAGATTCTGCGATTGGTGGGAGTGCTGAAGATCGTCGGGCTCAGAATGCGGTCCAGATGCTCGTCGGAGTGCGTGTGATCGCGCAGGATCAGCTGCTTTGCCGTGCGGCTGAATCTCTCGCCGATGTGCATGTCGAACCGGCTCTCCCAGTAGCTGTGGCCGAGGGCGGCGGTAGACGATGTGATCGTGAGCTGGTGGGGGACGAAATAGTTGTGGGCAACTGAATCGGCCGCGAGATGCGCCAGGTACCCGAGCCCAAACGCGCGCAACGGCTCTGATTCGGCGTTGTTGTGGATCTCGAATCCGACGTTCCAAGAATGACAGTGCCGGCCCGCGGCGGCGTATTTCTTGGCGATGCTCGTATCCGCGGCGATCGATCCGTACAGGAAGTCATACGGAAAGGCCGCGAGCAGCTCGGAGATGCTCGACGGCAGGAGAGGCAGTGATCGCATCACTGCCTCTCCGAGAAAGATGTGCGTCCCGGGAGTCCACGCGTGCGCGACTGCCGGCGTCAGCATCAGCGCGAGCAGAATGGCCAGTGCGAATCCACCGGCCGAAACTGCACGCGGCGTGAAGCGCCGCATTGCGCCCGCCCTAGATCCCGATGCGCTTACGCTGGCGGCGAACGGCTTTCCGAAGATCAGTCAGCTCGTCCTTCACGACATTGTTGATCGCGTCGCGAGCGGTGTCGACGTACTCGCGCACCTGCTCGACGACGTCGTCGACCGGAATGCGGTCGATCAGATCTTCGCCGCGCTCCACCGCCGTATTGAAGCCGCGCTTCGCGCGAGGCGCGGCCCATCGAGCACCTTCAGCCGCGCGATCGCCAGCCCATCGCGCCCCTTCCAATCCGCGACCGCCTGCCCACTTTGCTCCCTGGAATCCCGCCAGGCCCGCGAGCGCTGCGCCTCGACCGGCGTAACGCATGAGAGGTCCGACCGGACGACTTCCCGACGGGCCCCGTCTGAGCAGGAGCGTGATTCCGGCGCCTACCGCCGCACCTATGAGAGCCGCCGTCAGCAGGTCATACTGCTGCTCACGTTCCTCGTCCACTTCCATTTCTGGGTCGGACGCGAGGGCGCGGTTTCTCCCAGCCGTCGGCTCCGCTTTCGTCGTAGTCCCCATCGAACAAATCCTCCTCGTCAAATGCCTGATTGATTCCTGTCTGCACTCCGCGAATCGTCGACGCAGTCGTCACGAACGCCGACTCCGCTTCTTCCTGAACCACATCGAGGAGCGCATTGAGCTGCTTCATGCGATCCTCCGCTCCTTCGAGCGCGTCCTGCAGTCGCTGATTCACGCCGGCGACGGCCTGACTCACCTGCTGTACATCGACGCGAATCGACGTCGTGATGTAGTCGACGTTGTCCGCGATTGCGCTCGCATGCCGCATCAGCGGATTAACGTCGCCGTAGATCTTGTCGAGCATGTCGCTGACTTTCTTGTAGCTCTTTCTGAAATTCCACGCCGCCGGAACGAGCGCGACCGTGAGTATGATGACGGTGATCGTCATCACGCCGCTCGCGACGCTGGTGATTTTTTCCCAAAGGCCCGGCTCCGCTACCACCTGCTTCGTGTAGATCGTATCCGGAAGCGTTCGTGCAACCTGCTGCAGGAGCTCGGCGCCGCTAATCATCCATCCTGACATGGCGGTGAAGTGTGCAAGGGAGAGGCCAGTTACCTACGTGTTTTGCCCAACGGTACAAAGAGTGCTCAGTGCGATATATTTTCGCAACACGCCCTACGCCACCGTCCGACTGGATTCAGGAGCAAAATGCCCGCAGTACAGTTCGTCGTTGAGGGAGGAAGACCTCTCAGCGGCTCGATTCGACCCTCCGGAAACAAGAACGCGGCGCTGCCGATTGTCGCGGCTGCCCTCATTTCCGAGAAGCTCGTGCACCTCGAGAACGTTCCGCGCATCCGCGACATCGAGACGCTGGTCGAGCTCATTCGCTCCGTTGGCGCGTCGATGGAGTGGGTTGGACAGAACGCACTCGACGTTCACGCCAAGGATCTGCGTCCGGCCGACCTCAATCCGACGCTCTGCGCCAAGATCCGCGCGTCGATTCTGCTCGCGGCACCGCTCCTCGCGCGCTGCGGTCATGTGACCCTTCCTCCGCCCGGCGGCGACGTCATTGGGCGCCGGCGCCTCGACACGCACTTCCTCGCTCTTGAGCAGCTCGGCGCGAGCTTCACGCACGGCAAGATGATCGAGATGAAGGTCAACGGCTTCAAGGGCGCCGACGTGTTCCTCGACGAGCCGAGCGTGACCGCAACGGAGAATGCGCTTGTCGCCGCCGCTACGGCCACCGGCACTACAGTCCTGCGGAACGCGGCCAGCGAGCCACACGTCCAGGATTTGGCGCACTTTCTAATCGCACTCGGTGCGCAAATCGAAGGCGTCGGCACCAACACCATTACGATTCACGGCAGCCGAAGCCTTGGCTCCAAGACGATAACCCATACAATCGGCCCCGATCACATTGAGGTCGGCTCTTTCATCGGGCTCGCCGCGGTGACGAAGTCCGAGCTCAGAATCCAGAACGCCGGCATCGAGCACCTTCGCTCCACGCGGATGGGCTTCTCCCGGCTTGGAATCGAGTGCGTGGAGGACGGTCCGGATCTGATCGTGCCTGCCAAGCAGTCGCGTCAGATCCAGGCCGACATGGGCGGCCACGTTCCAAAGCTGGAAGATCAGCCCTGGCCGGCGTTTCCCGCCGATACGATGTCGATCGCGATCGTGACGGCGACGCAGTGCGATGGCCTCATCCTCATGCACGAAAAGATGTTCGAGTCGCGCATGTTCTTCGTCGACAAGCTTTCGACCATGGGCGCCCGCATCGTACTCTGCGACCCGCACCGGGCGCTTGTGCACGGGCCATCGCGGCTGCGCGGGGCGTTCCTCGAGTCCCCCGACATCAGAGCGGGAATGGCATTGCTCCTTGCCGCACTCTGTGCCGAAGGAACCAGCTTCATCAACAACGTCGGACAGATCGAGCGCGGTTACGAACGGATCGATGAGCGTCTCAACGCGCTCGGCGCATCGATCACACGCGTCGACGATCGGCGCCACTAGGCGTGAGTGATGTCCCGAAAGAGGTAGTCCCAGACTTCGAGAGTTGGGGGATTCGGGCATTCACAACGACGCGTGAGGCTGGCACGTTCAGCCTGTCCAGCAAGGAGCCGGTCGATGACGTGATGTCGCGCTGGACAGCGCTGCAGCGGGAGATGTCCGACACTGCGCGCAGGCTCGTATCGCTCAGGCAGGTTCATGGAACGCGGGTCCTCGTCCATCTCGGAGGATGGGAGGGTTGGCTGCGCGCGGGAGAAGAGGCCGACGGACACATCGCGGCCGAAAAGGGAATAGCGCTCACAGTAGGAATAGCGGACTGCGTGCCGGTCTTTATCGCGCACCCGTCAGGGGTTGTCGCGCTGCTTCATTCCGGATGGCGGGGGACCGCGGCGCGGATTACGACCGAAGCGATAGCTGCGCTCGCCCGGCAAGGGCTGCCGCCCGACGAGCTCGCAATCCATTTGGGTCCCGCCATCTGCGGACGGTGTTACGAGGTGAGCATCGAGGTTCGCGAGCAGCTTACCGGCGAGCCCGCGACCCGACCGGGCAAGGTCGACCTGAGATCGCTCATAGCCGAACATGCGACGGAGACGGGCGTGCAGAAAATCACGGTCAGCTCATCCTGCACTCGCTGCGACAACGACCGGTTTTTCTCCCACCGTGCAGGCGACGCTGGTCGTCAGATCGCACTCATTGCCGCGGCCGTGTCGTCGAATTCGTGATCCGGGAGCTGGCGGGGGACTTTCTGGCGGGAGGGCAAGCCCTTCCTTATCCGGTCACTCGCCTCGTCTACACGCTTGTCTTCATGGTGTTCGTGCTCGGTTCGGCAGTACTGGCTGTTCGCATCAAATCCAGGAGCCACCTCTTTTCCCAGATCGTCACGACGCTGGGAATTTTCTTATTGATAATCGGTGTCATCGTGTACACGGTGGCGTTCCGTGGTCTCCAGCTGGTCGAGATGGTACTGAGCTGGAGCGTTTCCGCCGTGGCGATTTACTGGTTTCTGGGCAAGATGAACAGGATCGCCAAAGCAGAGACCGAGCTGAGACTTGCCGCGATCAAGGAGAGCGAGACACGCTTTCAGGCGATCATCGAGAACGCTGCCGATGTCGTCAGCATTGTCGACTTCGAGGGGATTCGGAGGTACGTGAGCCCGGCTGTGACGCGAGTACTCGGGCTCGATCCACATGAACTCGAGGGAAGAAGCTTTTTCGACAGTCTGCATCCCGAAGACGTGCAGGCGACACGGATTCTGTTCAGCGAACTGGCGGCCGAACCGGGGAGCGTCAGATCGGATGAAACTCGTTTCCGCCATCTGGATGGGAGCTGGCGGACATTCCAGCTGACCGCAAAGAACCTCCTGCACGTCAGGGGAGTGGAAGCAATCGTGGTGAACGCCCGGGACATAACGGACCAGAAGGCGCTCGAGACAGAGCTGCGTCAGTCACAAAGAATGGAGACCGTTGGACAGCTTGCTGGAGGAATTGCGCACGACTTCAACAATCTGCTGACTGCCATCACGGGGCGGACCGAGTTTCTCGCCGACGGTCAGAACCTGGAGGCAAGCCAGCGGGAAGATGTCGAGGAGATCCGGCTGGCGGCCGAGCGGGCGGCCGCGCTCACGCGCCAGCTTTTGGCATTCAGCAGAAAGCAGCTGCTCACCCCGCGCGTCATCGATCTCAATGAGGTGATCCGCGGGATGGAGCCAATGCTACGCCGCCTCATTGGGGAAGACATCGTCGTACAGATCGTTGGAGAACAGGATCTTGGTCACATAACGGCAGACAAGGGACAGGTAGAGCAGGTTCTTCTCAATCTCTGCCTCAACGCCCGTGACGCCATGCCCGACGGCGGCGTACTGAAGGTCAAAACTGCCAACGTCAAATCCGAGAATGGCGGCCTCCCCTCGGCCAGCGGTGATGACAATCTGGTGATGTTGTTTGTCTCGGACACAGGCGAAGGAATGACCGAGGAGACGAGGGATCGCATCTTCGAGCCGTTCTTCACGACCAAGCCAGAAGGGAAAGGCACGGGTCTGGGTCTCCCCACGGTATACGGCATCGTAAAGCCTG
>DATCPG010000235.1:0-6486 GCA_036570225.1 Gemmatimonadaceae bacterium | reverse complement strand
TAGTCCTTCCGCTTGGCCGGCGGCAGCCAGGGTCTAATCTCCGCGCTCAGCCTCTTCATTCCGCCGGCGAGGTCCTGCCCCGCCTCACGGGCATCGAACAGCTCGTCGGTGATGCTGAGTGCGGCAAGGATCGCCGCCTTCTGGGCGTCGGCGATGTTGCCTGCCCGCATAGTCTGCTTGATCACATTGTCCACGTGCTCAGCGACCGCTTGCGTGCGCTCGGGACTGACGTCGCTTCGAATCGTGTACTCGTCGCCAAGGATGGTGACGCGAACGACGTTCTTCTTTGAGGTCAACGGGTAACCGCTCCGTCGTGCTGCTGCCGGAGGAAGCGAACCCGGTCGATCATCTGCTGGGTGCGGGTGCGAGCGGCCTCGAGACGCGTCGTGAGGCCGGCGTTCTCCCTCTCCAGAAAGTGCACTCGTTCGGGAGATACGACGCCCTTCACGCCGGTCGACTCGAGTGTCTTGAGACGTGCCTCTGCCTGCAACGCGCGACGGCGAAACGACGCCAGCTCGTCACCGAGATGCTTCACCAGCTGCTCTAGCTCCGCGAATGCGGCGGTTTCAGGCCGTACGCTGTCTGACACCCAGTTCTCCCTCTAGTGCTTTGACGATCGTTTCAGTTCTCCCCTGCACTTCCTTGTCCTTTAGTGTGCGCTCCGGGTGACGGAACGTCAACGCCCATGCCAGACTGCGCGAGCCTTCGGGTATTCCCTGACCAACGAATTCGTCGAAGAGCGTGAGCGATTCCAGAAGCTCCCCCGCTTCGCGCCGGATCAGTTCATCCATTTGCGCGGCGGTCACACTCGTCGGTGCCACCAGCGCAAGATCGACCTGTACTCGCGGTGTCACCGGAATTGGACGATACGATTTGTTTTTGGCCGCTGTTTGTTCGATGGCCTCGAGGTTGATCTCCAATCCGAACGCTGGACGCGCCCACACCGGTGCATCGAGTTTGAGCCGGCGCGCCACACCTACTTTCTGCCCATTCACCGAGATGTCCCACAGGATTTCGCCGGAAGCCGGGATCATCTTGAGGGTCGCTCCCGGGAACGCCGCTGCAGCCGCCGTCTCGGCGATGAACTTGATATCCCACTCGTCGTAGCTGGGTTGCACCGCCCTCGTGAAATGCGTCGGCGACCGTTGACCCATCACGAGCACTGCCACGTGCATTTCCTCTCGCGGGAGCGCCGCTTTCTTTGGTCCGGGAAGATTCGCCGGGCTCTCGCCGGCGAAGAACGCTGTGCCGACTTCGAACAACCGAATATTACCCTGCATGTGCGCCAGGTTGTGCTCAGCGCGAGAGATCAGCGTTGTGAGCAGATCCGCCCGCAAGTACGCTTCGTCCTCCGCGAGCGGATTGGTGACGCGGACGGTCGCGCCTTTTCCTTCGGCGACGAACGGCATCGGACGCACTTCGAGCAGACCCGTCGCGACGAGCGCCTCCTCGACGCGCCTCATCACCGGCACCAGAGGAGCATCGGGCACAGCGCTGGCGCGAAAGGGACGCAGCTCCGATGAGAACGTGTCGTATCCGCGCAGCCGCGCAACTTCTTCAGCAAGATCCACTTCTCCCTTCACATCGTGCCGCCAGCTCGGCGGCGAGATCTTGAGGACATCCTTCGCCTCGGGAGCGATCCTGAACCCGACGGATCGGAGATTTTTCTCGACTTCGGCGGATTCGACGGGCTCGCCAAGGAGCTTCGCAACACGTGGAAGCCGCAGAGAAATCGGCACCGGACGCCTGGGCAGCGGATACAGATCGATCGGACTGCCCTGCGGGATTCCGCCTGCGATCGACAGGATGAGGCGTACCGCGTAGTCGACGAGTCCGGGAATCGCGTCGACGTCGACGCCCCGCTCGAACCGGTAGCTCGCATCGGTCGAAACGCCAAGCGCGCGACGCGTTGCACGGATCCGGGCGGGGTTGAACGCTGCCACCTCCAGAAAGATCTCGGTGGTCGCATCGGTCACCTCGCTGCCACTTCCACCGATAACGCCGGCGATGGCCTGCGCCCGCTCGGCGTCCCCAATGACGACCGCGCCTGGAGGCAGCGTACGATCGACTCCGTCGAGTGTTTTGATCAGCTCTTCTCCGCGAGTCTTCCGCACGACTACTGTCCCGCGCGCGATCTTGTCGAGATCGAACGCGTGCATTGGTTGGCCGAAGCCGAGGAGCATGTAGTTGGTGACGTCGACGACATTGTTGATGGAGCGAGAGCCCGCAGCCTCGAGGCGCCTCGCCAGCCACGCCGGACTCGGACCAACCTTCAGTCCAGTGATGACAGCGCCAGCGTACCGGTGGCAGCCGTCGCCGTCCTCCAGCCGAACCGTGATGTCGCCAACCTTCCCCGACGTCGCCTTCACAGTGTGCGTCCTGATGACGAACGGCTTCTCTTCCGCGATCTCAGGACGCGTCATCGTTCCGCCCGTCGCGGCAGCAATTTCCCGCGCAAGGCCTTCGTGCGAGAGCAGATCGGGACGATTCGGCAGCACGTCGATGACCAGGCGCGTGTCGCCGATCGGCATCGCGTCCAGGAACTTCGTACCCGGCTCGGCGACAACAGACAGTGCCATGATGCCTTCGTGATCCTGGCCGAGCCCGAGCTCCTTCGCCGAGCAGAGCATTCCTTCGGAATTCTCGCCGCGAATCTTTCGCTTCTCGATCTTGAGGCCGCCCGGCAGAACTGACCCGACCGGCGCAAAGGGATAGAGCGTGTTGACGGCCACGTTGGCTGCACCGCACACGACGCCGATGAGCGCGCCAGTGCCGGCATCGACCTTGGTAAGCCAGAGGTGATCGGAGTTGGGATGGCGCGCAGCTTCTACGACGCGGCCGATCACTATGTCGCGCAAATCCTCTCGAAGCGAGACGACATCTTCCACGGTCGCGCACCGCGAGGTGAGCAGGTCGCGCAGCTCCGTCGGCGTTAGCGTGAACGGAACGAACGTGCGCAGCCATTCGCACGACGCGTTCATGCGACTTTCACCGTCACCCGTCCACCGGGCAAAAGGAGTCGTCGACGAAGACTCATCGCGCGATCTGGTAAAGGAATCTCACGTCGGAATCGTAGAGAATCCGTATGTCGGGAATGTCATAGCGCAGCATCGCGATCCGGGCCGGTCCCATTCCGAATGCCCAGCCGGTATACCGATCAGCGTCGAGGCCGGCGGCGTTGATCACGGACGGATGCACCATGCCCGATCCCAAAATCTCCATCCAGCCGGTGCCTTTGCAACTCGGACATCCGGAGCCGTGGCAGAGCCGGCACTCGACGTCCATCTCCGCCGAGGGCTCGGTGAACGGGAAATAGCTCGGACGGAAACGCGTCTTCGTCTTGCCGAAAAATTCGTTCGCGAAGCGCGTCAGCGTCGCCTTGAGATCGACGAAGCTGACGCCTTCATCGATGGCGAGGCCTTCGATCTGCGCGAACATCGGCGCGTGCGACGCGTCGAAGAAATCTCTTCGATAAGCGTTTCCCGGACTCAGGATCCGAATTGGCGGCTTGTACTTCTGCATCGTGCGGATCTGCACCGGCGACGTGTGCGTGCGCAGCATCACGCTTTCGCCGAGGTAGAGCGTGTCGTGCAGATCGAGCGCCGGATGGTCCGGCGGAAAGTTGAGGGCCGTGAAGTTGTACCACTCTGTCTCGGCCTCCGGACCTAGCGCGATCGTGAAGCCCAGTTGTCGAAAAATCGCTTCTATCTCTTCGATCACGAGCGTCACCGGGTGCTTCGCGCCGAGCCACTGGCGTCGCGAGGGCATGGTGAGATCGATGTTCCGCCGCGAGACGCTGGCGGCATCGAGCTGGCGGCGGCGCTCATCGATGGCCGCGTCGAGCTTCGCCTTGACGGCGTTGATCAGGGACCCGCCCTCGCGCATCTCCGCCGGAGCAAGAGACGGCAGCTGCTTGAACAGCTCCGGCAACCGTCCCGATTTTCTGCCGAGCAGCGCCGTGCGCGCCTCCTCCAGCGAGGACGCCGTGGTGGCCTGGTCGATCAGCCTCGCGCCTTCGTCGGCGAGAGTTGTGACGAGTTGCTGAAATTCGGAAAGTGTCACGGGCTACCGAAATTGGGGAAATGCAAAAGGACTCCACCGCGCTGGTTTATCATAGCGCCGGCAGAGTCCCTCTTCGAGCAGGAATGGAACGTTACGCGGCGTCGAGAGCTGACTTCGCCTTCTCGGCGAGGGCGGTAAACGCTGCGGCGTCGTGGATGGCGATGTCAGAAAGAACTTTCCGATCGACTTCGATTCCGGCCTTCTTCAGTCCGTGCATGAAGACGCTGTACGACATTCCGTGCTGGTGCGCGCCGGCGTTGATGCGAACGATCCACAGTTTCCGGAAATCGCGCTTCTTGTTCTTGCGATCGCGGTACGCGTACTTCCACCCGCGCTCGACGTTTTCCTTCGCTGCCTTCCAGAGCTTGCTTCGGGCGCCGAACGCCCCACGAGCGGCCTTCATCACCTGCTTTTTGCGCTTCAAGCGCGCGACATTCGATCTTACGCGTGGCATTTGTCTATTCCCCTACGCCTGAAGAAGGCGCTTGATGTTCTTGATTTCGCCGCGGACCGTGAGAGTCGTGGCCTGGCGGAGACGGCGCTTTCTCTTCGACGTTTTCTTGGTGAGGATGTGGCTCTTGAACGCGCGCATCCGCTTCACCTTTCCCGAGCCCGTGATCTTGAAGCGCTTCTTCGCGCCCTTGTGCGTCTTCATCTTCGGCATTGCTGATTCCTTTTCTATGTAAGTCTCGGCTACTTGGGCGCGAGAATCATCGTCATGAACTTTCCTTCGAACTTCGGATCGGCTTCGATCTTCGCCACGTCGGCGAGCTCCTGCGCGACCCGATTTACGACCTGACGTCCCAGCTCCGGGTGGGCGATCTGCCTGCCGCGGAACATCAACGTCACCTTCACCTTGTTTCCTTCGTTCAGGAACTCGCGCGCGTGCCGCGTCTTCGTCATGAAGTCGTGCTCTTCGATCCCAGGGCGGTACTTCACTTCCTTGAGATGAATCACGTGCTGCTTTTTCTTCGCCTGACGAGCCATCTTGGCCTGCTCGAACTTGAACTTTCCGTAATCCATGATGCGGGCTACGGGGGGCCTCGCCATCGGTGCGACTTCAACCAGATCAAGTCCCTGCTCTATTGCCGCTGCCAGGGCCGTTTCCACATCCATAATGCCGAGCTGCGCTCCGTCGGCAGCAATTACTCTGATAGGACTGATGCGGATCTGTTTGTTGACGCGAACGCGTTTTGTGGTGTCCTGAATACGATCTACCCATGAAAAAAGGAAACAAAAAAAGCGGACCCCATTTTTCGGAATCCGCGCGACGAGACGGCGCCCGCATGAGGCGTCATCTGGTGGCTTGAACTCCAGTAGCACACCTCTAACATCGAGGGCCAAAGGGTGGGGTGATCCGCCCGGATCTCCCGCTTATCGCATTGTCAGCGTGTAAGATAGGACTGCCTACCCTGCCATGCAAGGGATCGACCGAACTTCCGGCGTGGGTCAGCTTCCGGCAAGCTCAGGCAGGGCCTAGATTCGCGCCATGGACACGAACCTTGTGCGCGGCGGGACCGCCGCATGAAGAAGAACGCCATGGGCGGCAAAGCCGAGAAGCGCGTATCGGTCGACGGTATCGGCGGAGTCTTCATCCACGCAAACGACGCGAGAGCGCTGTCCAACTGGTACGCGCACCATTTCGGGCTCAAGCTGGAGACCTACGAGGACGGCAAGGTTTACGGGACTGAGTTCAAGTACCGGCGGCTGAGCGATTCGTCCAAGGTGGACTCGACCGTGTTCTCGATCACGCAGTCCAAGGTCACACTTCCGCCAGAGCGGAAAGAGGCGGTCATCAACTATCGCGTCCGGGATTTGTCGGCGTTCCTCGAGCAGCTCAAGGCGGAGTCGATCGAGATCGAGAAAACCGAGGATTTTGATTACGGAAAGTTCGCGTGGATCAAGGATCCCGAAGGCAATCGGATCGAGCTCTACCAGCCCTTGAACTGAATATGCGTTCGTTCGGACCGGTGCGCTTTGACCTGCCATCCACAGAACTGAAGCAGGGAGCTCTCAGCTAACCAAGCCGAAGCTCAGAGCTTACATCCTGGCGCAAGAGATGTTGGGAGTCTGCGATCGCGCGCTGTGTTTAAAATCTCCAGAAGTCAATAAAGCCGAATCAGGCACGCCTCTACGCCGACGGAAAAGCCCTGAGCTTTAGCTACAACGCCCAAGGCTCCCCGCTTCAGTCCTCCAGATAGCATGGTAGCGCGAAGGCTTTTAAGTCGCGCCCTGCGCGAGCCGGTACGTTTTCCCGTCATACTCCACTCTTCCCCACGGCACGGTGGCATCGTGCTCGAATATCAGCAGCCAATCTTCATCGACCGCCTGTTTTAGTATCCGCCGCTTAGTCTCGAGCGTGACGAGCGGCTCGACGTCGTAACCCATGATCCACGGCAGCGGCAAGTGCGCGTGGGTCGGGAC
>DATCPG010000234.1:0-2767 GCA_036570225.1 Gemmatimonadaceae bacterium | reverse complement strand
ATTTCCAGGTGTGGATGATCGATCTGCGGGACCGCATCCCGAAGCAGCTCACGAGCGAGGGCGAAAACGAGGATCCGTCCTGGGCGCCTGACGGGCGACACCTTGTCTTCACTTCGACTCGCTCGGGTGACAAGCAGTTGTGGATTCTCGACACCGAGAGCGGCCGCGCGCGGCAGCTCACGCATAACAAGGGAGCGAGACTGGCGGCGTGGTCGCCCATACTCGCGAATCCGGAAGTGGGAACCTATTCGCAATGACTAAAGCTGCACCTCTTTTTCTTGCGCTCGTCGCACTCTCTGCCAATGCGTGCTTCTTCGCGACGAAGCAGGACATCGACCGGCTACAGGCCGACATCGTCGGGAATCGCGTGAGCTCGAGCGCGGCCGACTCCGTCCAGCGCGTGCAGCTGGTCGAGGTGAGCCGTTCCGTGCGGGCCCTCAACGATTCGATCTCCGCGCTCAGCAGAAGAGTGGCGGCGATGCGCACGGCATCCGAGAGCGATATGACGGCCATGAGGGAAAACATCTCCCAGCTCCAGGATCTGAGTGGACAGAGCGAGCAGCGGTTGCGCGACATGCGCGCTGCTCTCGAGGAGAAGCGGCAGCAGCAGGAACAGGCGGCGCCGGGTACTCCTGATTCTGCCACCGCGCAGGCTACCGGTCCGGGACCGCTCCAGCTTTTACAGGCTGGGCGGGATCAGCTGCTCAAAGGAGGCAACTCTTCCGCGCGGAGCGCTTTCAACGAGCTCATTACCAAGTACCCGAGCTCCGAGTACGTGCCCGAAGCGATGTTCTATACGGCGCAGGCGTATGCTGCCGAGCGGAATCTCACGGCCGCGGACGCGGAATACTCCTCTCTCATAGCGAAGTATCCGACTTCACCGCGCGTTCCTACCGCGATGTACAAGCGGGCGCTCCAGATGCAGGCGGCGAAACGGAACGCTGAGGCGAAGAAACTGTATCAGGACATCATCAAGCGCTTTCCGCGCTCTGACGAGGCGGCCCTCGCCGACGAGCGCCTCCAGTCGATGCGGTAGAACGGGGTCGTTGCATGAGCGGAGCTCCCGGCCAAGAGATGCCGTTCCTGGATCATCTGGAGGAGCTGCGTAAGCGTCTCTTCTGGATCGCCGGTGCCGTCGTCCTCGGCGTGGTCGTGGCCTTCGCGCTCCTGTCGAAGCTGGACATCATCAGGCTTCTCGAGCGCCCGATCCTTCCCCTGCTTCACGGCCAGAAGCTGATCTACACCCACCCGGGGACGTCCTTCCATATCCTCCTCAACGCGTCTCTCGTGCTGGGCATCATCCTCGCCTCGCCGATTATCGTCGCGCAGATCTGGGGGTTTCTCGCCCCGGCGCTGTACTCCCACGAAAAGCGCGTGGTCGTTCCGGTGGTTCTCTCGATGGCGGCGCTCTTTCTTGCGGGCGTGTCGCTCAGCTACTTCGTCGTCCTGCCACTGACGCTGCAGTTCCTCATGAGCATCGAGTCGACTGCGCTCACGCCGATGATCTCGGCGACCGAGTACTTCGATTTTGCAATCAGCATGTGTCTCGCGTTCGGGCTCGTGTTCGAGGTTCCGATTGCCATCCTGGCACTCACGGTACTGGGGATCATCACGCCGCAGTTTCTCTCCAGGTACAGACGACATGCGGTGGTGGTGTGCCTTACGGCCGCCGCGTTCATTACTCCGGGGGCCGACCCATATTCGCTGTTCGCGCTGGCGATTCCGCTCTACGTGCTGTACGAGCTGAGCGTGTTCGTGGCGTTCTTTGCGTTCCGCAGGCGACAGAAGCGACAGAAGCGCGCCGAAGCCGAAGAGATCATCGCGGCGGAGCCAGCGCCAGCATCGCATTCGGTACCGCGCTCGCTCTACATACTGCTAGTCGCTCTCCTGCTCCTGCCCAATTCGAGCGCATTCGCACAGGTGCCGCGAGTGCCGAGCGGCCGGACCCAGCCTCCCAGGCAGCGCCCGGATACAGCGCGAAAGGACTCGACCGCTGATTCCACCAAGACGAAGGACCTGATCAAGTGGCTCGAGACCGACTCCGTGATGAAGGCGCTGATGGCGCAGCCCGGCTACAGCGCCACTCGCTACCAGGCCGACCAGGCCGTATTCGACGCGCGCACGCATCTGCTGCACCTGAATGGAAAGAAGGCGGGTGTACAGCGCGATCAGACAGTGCTCGTCGGCGACAGCATCGTCTACAGCGACTCGACGAAAATCATTGTCGCGCGCGGTGACACCGTGATTCTGCGCGACCCGTCACGGCAGGCCGCGGACGTCGTGGCGCGCGGACGGATGGCGTACAACGTCACGTTGCATCGAGGGTGCGTGACCAACATCAGCACTGCGGTCGAGGCCGGCCAGCAGTGGTTCGTCGAGGGCGCGGACGCGTGTTTCGTGAGCGACACCACGCGCTTCACGGCAGACACCACGCGTGGAAGAGAAACGGCGTTCTACGCGCGCAACGCGTCGATAACCAGCTGCGACGACTCGATACCCGATTACCACTTCCAGTCGAAGGAAGTGAAGATGGTCTCGAAGAACATCATGGTAGCGCGGCCGGCGGTGCTCTACATCGGAGAAGTGCCGGTAATGTGGCTGCCGTTCATCTTTCAGGACATGCGGTCGGGCCGACGCAGCGGCGTGCTCACTCCCAGGTTCGGGGTCAGCGAGCTGTTCCGCAACAGTCCCACCTACCGCCGGCACGTCGAGAACGTCGGCTATTATTTCGCCCTCAGCGATTACATGGACGCGGAGTTCGCGCTCG
>DATCPG010000233.1:0-13452 GCA_036570225.1 Gemmatimonadaceae bacterium | reverse complement strand
GGCGGGGTGCGCTCGCTCTTTTCCGCGAGCACGAACGGGAGCTGAAGGAGATCGAGCTGCTCGTGCGCGCGCCAGCTGGCCAGGCGGTGAAGCGCGTCCAGACTCTGGTCGAGGAGCGCCGTGGGCTCGAGAAGCGTCTCGACGAATCGATCCGATCGGGTGGCAGCGGAACGATCAAGGGTCTGGTCGATCAGGGCTCGGTCGTCGACGGCGTGAGAGTCGTCGCGGCGAGAGTGAGCGCACCGGACCTGCCCGCGCTCCAGGCGATGGGCGACGCGTTGCGCGACCAGATGGGGAGCGGCGTGGGAGTCCTGAGTGCGTCGTTCGAGAACGGGAAGAACACGATGCTCACGGTCGTGAGCGACGATCTCCGTGAGCGTGGCGTTCGCGCTGACGCAATTCTGAAGGAGCTCGCTGGAGCGGCTGGCGGGAAGGGCGGCGGCAAGCCGCACATGGCGCAGGCAGGCATTCCGGATGCGGGGCGGATGGCGTCGGTCGTGGCCGAGGCGCCGGAGATGATTCGAAAGATTCTCGGAGCGGCAAACTGAACGCTGCCGATTGGTTGTCGGACATGAACCCAGCTCCTCCCGCCGCGCTCGCGACCGCGATGCGCAATGCACTGAAAGACGCGAACACGCCGACTGCTGAAGATCTGCTGACGGCCGCGGAGCAAGCGCTGGATCGGGTGCTACGCAGCGGCTGTGAAACCCGAGCGTCCGCGCTAGACCTGCTGACCGTCGATGCGCTGATGACGCACGCTCTGGAAATCGCCAGCAGCCACGCAAACGCTCCGGACGATTTCCCCGAGCAAGCCCTGCGTAGAATCACGTCCGCATGGCAATAGAAGACTCGCCAAGAGACTCTGCCCGAGCGCGTAGCCAACGGCCGCTCCGCCGACGGCACCCGGCCGGTAGTCTTCAGTTGCAGTTTATGCCGTTAGGATGATCGTAATCCTTTTTACGGGCGGCACGATCTCGATGCGCAACGACCCGGGTCGCGGCGGGGGCGGCGCCCAACCGGGTCTCACACCAACCGAGATCCTCGCTGCAACACGGGGGATCCGCGCGATCACAGCGGTAGAGACCGAAGAATGGGGCCAGTTCCCCGGCCCGCACATGACAGTCGAGCGAATGTGGGCGCTCAGAAACAGAATCGTGGAGCACCTCGCGCGACCCGAGGTCACTGGCGTGGTAATCACTCATGGCACCGACACCCTCGAGGAGTCAGCGTATCTGGTGGCGCGCTCGACATCGAGCGAGAAACCAATCGTCTTCACCGGTGCGATGCGAACTGTCAGCGACCTTGGCTGGGATGGTCCCGCGAATCTGTTCGAGGCGGTGCAGGTTGCCGCGAGTCCGGAGACGAGAGGATTTGGGGTGATGGTCGTGATCGGCGGCCAGATCTTCCCCGCGATCGACACCACCAAGACCAACACCCACCTTCTCGATGCGTTCGAGAGTCCCGGACTTGGGCCGCTGGGCGTTCTCGACGAGGGTGAATTGATTCTGCGGCGCGAGATGCCGCCATCGCCCCCCACTATAGAACCTAAGGTTTTGGCGACCCCGATCGACATCATTTTTGCCTCCGCCGGATCAGATGCGCGCCTCCTCGACGCATCGCGCGAAGTCGCCCGCGGTCTCGTCCTCGCGGCGATGGGCCGCGGGAACGTCCCGCCGGCGATGGTGCCGGGAATTCAGAGATGGGTCGCGGACGGCAAGCCAGTCGTCATTACTTCGCGCACCCAGGGCGGAAGGGTTGGTCACACGTACGGATACCCCGGCGGTGGCCGTCGCCTCGAGGAGATGGGCGCTATCTTCGGCGGCTCCCGCCGCGCCCAACAGGCACGCATTGATCTAATGCTGGCGCTGGGCGCCGGTATGAACGACACGCAACTAAGGGAAATGTTCGATCAATGAAGCTCAACCCCCCCGAGACAGTCAAGGATATCGCTCGCACTCTCGAGAAAGCCGGATTCGAGACCTGGTGCGTGGGCGGCGCCATCCGCGACGCACTCCTCGGCCATCCGCACCTCGACTGGGATCTCGCGACCGCCGCCAAGCCGCAGGACGTGCAGAAGCTGTTCAAGCGCACCGTCCCCGTCGGGATCGATTTCGGCACACTCGGCGTCCTCGACGCAGATGGCGTGATGCACGAGGTGACGACCTTCCGCAAAGACGTGCAGACCGATGGCCGGCACGCGGTAGTAGAGTTTGGCGTCTCGCTCGACGACGATCTCGCGCGCCGCGATTTCACGATCAATGCGATCGCGTACTCGCCCAAGACCGGCGAGATCCGCGATCCCTACGACGGCCGCAAGGACATCGAGCGGAAGATCATCCGCGCGGTCGGCGACCCGCGGGAGCGGATGCGCGAGGATCGTCTCCGCGCTCTGCGCGCGATTCGGTTCGCCGCGCGATTCGGGTTCGAGATCGAGCCCGCCACGTGGGCTGCCATCGTCGAGAGCGCGCCGGACATGGGTCGGCTTTCCGCGGAGCGCGTGAAGCAGGAAATCGAGAAGACGATGGAGCAGGTGCCGTTGCCGAGCACGGCCTTCGCGAAATGGCGCGACAGCGGGGCGTTCAGGACGCTGATTCCGTCGCTGGCGAAAGTCACCGACAAGCAGCTCAAGCCGCTCGACCACCTTCGCCGTCCGCTTCTTGTCAGGCGCCCGGCCAGGAAATCGACCCGCATCGCCGCGCTATTCGTTTCCGCATCAGGGGATGCCGTGCGCAAGACCCTCAAGGACCTCCGATTCTCCAACAGCGAGACCGAGTGGATAGCGCTTCTGGTAGACCGCTGGCACCAGCTCGAGCCGTCGATGACGAGTGAGCTGTTGCGGGCTGAGGAGGTCTTTGCCGCCGATCCGTTTGGCGATCGGACCCCTCCGGCAACCTTGCTCCGTTTGTGGGCCGCGAGCGTCGGGCGCACGCGTCTTGCCCCTCTGTTGCGGCTGGCCGACGCATTCTGGTGGGCGGCTTGGCAGGCAGGCGAGCCCGCGCCGTACAAGCCGACGGTCGCAGCGACGTACAAACGGGCGATAGGAATCGCCTACAAGGACGCGATCGAGATCGCCGATCTGGAAATCGATGGGAGTGATCTCGAGGAGCTCGGAATTCGCGGGCCCGCAGTGGGCACGACATTACGCAAGCTTCTGGAAGTGGTTATAAGTGATCCGAAGAAGAACAACCGCAGCGAGCTGATCAAATTGGCCCGATCGATCAAAGAGCAGTCAACGAGCAGCTAAGTTTCGCCGTGAAACCTCAATAGCACGTCGGACATTTCGACAAGGTTACCGCATGTTATTCCGCAGCAGAACACCGGATTCCACCGTCTGGAAGCGTTTTCGTTCAGGTCACGACGGCTTCACCTTCACGCGCAGCGGCGATGTGTACGAGGCGAAAGTCATCGCCAACGCGGAACGCGTGGTGGACTTGTTCTATACGCTGAGCGAGCTGATGGCGCCGGCGGTGGACGTTTACATCAATGACATGCGGTCGCAGACGGCGTGGGCGGGGCAGTCGATGGCGCTGCCGGATGTGCGCGACGCAGTTGCGCGTCTCAAGGTTCCGCTGTCGACGTTCGGCGGTGTTGAGATAACGCTGTTCACGGCCGAGGATCAGCTGACGCTAACGCCGCAGCTGGAGCTTTACATCTACTCGCGGTCGGATCGGTGGGTGTATCTCCTGACGAGCATGAACCTCGAGGAGCGTGCGTCGCTCGAGGACCGGTTGTGGGGAGTACAGTCGTGGGAGCGCGCACCGGCGCCGGCGCTGAGTGATGCAGTGGCAGCAGCAGCGGAGAGGCTGGCGATCAAGACTGCGTGACCGCGGCGCAATCGCGTATCCGGCTCACAACTCCCTTATCATTGTGCCGCGACGGTAATCATGGCAATGCCCGGCTGACGCCCACAAGGTAAGGAATTCTTGAACGGAACCGCGCTCGCATATACCGCTGTAGCAGCCAGCGCCAACATCGTCGGCGCCGTTGCCGTCGTCTCCCATTCCCGGTGGAGCGTCCGTGCTCTCGAGAACATGGTCGCGCTCTCGGCCGGTTTCATGGTGTCGGTGGCGCTGCTCGACCTCACGCCCGACGCGATCAGGACTCATGGAGAATCAGCGGCGCTGGTGATCCTGATCGGATACCTGCTCGTTCACCTCACGCAACACACACTCGCGCCGCATTTCCATTTCGGCGAAGAGGTGCACAACGTCTCGAAGCTGGTGAGCTTCTCGGCGCTGGCGGGTCTGATCCTGCACACGTTCGTCGACGGCGTGGCGATCGCCAGCGGCTTTGGGGTAAGTCAAGCGCTCGGACTGCTGGTTTTCTTCGCCATTCTCCTGCACAAGCTGCCGGAAGGACTGGCGATCTCGAGCCTGTTCCTTGCGTCGGGCGAAAGTCGCCGCGCCGCTCTCGCAGCCAGCGCGGCTCTGGCGCTCTCGAGTCTCCTCGGCGCGCTCCTCACGCTCCAGGTCCCCTTCCTCGGCGAATACGGACTGCCCCTCGCCGCCGGCGTGACCTTGTACGTCGGGGCGTCGAACCTTGTTCCCGAATTCCAGGGCAAGCCTGGATGGCGGCTTCCGATCAGTTTCTTTCTGGGGTGCGCGATCTACTACGTGGCCAGAAGGGTCGTGGGCGCCTAAGCCGTAAACGCGGGCGGATCGGCATCCAGATTCCTCTTAATTCGAATTAGTCTGATTTGCCTGATTACGCGGATCGCTCCCATTGGCGGTATGGCTCCCAGCGCCAAGGCGGTGCTTTTTATTTGTTGTAAGGAGTGATCTATGCCGCGGGCAGAACTATCCCGAGCGGCAGTTCCCAAAAGATCCCGGGCGGCCAAAGGGGATCACGAGCGCCAAACGGAGCGATCCGATCAATCCGGCAAATCCGCCAAATCCGCCAAATCCGCCAAATCCGAAATCAAAACCTGGAACCTCAAACCCGGCTGTCTAGCGGCGGGTGCTTCACATCAGGAGGATCCGGCCCCAATCCGAAGCATCCGCGTTACGGCGCCCGTCCCACCGCAAACACGTCCGTCGCCGACGTGCCCCATACCCCGCGGAGATTGATCGACGCGCTGGTCGGCTGCGGAGTCCAGCCCGTGCCGTTGAAGTAGAGGATCGTGTGAGCGTCGCCGACCACGAACACCGAATTTCCCGCGCTCCCCCACATACCGTACAAGGAGGCAGACGTTCCGCTGCTCTGCGCCGCCCACCCCGTGCCGTCGTAATGGAGAATTGTGCCGCCGGCGCCTGCGGCGAACACATCGTTTGCCGACGTTCCCCAAACCGCGTACAAGGCCTGAGTGGTGCCGCTCGCCTGGGGCTGCCACCCGCCGCCGTTGTTGGACAGGATGGTTCCGGCGTCGCCGACCGCGAAAATACGTGCATTGGCGTCTGAGCCCGTGCCCCACACACCGCGAAGGTGTTGCGAGGTTCTGCTCGGCTCTGGCGTCCAGGAAGTCCCGTCATAGCGCACGATGAATCCGCTGTCGCCGACCGCGATCACGGAGGTGGGCGAGCTGGTCCACACCGCATTGAGGTACGGATCGCACACAGAGCTGCAACTGTGATTGTACTGCGGATACCACGTGGCCTGTCCGTCGAAGCGGTATACGGAGCTGCCGCGCGACGGCGGGACGCTGCCGCGCTGGACCACGAACACGTCGGACTGCGAATTTCCCCAGACGCTGGCCAATTCCGACAGTCCGCAATAAGGACTGTTGTCTGGCGGTGGACTCCACGACGTGCCGTCATAGCGCATGATTGCCATGCTGCCGCACTGGGATCCAACCGCGAACAGCGCGGTTGGAGATGCGCCCCAGATAGAGTTGAGGAGCAGCGGCGGCTTATTCGCCGTCTGTACCGTGACACTCCACGAGAAGCCGTCGTAGTGAAGTATCGCCGGCTGGGGAGCAGGACGCGCAGAGGCGGTCGCGGTGATATTCGCGCTGACGCTGACGAGGCCGTCGGCCCCCGCGGCAACTCTGTATTTGACCGTGGCCATCGCTGACTGCGTGCCAGTCGTGGCGCCGAGCGTCCAGTTCACGGCGGCACGGCCAGCTCCATCGGTCACACTCGAAGTCGACGAAAGTTGTCCGCCGCCCGAGACGATCGACCACGTCACGCTGTCGCCCGCCAAGCCACCGCCAGTCGCGAAAGTGACGGCGACCGTGATCGGGATCGGAAGAACATCGCCGGCCAGCGCCGCCTGATTGTCGCCACGGACGACGGCGACCTGGGGCGGCACCGGCGGCGGCGGAGGAGGCGGGGCAGGAGACATCGGATCGGTGCCGCCTAAGCACCCACTCAATCCCGCCAGGACCATAATTGCGCCTGCGCCTGCCAACCGGGACCGGGACATCTGCATTCTCTGCCTTGCTCCAATGAGGTGATACAAGTCCGGCTTTTGCGAATTGGGACGGGGCGGCCGTCGGCCGCGGCCGCGCCTTCCATCTCCACATTACCTTAAGGGCGTGAACGTTGAATTGCCAGACGGATTCTCCGGAAGGAGCCTGAATGCTTCCAGCCCTTTGCTCCGATTAAATCCCAAGGATGCCCAAGAAATTCCGTCGGCCACCCTCTAGCGTGGCCTCGAGGGAAGACAGCTTCTGGAGCGCTCGCGAAACGGCCCAGCCGTTGGCAGCTCGCATGCGCCCGAGCACCCTCGAGGAGTTTGTCGGACAGGAACACCTCCTGGCGCCCGGAAAGTCCCTCAGAGATGCAATAGAGAAGGGCACTGTCAGCTCCATGGTCTTCTGGGGACCGCCCGGCTCCGGCAAGACCACCCTCGGCCGACTCATCGCCCAATACACCGATCGCGACTTCGTCCCCTTCTCGGCCGTGACCGAGGGGATTCCAAGAGTCCGCGAAGTTGTGGTGGAGGCCGAGCAGCGGCTGCAGGTTGGACGACAGACGATCCTGTTCGTGGACGAGATCCACCGGTTCAACAAGGCGCAGCAGGACGCGTTTCTCCCGCACGTCGAAGCGGGGACGATTACACTCGTCGGTGCTACGACAGAGAACCCATCCTTCGAGCTGAATGGCGCGCTCCTCTCGCGGATGCGCGTGTTTGTATTGAATCCACTCACCGAGGGCGACATCGGTGCCGTGATCGATCGAGCACTTCTCGACGAGGAGCGCGGACTCGGCACGCAGAATCTCAAGCTGGATGACGACGCGCGAGAGATGATCACCCGCGAAGCGGATGGGGATGCGCGTCGAGCGTTGACAGTGATGGAAGCGGCAGCGGATCACGTCGGTGCGGGCGGTCGGATCACGCAGCAGATCGCGTGCGAAGCGATGCAGAAGCGCTTCGCGCACCACGACAAGAGTGGCGAAGTCCACTTCAACATGCTGTCCGCGTTCCACAAATCGTTGCGGGGCAGCGATCCGCAGGGGGCGCTCTACTGGATGGCGCGGATGATCGAAGGGGGTGAAGACCCGATGACGATCTTCCGTCGCTCGATCGCGATGGCCGCCGAAGACATCGGGCTCGCCGACCCGCAAGCCTTACAGTTGGCTGTCGCCGCACGGGACGCGTTCCACATGCTCGGTCCGCCGGAAGGATATCTCCCGCTGGCGGAGATGGTCATCTATCTCGCTACCGCGCCCAAGTCGAACGCATCGTATCGGGGGCTGAGCTCGGCCTTGGAAGCAGCCCGCGAAACCCCGGCGGCGGCAGTTCCGTTGCACATTAGGAATGCTCCGACCCGCCTAATGAAGGACCTGGGCTATCACGAAGGGTATCAGTATGCGCATTCGGTCCCAGAGGCATACATCCCGCGAGAGTACCTGCCCGAGGAGCTGCGAGGCAGCGTCTTCTACGAGCCTGGACCCTTCGGATTCGAGAAGGAAGTCGCCAAACGACTCCAATGGTGGGCTGATCTGAAGCAAAAAGTGTCCACGCCGGCGTCCACTGAGAGTGACAAACAGGCGACGGCAGATGGTCCTAACAACAAGAGTCCGGCGCCAAAATCGGCGGACGACAGCAAGGAGAACTAGGATGCGCAAGTTTACTCGAAGCACCAGGATCGCAGCGATGCTCATGGCAGTAGCCGCAATAGGCGCGTGCGCGTCACTCGGCTCGGGCGTCTTTCAGGAGCCGATCGTAACGTTCAAGGATCTACGCGTGCGCGGGCTCGGCATAACCGGCGGCAGCATCGATGCCTACGTCAACATCTACAATCCGAACGGCTTCAGGCTCGATGCCACGCGCCTGACGTACAACGTGATGGTCGGACAGAACCAGCTCGGCACGGGCGCACTGGATTCACGCTTCACCGTGCAGGACAAGGACTCGACGACGATTCGCATCCCGATCGACTTCACCTACGCTGGAATCGGAGCGGCGGGCACTCAGATGATGCAACAGGGCTCGGTGCCGTATACGATCACGGGCGACGTTACGGTCGCGACACCTCTCGGCAACTTCACCCGACCGTACACGGGCACCGGAAGATTCTCCGCGTTTGGTGGCGCGCAGAATTCGCGGTGATGTAAGCGAAAACTGGAAGAGAATCGAAGCCCCGGCCGGGAACCAAATCCCTGCCGGGGCTTTGTCGCGCTACGGCCGAGCGTAGGTGTAGAAACTCTTTATGCGTGTCACTCTGTACGGCGTGGCTATCTGCCCGGGGGCGTTTTGCAGAGTCGCGCGACTTACGAGAGCACCGTTGGCTGCAACTTCGTCGACGAGTCCCTCTCGAGTCCACGCCACGACGGTATTCCCGTTCTCGAGTCGTTGGGCGGAGCCCGTGAAGTTGTTGAAAATCGGCGGGCTGGCAGAGTACTGCCAAACCATCGTCGCAGTCTCGTTCACCGTGTCTATGGCGTATTCCACCGCGCGGGATGCTGGGGGTGAGTGCGTCCATCCGTTGTCGAACATCAGCAAGTGACCGTTCGGTAGAATGCGCGCGGTGTGTTGGCCGTCGAAGCCGCCGAGCGGATCCCCGACAAACGTGAACTGATTGTGTACTCCACCAAGCAGCCAGACGATCCTGTGAGTCTTGCGCTGGACCTTCACCACTGTGCTGACATCCCGGTAAGAAACGATCACTCCGCCATCGAGGTCGAAATCGATTGAATTGGGGTGATCCAGATCTGCTATGTATGGAGGCTCGTCGTCATCGGCCACGCTCCATTCCTCGTCGCCGGAGATCAGGGTGTCGACCTGACCGAGGGCGCCTATCCTGAGCACCTGATGGACTGCTACGGTGTCCGAAGGTCCGCCACCCTCCTCCGTTCTGTCGAACGCCTTGAAAGAGTACCCGAACAAATAATCCGCTCTGCGTTGTCCCGCGGCATCGAAGCTCTCGAGCAGCTCGTGCGGATCCGTGTAGGGACTGCCGACCGCGGTTATGGAGCGAACGGAATCGCCGGCTGAGGTAACCTCGACATAGACGCCGGAGACCTCGTTGAACCCACTCGATGAACCAACAAACGCTGTGATGTGTGCGTTTTGTTGCTGCGTAGCGGCGACGATGCTCTGCGTCCCGAAATCGCGGTACCAGCGAATGGTCCCGAGAGAATCGAAGATTACGAGATACCAGTGCCCATCGAGGCCGCTCATGGGAGCCATGGAGTAGCCGCCACTCGCGTTTCCGGCGACCCGAATGCTCACTTGGCTCAGTGCGGCAGGTAGCGGAGGTGCGCGGTAGACAGAGAGCGGACCGGCGACCGGATTCCCATCGACCAATGACTGGACGCTCATCGTGTAGGTCTGTCCCGATGCGAGTCCGAGAACCACGACCGAGGAATCCGCGCTTTGCCATGGAGTGAACGCGCTGTCAGACACGCCGGGCAGCACGTACCGAACTCGAATTTGGGAATCGTGATACGCGTTATGCTGTATGACCGCGCCGAGCGCGTCATGTGGGAGCGCGCGGATTGCACGAATGACTACCTGCGACGGCGGGGCGGGGCCCGAGGAATCGCCCGCATCGCGCGAACACGCGTAGAAAATTGGGACCAGCAGGACAAAGGCGAATCTGTTGGATCGCATGTCATTGCTCGTGAGGATCCAACCCTGATACGCGGTCGGCATGGATGTCGTTGAGGACTGTTGCCGTGACCCCGCGGTTCGCAGATTTTCGAAGTGTGGAAACGTTTGGTCTGGCGGAGATTCCCGCTTATCATTACGGTGACCAAGCGTTCCATGGCATTCAGCGGCGCAAAGACTTCGATCGAGGAATCCTACTGACAAGAATCGCACAGAAGCCGTCAGCGAATGCGAAGCCCATCGCCCTCATCGTCGGAATATCTGGACAGGACGGGGCATACCTATCCAAGCTGCTTCTCGAACACGGGTACGAAGTACACGGCACCTCGCGCGACGCGCAGGCCTCGAGCTTTGCCAATCTCACCCGGCTTGGCATCCGCGAGAAAATCAAGCTCTGGTCGATGTCCACGACAGACTTTCGGAGCGTTCTGCAGGTGCTGCTGAAAGTACAGCCGTCTGAGGTCTACAATCTTTCGGGGCAGAGCTCCGTCGGATTGTCCTTCGATCAGCCAGTTGAAACTCTGGAAAGCGTCGCAACGGGGACTCTCAATCTTCTCGAGGGCATCCGCTTTAGCGGACTTCCGGTTCGTCTGTACAGCGCGGGGTCGGGAGAAGTCTACGGCGACACCGCGGGCATTCCCGCGACCGAAGAGATGCGATTTGCCCCGAGGAGTCCTTACGCTGTGGCGAAAGCTGCAGCGTACTGGCAAGTGACGAACTATCGGGAGGCGTATCAGCTCTATGCATGCACCGGGATCCTGTTCAACCACGAGTCGCCACTCAGGCCAGAGCGCTACGTGACGCGAAAGATCGTAGCGGCGGCATGCCGGATTGCTGACGGCAGCGGCGAGACCCTCGTCCTCGGCAACATGGACATAGCGAGAGACTGGGGCTGGGCGCCTGAATACGTCGAAGCGATGTGGCTGATGCTGCAGCAGGAAACCGCCGACGACTATATCGTCGCGACGGGTGTCACGCGCACGCTCGAGGAATTCGTGGAGGCGGCGTTCTCATGCGTCGGGCTCGCTTGGCGCGATCACGTCAAGAGCGATCCGTCGCTATACCGACCTGCGGATATCCGTCATGGGGCGGCCAATCCCACGAAGGCCAATGCCAAGCTCGGCTGGCAGGCCAGCAAGAAGGGAAACGATGTTGTCGCGTCGATGGTCAAAGCGGAATCCAGGAGCGAAGCCCGCGCATGACTCATTTCAGCGCGAAGCTGCTAGGTTCCTAACAACGATACGGGACGGCATAAATCTCAAAAGAGCTGATCGAGCTTAAGGCTCAAACCGAGCGAGTGATACTCGTCGGCGCTCCGCGCAAAGGATCCAGCGCGAGACATAGCGTGGGCGAGCATCTGCAAGAGCTCGAGCGTCTGGTAGACACGGCCGGCGGAGTCGTAGTCGGTGAGGTGACGCAGCAGATCGACAAGCCCAATCCGGCGACGTATCTGGGGAAGGGAAAGGTCGAGGAGCTCCGTATTGCGATCGACGACAAAAACGCGTCGCTGATCGTGTTCGACGACGAGCTCTCGCCGTCCCAGGGAAAGAACATCGAAGACGCCACCGGTCAGCGAGTAATCGATAGAGCGGAGCTGATCCTCGACATCTTCGCTACTCGCGCGCGATCGAGTGAAGCCAAGATGCAGGTGGAGCTGGCGCAGCTTCAGTACATGCTGCCGAGGCTGATGCGGATGTGGGCCCACCTGGAAAAATTCCGCGGAGGTATCGGCGTTCGCGGCCCTGGCGAAACGCAGCTCGAGACGGACAGGCGGTTGATCAACCAGCGCATCAAGTTGCTCAAGGGCCGGCTCGACGACGTTCAGAAATCGCGGGAAGTGCAGCGATCCGGGCGACGCGATGCATTCCGCGCCTCACTTGTGGGGTACACCAACGCCGGCAAGTCGTCGATACTTCGCACCATCGGGCATGCGCCGGAGATTTTTGTCGAGGACCGGTTGTTCGCCACTCTGGATCCGCTGACGCGCGAGATCGACCTCGGCGAGAACTCGCACGTTCTGCTCACCGACACAGTCGGATTCATTCGGAAACTGCCGCACAATCTGGTGGCGAGTTTCCGGGCGACGCTCGAAGAAGTGAACGAAGCGGATCTGCTTCTGCACGTGATCGATGCGAGTCATCCCGTGTGGGAAGAGCAGCGAGACGTCGTGGAGGAGGTGCTGGCCGAGCTCGGAGCGGAGGAGAAGCCGCTGCTTTACGTTTTCTCCAAGATCGATGCGCTGCCGGAGTCGGAGCTTGCGGCCATGAAGGAGAGGATCGCGAACCTCGTGCCCAATTCGGTCTTCGTGAGCTCGGTGACTGACGGAGGGTTGGATCCTTTGCGGCGGGCGCTGCTGGTGGCGATGAGAGAGGGAACCCAGATCGCAGAGATCCGGTTGCCTGCGGAAGACGGCAAGCTGCTGGCGGACATCTACCGCAACGGAAGCGTGCTCAGCCAGCGCACCGACGATGGACAAATCGTTCTTCGCGCGAGATTGGACGAGCAGCTGGCGGGCCGTATCAAAAGCCTTGGCGCGAGCGTCGCCTATCCTCGATAAGGGAAACTTCTCGCGGGTGCGTGAAGACATGCTTTGTGAGAGGTCGCGATCGGAAAGGAGAATCCTGCGCCGACTCAGTGCACTTGCCGCCTAGCTTCTAGCCAAACGCTCGCCAGCAGGATAGAGATAAGGAATGTGCGGACTGTGCGGGATCGCCGACTTCGGGGAGGGTTCCAGCCCAAGCTCACGAACTATCAATGGCATGCTCGAGACCATCCGCCATCGTGGTCCGGACGACGCGGGGCTTTTCGCGCACCGGCACATTGCGCTGGGCCACGCTCGACTGAGCATCATTGACCTGACTTGCGCCGGTCATCAGCCGATGACGGACGCCGCATTCCAGACGACGCTCGTCTACAACGGCGAGGTCTACAATTTCCAGGAGCTGCGCGCCGAATTGGCCGCGTGCGGTGTGATCTTCAACGGCCACTCGGACACCGAAGTGGTGCTGCAGGCATACAATCATTGGGGCTTGGGCGCGTTCCGGCGATTCCACGGAATGTTTGCCCTCGCCGTCTGGGATGGGCGCCGAGAGCAACTCGTACTTGCGCGCGACCGGTTCGGGATCAAGCCCTTGTATTACTCCCAGCTGCCCAACGGAATCGTGTTTGGCTCCGAGATAAAGAGCTTGCTCGGCTCGGGGAAAATCGGCAGGGATATCTCTCCCGATGGCTTGCACGAATACATGTGGTACGGAAATGCGCTGGGTGAGAACACGCTTTTCCGCGGCGTACGAAGACTCCCGCCAGCCAGTGTGATGGTGCGAATGAAATCGGGGACTTCGATCTTCAGATATTGGACGCTCGAACAGGTTCCCAGGCATGCGCCGGGGATATCACAGGGCGCAAAGGAAGTTTCGAGGCTCCTGGAGGAGGCGGTGCGGAGCCACCTCGTTTCTGATG
>DATCPG010000232.1:0-4689 GCA_036570225.1 Gemmatimonadaceae bacterium | reverse complement strand
AGCGTCACGTTCACGGCGCTGCCGAACGACGCCACCTTGATCGCGGTCATCCCGACGTCGTGGTACGGCGCGATCACGGCGTCAAATTCCCCGCGCATCGCGCGCACGAAGACGGTGTCCGCCGAGAAAGGGCCTTCGATTCCGGCCTCGCGCGCTGCAGGCTCCAGAAGCTTCGTGTCCTCACTGCCGAACCTTCCGCTGTCGCCGGCGTGCGGATTGAGGGCGCACAACGCAATTCGCGGTGTCTTGATTCCGAACCACGTCTCAAGCCCATTGCGCGTGATGCGCGCTGCTTCGACGATGGACGCCGCGCTCAAAGTCTCGGCGACACTGCGAAGTGGGATGTGGGTCGTCGCCAGCACAACGCGGAGCTTGTCCGACGCGAGCATCATCGCAACGCTGGATCCAGTCAGCGCTCCCAGCATCTCGGTGTGGCCGGGAAAGTCGTATCCGCCCGCGAGCAGCGCTGCCTTGTCGATGGGAGCGGTCACAATCCCATCGACCTCTCCCGCTTGTGCCATCTGCACAGCGCGCTCGATCGCGAGGCCGCTGAGCATTCCTGCCAGCGCCGCGTCAGATTCGGTCCGCCATTGACCGATCGACTCGGCCACCTGGATTCCGGCGCCGTCGGGCCCTATGACCACAACGTCACAGCGCTCGCTGACCCGTGAGTCGGCGAGCGCTTTGGCGACAACCTCGGGACCAATTCCGCGGGGATCACCCACGGTCATGGCAAGGCGCGCTTTCACTGCTACATCCGGAGCGACACGTAGGTGTGCTTTCTCAGGTCATCGAGCAGCTGCCTGATCGAACGCTCGTCGGCGAGCTGTGCACGAATCTGCTCACGGATCTCGCTGGGATTGTATTCCCCGGCATCGGTCAGCGTCACGACCTGCAACACGGCGAACTTGGACGGTCCGCGCGGATTTGCCAGCGGGAACGGACTTGTGATCGTACCGGCTTTCGCGCCGGTCAGCGCGGTCTGGTAGGAAGCTGGCAGAGAGTCGCGGTTGAAGGGCTGGAGCACTCCCTTCTCTTCCGTAGGATCGTGGTGCCTGGCGACAAGCGAGTCGTATGAGACTCCGCGTCTCCACTGGACCGAGACGGAGTCCGCCTCGACCCTGGCTCGCTCCACGTCCGCGGAATCGATCACCGGCGCGATGAGAATGTGTCGCGCCTTCACCTCAGCGGACTGCACGCGGTCCACCTTGATGATGTGGTACCCGAATGCAGTCTCGATAACCGGACTCACTTCACCGGGGCGCAGCGCGAACATCATCGCTTCGAATTCCGGCACGAGGCCGCTGCCGCGACGATTCCAGCCCAGATCGCCGCCTAACTGCTTCGTGCCCGGATCCATCGATTCGCGCTTCGCGATCTGCTCGAAGTCGCCGCCCTTCCTGATCTCGACGAGCAGCGAATCGGCGCGCGCCTTGGCCTTTGCCTTCGCCGCCGCCGAAGCATGCGGCGCTACGATGATCTGCCGGAAAGTGACGCTCGCCGGACGCTTCTGCAGATCCGCTCGACTCTTCTCGAAAGCGGCAGTCACTTCCTCGTCGGTCACGTTCACCGGCTTGGCGCGCTTGCGCAGCTCCGCAAACGCCTTTTGCTGCAGATTCTGGCGACGATACTGCTCGATGAGCGACTTGCGGTACTCTTCCGGCGTACCAAGCCCGGCGCTGCGCAGCTCGGCACGGTATTCCTCGTCTGACTTGAACTGTGCGCGAACGCTCTTGATCTGGCGATCGGCCGCCGTGGTGATGTCGGACTCCGTGACCTCGAGCTTCATCTCTTTCGCTTTCTGAACGAGGATCTCTTCGTCGACGAGATCATTCAGAACGCTGCGAGCGAGTGCCGCCTGTTGAACGGAATCGGCGGGCATCTGCAGTCCCTGAGCACGCCGCTGATTGATCGCGGTAAGGACATCAGTCCAGAGAAGTGGCTGGTCGCCAATGATTGCCACCACCCGGTCGATCGGAAGCGCGCCGGGGGTAAGACGGACAGCGGTAACGGGAGCCTGCGCCCCAATGGCAGCGGGAACCAGCGCGGCAAAGCCCAGAAGATTTCTCAACATTCTGGATCGTACACCAGCCGGCAACCGGGGTTCGATCACTTCTTACCCGCGGGAGGAGTCGAGGACGGCGACGGTGGCGCTCCCGGACTCAACGGTACGGCCGTGGGCGGCTGCCCTGCCGAGCGCGCGGAGTCTGCCGAGTTGCGAATCTTGGACGCCTGCTCAATTGCCCGGTCGAATCCCGCGTCGTTGAACGAGTAGCTGTACTTGCCACGCAGCACGTTGGAAACGGGAGTGGGCACTGCGACGAAGGGTGCCGCCTCCTGCACCAGTCTGTCGAAATAGGCATCGATCCGCATTGCGGCGAGCTTCTCACGATCGCCCTGCGTCTTGGCGCTGTCCTGAAGCGACGCGGGCGCAACTCCGAGCTGGCTCCATGCCTGCTTCACCGCGTTCACAAAGCTGGCGTGCAGCTGTGTGATTTCGGCGGGGTCGATGGTGATCTTTGCGCTGTCCGCCTGCTTGAGGACCAGCTCATTGTTGGCGAATCGCTTCACCATCGCGACCAGAACGGAATCAGGCGCCTGTTTGATCTGATCGATGATTCTGGCGTTCGGCGGCAGAGTCTCGAGCCATCCGACCATTCGCGATGCCGTGAACTTTCCGGCGGTCGATGTCGCCAGCACAGTGTTGTCGCGCCGATACGCGTCGGGGTCGTTCGCAATCGATCTCAAGGTGGTGGGCGCGTCCTTCTTCACCTCGATCTTGCCGTTCTTCTCGAGCTTCGCGAGGTAAGTGCTCTCGGCGACGGCGACGCTGCGACCCTTGGATGCGAGCATCAGCTGGCTCTTCACCTGGTCGTAGGTCGGGCGGCGAATGATATGGTAGCCGTAGGTCGTCTGGATCACCGGAGAGATTTCGCCTGGCTTGAGGGCCTGAAGCGCCTTCTCGAACTCGGGTACCATCGTACCCTTGGGAAAGATTCCGAGCGATCCCCCACGCCGGGCAGTCTGCTGATCCTGGCTGTTGGCCGCCGCGGTCGCCGCAAAATTTGCCCCGTTCACCTTCGCGCGAATCGCATCGATCTTCTTCTTCACCTCGGCCTTCTGGGTGTCGTTCATTCCCTGCGTGAGCAGCAGAATGTGATCGGCGGCGAGAATCTCGCCGGATGCCCACTGCCGCTGCGCCGCCGAGCTGTCGGGTGTGCCCCAGCTCTTGGAAACGATGTCGTACCACTTCCTCGCCTTGAGGTTCGCCATCGCCGGCCACATCGCCTCATCGATCAGCGCGGGATCGCTGAGCGAATCATTGCGTGCCGCGGCCACGCCGAGCAGCTGGTAGTCGACCCAGACATTGGCGATCGACTTCGCGATGTCCTTTCGGATCGGCGCGCGCGATTTTCCGAGCAGCGTGGCGAGCCGGGTGGCAGAGAGCTCCGTGCTCTCGACCCGGGCGACGCGGTCGGTGTGAGCACTCAAGGCATCTTTCAGGCTGGAGCAGGCCGAAAGCGTGAGAGCCGCTGCAGCGGCGATAGCGAAAGTACGTTTCATTTTTCCGAAGTGCGGGTTAACTGTCATCAGGTGGGGCGCAGTGTCGTCAAAGCTCGGACAAGTCCATCGAGCATCTCAGCTCCTCCAAGACGGGTGAGCTTGAGGGAAAGCGGATGCGCGCGTCGCACTTCCGCCTGGAACTGTACCTCGTGGAACGCCGCCGAGATCCCCTTCATCCGGGGTACTGCATGCCCGCGAAATGTAATGCGGGCTTCGTTTCCACGCACCAGCACAGACTCAATGTCGGACGCTCCGCCGAGGACGCGGAGGATCGCCGTGGCGAAGAAGGCGCGGGCTGGCTCCGGCAACACTCCAAAACGGTCGCGCAGCTCGTCGCGAAGGGCTTCGATCTCCGCAATTGTCGTCATATGGGTCAGCCGGCGATATACGTCGAGCTTTGCGTCCTGAGACGTGATGTACTCGTCCGGCAGATACGAGGGGACATCCAGCGATATCTCCGCCGGCTGGAGGCGGAGCGCGTCGTCACCCCGCAGCAGGCGCGTAACCGTCTCGTCCAGCATGCGGAGGTACATGTCGAAGCCGACCGCGTGGACAAACCCGGACTGCTCCGGACCGAGGAGATTCCCTGCTCCCCGCAGCTCGAGGTCCTTGAGCGCGATCTGGTAGCCCGAGCCGAGCTGCGTGTGGTGCTCCAGAATGGTGAGGCGGCGGTTCGCATCCTCGTCGATCGAATCGGGAACCAGCAGATAGCAGCTCGCCCGCCGGTGAGAGCGTCCGACGCGGCCGCGCAGCTGGTAGAGCTGCGCCAATCCGAAGGTGTCGGCGCGGTTGACGAACATCGTGTTGGCGTTCGGCACATCGAGCCCGGATTCGACGATCATGGTCGACACCAGGACATCGATCTCGCCGTCCACGAATGTGCGCATGACTTCCTCGAGCTCGCGCTCGCGCATCTGGCCGTGACCAACGCCAATGCGGGCGCGCGGGACGACCCGCCTGATGTGCTCCGCCATCCCGTCGATGGTCTCCACGCGATTGTGGACGAAGAAGACCTGCCCTCCCCGGTCCAGCTCACGGGAGATTCCTTCGTCGATAAGGCCGTCGTCCCACGGCTCCACGTAGGTAAGGACGGGCGAGCGGTCGCGCGGCGGAGTCTGCATCAGA
>DATCPG010000231.1:0-4506 GCA_036570225.1 Gemmatimonadaceae bacterium | reverse complement strand
GACCGAGGCTCTGAGCCGGCGCGTGCTCAACTCGTTCGAGGAGTACGTCGGCCTCCATCGCCGGATTCCTCCCGAAATCGTCACGATCATCCAGAGCACGGAATCGCCGGAGAGGCAGGCATTCGGTGTGGCGGCTCACGTCGCGGTGCGGTTCGAGCTCCGCCAATCCCTGCTCGAGGCGGACACGCTGCGGCACCTGCTGGAGATGCTCGCCGAGCTCCTTTCGGGCGAGATCGAGCTGCTGCGTCTGGAGCGCAAGATCGATGATGACGTTCGCGGAGCGATGTTCCAGAACCAGCGTGAGTTCTATCTCCAGGAGCAGCTGCGGGTAATTCATCGCGAGCTGGGAGAAGAGGACGGAGACGATTTCGCGGAGCTGGATGCGCAGGTCCGAAACAAGGCACTGCCTCCGATTGTTGAAGAAAGGACGCTGCGCGAGCTGAGAAAGCTCAGACGGATGCCGCCGATGTCGCCGGAGTTCACGGTCGCCCGAAACTTCGTCGACTGGATCGTCTCGATTCCGTGGACAGAGCGCACTGATGAAGTGCTCGACGTCGCACATGCGAGAGCGATTCTCGACGCTGACCATTACGGGCTGGATGAGGTGAAGGACCGCATCCTCGATTTCATCGCGGTCCTCTCGCTGGTCGGCCGTCTGGACGGCCAGATACTTTGCCTCGTCGGTCCTCCCGGTGTCGGCAAGACCTCACTTGGCCGGTCAATCGCGCGCGCGCTCGGGCGCAAGTTCGTTCGGATGGCGCTCGGCGGAGTTCGCGACGAAGCGGAGATTCGCGGACACCGCCGCACCTACATCGGCTCGATGCCGGGACGGATCATCCAGGCGATGCGGCGCGCAGAGGTTGTGAACCCCGTGATCCTCCTCGATGAAGTCGACAAGCTCGGCCAGGATTTCCGCGGTGATCCCGCCGCCGCCCTGCTCGAGGTGCTGGACCCGGAGCAGAACACGACGTTCAACGACAATTATCTCGAGGTCGATTACGACCTGTCGCAGGTGCTCTTCATCACGACTGCGAACTCGCTTGCTGGAATTCCGGAGCCGCTTCGCGACAGGATGGAGATTCTCCGCATCGCCGGTTATCTCGATCACGAGAAGCTTGCAATCGCCAGACAGTATCTGCTGCCGAGGCAAATCGAAGCGAATGGACTGAAGAAGGAACAGGTCGTCGTTGAGCCCGACGTCCTGGCTGCGATCATGCGCGGATACACGCGCGAGGCCGGCGTCCGTGAGCTGGAGCGCCGCATCGCACGCGTCGCGAGAAAGCTCGCACGCAAACACGCGGAGGTCCTGGCAGAGGGAAAGACGCACAGAGTCAGCGTTGGCGACCTGAAGGAGCTGCTCGGCACTCCACCGTTCGACCCCGACGACACTTCACTCGACGACAAGGTCGGAGTCGCGTCGGGGCTGGCCTACACTTCGGCGGGCGGCGAGGTACTCGAGATCGAAGTGAGCGTGGTAAAGGGGCGAGGCAAGCTGCAGCTCACAGGTACCCTTGGCGATGTCATGAAGGAATCGGCCAGCGCCGCGCTGTCCTATGCGCGCGGTCGAGCGCGGGCGCTGGGGATCGAGTCGGAGTTCTATCGCACGAAGGACATCCACATCCACATGCCCGCGGGTGCGACCCCGAAAGATGGCCCTTCGGCGGGAATCGCGATCGCGACGGCGGTGATCAGCGCGCTGACTGGAGTTCCCGTGCGCGGCGATGTCGCAATGACTGGTGAGATTACGCTCCGCGGCCGGGTTCTGCCGATCGGCGGTCTCAAGGAGAAATCGGTCGCAGCACACAGAAACAAGGTGAGCGACGTCATAATTCCGCACGGGAATGCGAGGGACATCGAGGAGCTTCCGGAGGAAGTCCGGGCATCGGTCCGCTTTCATCCCGTGAAGACGATGGACGAGGTGCTGGCTCTGGCTCTTCGCCCGCAGGCGCAGCCTTCGAGCTCCTCGGGCGAAGCTCTCTACGATTCAGTGACGCACTAGGATGCCGGCGGATCCGGGTGCCGATCGGCTGGTCATCCGGAACGTGGAGTTCATCGGGGGAATGGCCGAGAAGCACGGCTGGCGCCCCGAATCATCCCTTCCCGAAGTTGCGTTCGCCGGCCGCTCGAATGTCGGCAAGTCCTCGCTGCTGAACGCGCTCGTCCGCCGGAAGTCGTTCGCGCGAGTGAGCCGCACGCCAGGGCGGACGCGCGAGATCAACTTCTTCCGCGTCAACAATTCCTACGTTCTGGTGGATTTGCCGGGTTACGGATACGCGCGCATCTCCAAAACGAGGAAGGCCGAGTGGCGCCCGATGATCGAGAGCTACCTGCGGCGGACGACGCAGCTGCGGGGTATAGTCCTGCTGCTGGACATAAGGCGCGAACCGAGCGAAGATGATCGCGCGATGCTGGATTTTCTGGCGGAGCTGGGAGTACCGACGATCGTGGCGTTGACGAAGGCCGACAAACTCAACAAAGCCGGCGCGAGAGAGAAAGTCGCCGACGTGTCTCGTACATTGGCGCTCGAGCCCGATCAGGTGATTCAGTTCAGCGTGCAAACGGGTGAGGGACGCGTGGAGCTGCTCGAGGCTATTACGCAGTTGGTCGAGAAAGCATCATGACTGCAACTGAACACCGCCGGCCGGGAGCTTTGGGCGGGCCGGCTTTGGGCCGCGGGCTATTCGTCGCGAGCATGATCGCGATCGCGGGCTGTGCCGGCGGGACCGCGAGCACATCTGCGCAGGAGACGGGGCTCGCTCCGATATCCGACGACACCATCGGGCGGGCGAACATACCCGTCGGATATGGGACTCTGCGTCAGGACGACATCGCGATCAGGCTCGAGCTGCAGGGATTGATCGTACGAGCCATACCGCTCGACGAAAATCTCATCCGGCTGCTCACGCCGGATTCCTATCGCGCGCTCCGGGATCTTCAGGAGAGCAACAAGCAGTCTATCGCCGCAGTGACCAGGCGTACCGGCGGGCGCGCACCGGATCTGTGGTACGTGTCGTTCTACGGGGTGGAACCGGACGTGCATTTCAGTCCAATGGAGCTGGTGATCACGAGCAGCGGCCGCGATTTTCGCGCGCTCGAGGTGCTTCCCCTCAGCTCTGGCTTCGGCGAGCAGCGGCTCAAGCAGCGCGAAACCCAGAGTGCCATCTATCTTTTTGAAGACGCGATCGATCTCGATCAGCCGCTGACGGTCACGTTTCAGGATGTGCGCAACGAAGACTGGGAGCAGATACTGACTCGGGTGGAGAGAGAAAGAGCTCTCGTCCGCGCGAGGGCATCACGACCTACCGACCATTAATTCAGGCTAGAGACATGGCGATTTATCCGCTTCGCAAGCTTCCGGCTCTACCGTGTGAAGGCATCGAGACACAGTGGCTCGAGAAGCTCGGCGCCGAGCTCGCGTCGGGGACAGATCGTGCGACTCTCTGCCGGCGAACGCTCTGCGAGATTTCTTACCCGGAGTTTGCCAATAACTGGGAGACGGCGGTTGAGGACACGAAGCTTCCGGTAGCGACACGTTTGGCGCTCTCGGCCCTCGATCCCCGCAACGTCACTCTCGAGCCGGAATACTACGCGGAATGTGACGATGCGCGCTTCCAGAAGGTGAAGCCGCTGCTGTGGCTCTGGTATTCATTCGATCGCACGGTGCCTGGAGGTCAGAACGTTGAACTTGGCGTCCAGCTCCGCCGACTTCTGGCGCCGTACATCTTCAAGCGCTGCGGCGAGAACTTCAAAGCCTTCCAGTACGTCGAGTTCTCATTCGGGTACAACATGGAAGTCGGCGACAACGTGGTCGTTCACCGCTACGTCCTGCTGGACGATCGCGGAGGAATCTCACTCGGCAACAACGTCTCTATCAGCGACTATGCCAACGTCTACAGTCATACTCATAGCATTGTAGACCAGCGCGATGTGACCGACGCGCTGACGCGACTCGACGACGGCGTGCGGATCACTTACCACGCCACTGTGCTCGCTGGCGTACACGTGGCTGAACAGGCGATGGTTGGAGCGATGGCGGTAGCGACGAAGGACGTGAGACCATACCACGTCTACGTCGGCATTCCCGCCAAGAGCGTTCGGGTGAAGCCCAATGCTCCTGTGGGCCCCGAGAATCTTACCAGCGTCAAGCGGCGCTAGATAACCCGGAGCACGTCTTCGACCGGACCCGCGTCCCCGCGCGCGAGCAGATGGCGCGCGTCCTTCAGCGCCTGTATCGATCGTGGCCAGGTGAAGCGACCGGAAGCCTCGTCTACCGAGAGCCACTCGAATCGCTGATGCTCCTCGCTGAGAGTGACTTCCGAATCGCTCTCCACGAACGCGGCGAATACGATCGCGATCTGAATGGTCTGATTGGTGTGCAGAAAAAAACTGGAGACTGTAACGTTGTAAAGCGCTTTTGCCTCCAGTCCGGTTTCCTCGCGTAGCTCTCGTATGGCGGCCTTCTCGGGGCGCTCGCCCACGTCGATCCTCCCATAAACGGTTTCCCAC
>DATCPG010000230.1:0-8446 GCA_036570225.1 Gemmatimonadaceae bacterium | reverse complement strand
GTGCGAGGATGGCCACAAAAAGAGGTGCAGATTTTGTCATTGCGAATAGGTTCCCACTTCCGGATTGGCGAGAATCGGCGACCACGCCGCCAGTCTCGCTCCCTTGTTGTGCGTGAGCTGCCGCGCGCGGCCGCTCTCGGCGTCGAGAATCCACAACTGCTTTTCACCCGAGCGGGTGGAGCTGAAGACAATGTGCCGCCCGTCAGGCGCCCAGGACGGATCTTCGTTCTCCCCTTCGCTCGTGAGCTGCTTCGGAATTCGGTCCCGCAAGTCGATCATCCAAATCTGGAAATTCCCGTTTTGCTGCTCGTAGGCAACCGCATTGCCATCGGGTGACCAGTCCGGGCTCGCACGATAGCTGCGCGTGCCCGCTGTGTAGGGCGTGAGCAGCTGAATGTTCGAGCCGTCGGCATCCATAATATAAACCTGGGGCTGGCCCGATTTGCCCGATATGAACGCAACCTGACGACCGTCCGGACTGTAGGACGGTGAGGTGTTATCGGTTCCGCGACCGATAGTGAGTTTTCGCGAACCGCTGGAATCGAGATTCGCCAGAACAAGATCGGTTCCGTTGCCCGTACCCTGCGCGTACAGAATTGCGTTTCCACCGGGCTGGTAGACCGGCGTGATGTTGAGGCCCGCCTGGATCTGGCTGATGCGGCGCGTTCGGCCTGTGCGCACGTCGAGCTCCTCCACCTGAGTGCCCGAATTGCCAAGCACGGTGTACACGACCGATTCTCCGGTCGGTGACCAGGCTGGAGAAAGCGCTCCCTTTCCTGTCGTTATCGAGCGCGTCAACGCGCCGTCGCTGTCGATGATCCTCAGCAGGCCGTCGTTTACGTAAGCGATACGCGTCTGGGCGATTCCCCGTTTGCCGAAAACCCACTGCTCGATCTGGTCAGAGACACCGTGAAGCGCGAACCTCCAGTCCCTGTCGCGTCGATCGAACAGGAACTGATCCGATTGAAGCAGCTGACCCCGCGCGACATCGTAGGCGGCCACGTGAAGCCCCTCCGTCGTCTGCGTCATTCGGATCAACAGCGCCGCGCCAAACTTGGCCACGAGGGGAAAGTTGATCTTTCCGCCGAGCGGGGGCACGAGTCCTTGAAGCGTTTCGTCGTCGAGCGCGATCACGTTCAGCCGATCCCCGTAGTCGAAATCGCGCTGCACGATCTTCCGCAGCGAGTCGTCGCCGTAGTCATCCGCAACCGGCAGCACGATCACGCCAGGCTTGCTTCCCGCCGCGTAATTCAGGCCGAGTCGAACACCCGGGGTTGTCGTCGTGTCCTGCGCAAGCGCGAGGGCCGGGAATGCGATGCAGCACAACATCGTGATCACACTGATGCAACGCATTGTGGTCATTTCAGGAATTCGGGATCAAAGCTGAATACGACAGGGAGCACATCATCGGAAAAACCATCTGGCAACGGTCCAAACCGGCGCGCGCTCGACGCCGCTTCTACTGCGCCCTGTGCTTCCAGGTCGAATGAGAAATTGCCCGAGCGTCTGATGAACGTGAGGTCTGAAACAGACCCGTCGCGATGTATCAGAAACCTGATCTCCGCCTTGAGACCGGCGTTTGTATTTCTTGGCCTGAAGTTGAGTGCAATCTGTCGAACTATGTTGTTGAGGTACCCTGGAAAAGCGAACTCGATCCCGTCAGTGCGCACAGTTGCGACATCGGTTCCCTTTCCGCCGACCGGCCCGCCGCCCGCCTTGGGCGCCTCGGTCTTTGGCTGAGGAACCGCTTTCGCATCAGCTGCACCAGCCTTGGCTGCAGGCTTCGGTGCACTCGGCGTCGCTCGCGCTGGAGTTTTCTGCGCGGGTTTCGCCTTGGGAACCGGCATTTCCTTGAGCGTTGACTGCGCTGCACTCGGCTGCGTAACAGCCGTAGCTGCTTTGGCTTCGGCGCTCTTCACCTCTCCGATGGCGCGCTCACCGGGCGGAGCGGCGACAATATTGACCCGATACATGGGCGGCAGCGCGACCGGCTTTCGCTCCTTGAGCGAGTTGAACAGGAGCGTCGCGACAGCTGCGTGAAGGATCGCCGAGAGCGTAAAGGGGGCAATCAGTCGTGATCCACCCACTCCGCTCGCCATCCGTCTATTTCACCTCGGTCGGCTCAGCAACGAGGCCTATGTCGCCGACTCCGCTCGCTCGCATTATCGCGAGCACTTTCACCACCGACCCATAGGGAACGCCGTCGTCGGCTCGCAGATAAACCCCACCGCTTCCCCGCCGATTGGCGAGCGCCTTGAAGCTGGACGTGAACTGAGACAGACTGAGACGCGCTTCGTCGACGAAGATTGCGCCGCTGCGATCGATCGTTACGGTCAGCCCGCTCTTGGATTCCAGCGGGCGGGACTGCGCCTTTGGGAGCGTGATGTCCACGCCTCCCTGCATCATCGGCGCGGTGATCATGAAGATGATCATCAGCAGCATCATCACGTCGATGAGACTCACCACGTTGATTTCCGCGTTGAGCACGAGCCGGTCGCGGCCACGCCCGCGCCGCGCCACTATATCCTGCCCTCGCGCACCAGGAGCGCGATCAGCTCCGACCCGAAGCTCTCGAGCTGTCCCTCGATCTTGTTGAGACGCGACGCGAAAATGTTGTAGGCGAAGACGGCAGGGATCGCCACGCTCAGAGCCGCCGCGGTTGCGATCAGCGCTTCTGCAACTCCGGGCGCGACAGCACCGATATTCCCCGATCCCTTTGCCGCGATTCCCACGAAGGCATCGATGACGCCGAGCACGGTGCCGAGGAGTCCGATGAGGGGACTGACCGAGCCGATAGTGGCCAGCGATGGAACCCACCGGCTCAAGCGGTCCCGCTCAGACGTGGTTTCGGCATCGAGCACCAGCTTGAGGGCTTCGACCTGCGAGCCGCTGAATCGGGCCGCGCGCTCGGACGTCCCGGAGAGCGCGGGCGTAGTCTCCTCGATAAAGCGCATCGCGCGCTCCATGATCGTTGCCGGTGGTCCGTTGGTTTTGCGCGCTATCTGCGCGGCACCTTCGACGCTGCGCGCGCCGGCGAACTCGTGCGCAAAAGAATACGTGATCCGCGCCGCGCGACGGAGCTCGTACCACTTGGTGAAAATGATCCCCCAGCTGATGAGCGACAACACGACCAGAATGCCCAGGACGAATTTTGTGGCGCCAGTCGAGCTCGTGATCAGCTCCATCGGCGAGCTCGGTATTGCCTGCGCGATCTGCAGGATCAGCAACGCCGTCAAACGGGCACTCCGCTGATTTGTTGCTCGAACCAGGCGAAAGTCATGGCGACTCCCTCGGCCAGAGTCACCTGCGGCGTCCAGCCAAGCAGATCGCGGGCCTTGTCGGCGTTCACGAAAGAGTCCTGCTGCTCGCCGGGTCGAGACGGCGCAAATTCGATTGGCACTTTGGTGCCGGCTGCGTCCTGCAGAAGCCTGGCGATCTCGATCACGCTCGTTCCCTTGCCCGTTCCAATGTTGAATCCGCGCGCATCGAGACGGGCTTTTGGCGGAAGGGGCTCTGTCGCCGCGAGAAACATCGCGCGCGCGACGTCACCGACGTAAACGTAGTCGCGCGTCTGTAGTCCGTCGCCGAAAATCCTGAGCGGCTGATTCCTGAGAATGCGCCCACAGAAAATCGCGACGACTCCCGCCTCGCCGTGAGGATCCTGCCTGGGCCCGTACACGTTGCCGAATCGGAGTGCCGCGGATTCCATGTTGTGCACGCGACCATAGTATGAGAGATAGTACTCCGCGCTCAACTTTGCGATCGCGTACGGCGACTCAGGATCCTTCGGGTACGTCTCATAGTTTGGCGGCGTGTTGAAGTCGCCGTACAGAGCCCCCCCGGTGGAGGTGAATACAACGCGGGCGCGCGAGGCTGCCGCGCGCAGCGCCTCCATAAGATTGAGCGTCCCGAGGATGTTTACAGTCGCGTCGAACAGAGGATCAGCGACGCTTTTCCGCACGTCCATCTGTGCCGCGAGATGGGTGATGACGTCGAATTTCTGCTCGGTCACCAGCCGCACGAGCTCCGGCGAATTCACGTTGATTTCGAGGAATTTCGCGCCGGCTGGAACGTTCTCCCGTTTTCCCGAGGACAGATCGTCGACTATCGTGACTTCCCACTTCTTTGCGAGAAAAACATCGGCCACATGCGATCCGATGAAGCCCGCCCCTCCGGTGACCAGGACCCTAGGCATTGAGGTCGGTGTCGTCAGAAGGTGGAGAATCTCCTTTCTCTCCGAGCGCGAAGAGATATCTCGCGGCATCGACGACGCCGAGGCCGCGCCCATTCGCGGCTGCGGCCTTGAGCCGCACACTGGGTGCGTGCAGGAACTTGTTCATCAGTGCTCTCGAGAAATGATCGAGCGCCCCTTCCTGCTCGGGGGACAACGGGCCGATCCGTTTTAGAACGACGGCAAGCTCCGCGCTGCGCACCTTCTCCATCTCTTCTCTGAACTCGCGAACGACCGGAACTGCGGCGAGGCCCGCGACCCAATCCCAATACGCCTCCACTTCCTCGGCGATGATCTTCTGCGCGGCCGGAATGTCCTCCTCACGGCGCTCCAGATTGGCGGCAGCGGCAGCACGAAGATCGTCGAGATCGTACAGAAAGACATTGTCGAGCTCTCCGACCGCGGCCTCGACATCTCTTGGAAGCGCGATGTCGAGAATGCAGAGAGGCCTGTCGCCTCGAGCCTCGACTCCGTTGCGCACCCGGGCCAACGTTACAACCGGGACGGGCGAAGCGGTTGAGCAAAGCAGCACATCGACTTCACTCACCGACTTCCAGCATTCCTCGTAGTGCATTGCGGTGGCGGCGTGACGCTCAGCCAGCGACTGCGCGCGCTCGAAGGTCCGATTGGCAACGATCGCGACCTTCACTCCCTCGTTCTGCAGACACTCCAGCGCAATCTCCGCGACATCACCCGCGCCGAGGATCATCGCGCGGCGCCCGTTCAGGCTGCCGAAGATTTTCTTGGCGAGCTGCACCGCGGCAGAGCTGACCGATGCGGCGCCGCGTCCGATTCCCGTTTCTTCCCTCGCGCGCGCAGCAGCGAGAAGGGCGCTCTGGAACATTCGATTGAGAATGGGCCCCGATTCGGCGCGGCATTCCTGCCACGCGTCCTTGACCTGGCCGTGTATCTGCGATTCGCCGAGTATCATGGACTCGAGTCCGGCGGCGACCGCAAAAAGATGGGAAGCAACGTCGCGATCCCGGCGCATGTAGATGAATTGCGAGGCGTCCTCGCCCAGCCGCGCCGAAAGGATCTCCGTAATCCGCGCGATCGAATCTCCGTTCTGCTCGACGGCATAGACCTCGGTTCGGTTGCACGTCGATAGAACCACCCCCTCGCGTATGAGGCCGACATCACGAAGGTGCGCAAGCACCTGCACCGCCTCCTGCGGGCGAAAGGCGAGCTTCTCCCGAATTTCGATGGGAGCGGTAGCGTGGCTCACGCCGGCGAGGATCACCGCCACGTCTCGACCTTCTCAGTGAAGGATCCGTCTTCCACTGAGCTGCAGAAGTCGTCGGCGATCAGCCTGGGCGCGGCGTCCCGCCAGCGCTCGTCTCCGCCGGCGATCAGTCGAGAGCGCAATCCGCGCAGGGCGGACACCGCGCGTCCGTACCGCGCGTCGAACCGCTCGGCGATCGCATCGCGAATTCTGGCCGCGGCTCCCGGAACACCGCCCGCGGAGACCGCGATCGTGACATCACCTGACCGGTGCAGCGCCATCGTGTGGAAATTTCCCTCGTCAGGAGAATCCGTGATGTTCACGAGCTTGCCGCGTGAATTGGCGTCGACGGCAACCTGCGCATTCACTTCGCGCGAGTCCGTCGCGGCAACCACGAGCGTGGCCTGGTCGAGCTGCGCCGGCCGATACGAGTCGCGCACAATAGTCAGGCGGTGCTCTCGCTCGGCCTCGGCCAGGTCGGGTGTGACGTCGGGCGAAACGACCCGCACCTGGGCGCCGGCGTCGAGCAGCGCCAGCGCCTTGCGTGTTCCCACAGCGCCGCCGCCGACTACCACAGCGGTCACTCGCTCGCCGTGCAGCGCAATCGGAAAATCGCTCACAGGAATTGTCCGCGGTTGAGCGACGCCATTCGGAAAACCACGTACAGCGCCATGACGCTGGCAAAGGTCACTGCCGACATGAGGGCAGCACGTCGGGCCTGCCAGCCGCGAAGAATCCGGCCGAGGACGAGCGCGCTCACCGCAAACCATGCCGCGGTCCCCCAGATGATCTGCGGCAATACCAGCGCGCGGTACTCGAACGAATATGCTATCGCCAGAGAGAGGCCCAGCGTCAGCCCGAAAAAGCTGGCGATCGAGGCCATATGATTTACGCGGTCGAGAGTGTCGAGCGGCGGAAAGAATCTGAAGATCGCGCCGAACCGGGCAGACTTGAGCTCGCGCCGTGCTACGAGATACATCGTTCCCGCCGCCGCGGCGGTCGCGTATGCAGCGATGCCGACGAAGCTGAGCACGATGTGCATCGCGAGCCAAACCGCGCGCGTGCCCTGCGGCTCGAGGAACGGCTGCAAGCCGGTAAGATTGCCGGCCATGGTGACGAGCGCCGCCAGCGGGGCCGCTACGAGAGTGAGACTCACCTCGCGTGCGAGGCTCTCTACGATCAGCAGTGACAGGGCGAGCACCAGCCCGGCGAAGGAGAGCCCCGGTCCGAGTCCGGTGAGAGAGGCCGCGCCTGATTGCCGGGTAAGTCCCGCAAGCGCGGCGGCGTGCGCGCCGATGCCAAGCAGAAGGGCGATTACGACGCCACTGACCGGCGCCTTTACGCGGCGGGCAAAAGGCAGCGCAGCGATGGCCGCGGCGCCGACGTAAAACGTGACTGCAATGAAGTGGGCGATCGGGATCATTGATCGCCCTAATTTAATTCCCCGCGCCCCTTTTAGGGCACTTACGGTGTCGCGGCCTGGCTCACTGACGAGCGACTCAACTGATGTGGCTGCCCGGTTACGGCGTCGTGCCCGTCAAGCGAACCAGCATTCCATCGCGGATCGTAGGCTGCGTCTGGCGGACAATGATGACGCTCGCGGCGAATGGTGTAACGCGCACGACCTGGCCGATTCCTGCCACAACGGGTGGCGCCGCGGTCTCGTTATCCATTCCGACGGAATTGTCGATGAAGGTAATCTCGTCGCCGATCTTGATGCCGTTCTTGGAGCTCAGCGATACCAACACGTAGTGGCCAATCGACGGAAGCACCGGCTCATCGTGTACGTAGAGGACCTTTCCGCGGGTTCCTCCCGAAACAGTAGCGAGGGATCCGGTCGGGAAAGTTGCGTAGGGTACGAGAGTCAACCGCTGGTCGAGCTCGATCTCGGCAAACTGGCGTATGATGCGCGCGAGCGACCGCTGGCCAGAGGCGATGCCTTCAATCCTCAGAATCCCCGTTGGAATAACGACCTGGCCGAAATCACCGAGATCGGGGCCGAGCACGTACGACATGTATGTATCGCCGAGACGCGCGACGGATCCTTTGGGGAGACCGACATATAGGGCGTCGTTCAGCTGGTACTTGGAGCGAACGATGCTGGTCTTGATGCCAGGCCGGTCGGCGCTGGCGACGAGTCGGCCGGCGTCCCTGGGACCCCCATCTCGATCGGCGTATGGCGCGGCCTGGACTTCGCCGGGGCGAACTCCTCCGGGCCGGCTGCGGCCGGTTATTTCGGCGGTTATCGCTGCTGCATCGCGGCTCAGCGGAGACGCGAATACGGTCAGATCCGCGCCACTCGAAGCGACGGTAGTCGGCGCCGGCGCTTGAGGAACCGGCCGAGGTACGACGTGCGACACGACTTCGCCGGCGCTATCGGCGTGCGCGAGAGCTTCGGCTTTTACTTCCGTGCCCCAGATACGAATGACTTCGCCCGGGTAAATCCAATGCGGGTTCTTTACGACATCGGTGTTCCGGCGGAAGATTTCCGGCCAGCGAAACGGATCCTTCAGGTAGAACTTCGCCAAATCCCAGAGCGTGTCACCCTTCTTGACCGTGTGCTTCACTTCCTTTGTCGTGTCGGCGACAACGAGCATCTGGGTGACCGTGTCGGCGCGAACGGTGTCGGGAGCGGCGGGTTTGTCTTGAGCAACCGCGCTCCTCGTCGCGCCGCAAAGGAGCAGTGCCGCGCAAACGATGGAGGCGCGAGCGCCCGATCTGCTTGCGGTTGTTGACGTTGCCTTCAGGAATTGACCGATCACTTCGTGCTCCCGGAACTTGTCTATGGATAGGACGCTGTGCGTCAACCAATGGACGGTAGGGGTGGCGCTAAGGTCACGTAAGAGGCCGCGGCGTCTGGATTTCGGTGCAATCTGGGATCCACGGAACCCTGCTTCAGTTCCCCCAGATACCAAAGCGGCCCCGCAACGCGGGGCCGCCCAGTCCGATCTCAAATCTGGAGCAGTTAGAAGGGTAGGTCGTCGTCAGTGTCT
>DATCPG010000229.1:0-2362 GCA_036570225.1 Gemmatimonadaceae bacterium | reverse complement strand
GACTTCCGGGATGGCCGCGGCATCCTCCCACGACAGCGCCTTCGGAACCGGCATCGCTTCGCGCTCGTGCACACACAAGTACTCGGCGTGCCCTGCGCCGCCGACGATCCCCATGACCCGGTCGCCCACTTTCCAGAGCGTCGCGTCCGGGCCAAGCGCGTCGACCTCGCCAGCGTATTCCATTCCGGCGATTTCAGCCGACACTCCCGGCGGGACGGGATAATTCCCCGCGCGCTGGAGTACATCCGCGCGATTGAGCGCCGACGCTCGCACCTTCACTCGGATCTGGTCAACCCCTGGCTCAGGCTTCGGCCGCTCCTGAATCTCGAGCACTTCCACTCCGCCGGGCCGGGTGATGATGACCGCTTTCATGGGACTAAAGTTAAGCGAGCAGAAAAAAGAAAGGCCGGCTCATCATGAGCCGGCCTTCCGTTCGTGCGTTCTCTTTACCGCAATTTGTTGCCATTCGGATCCCACACCTCGACGGTTCCAAGATTCCGCGCGCGAATCGGCGCTTCGATCTTGGAGAGGTCACCGGCCACGACGACGATCACGTTGTCCGGTGTGAGCCTGCTGCTCGCCGTCCGGCGTATTTCCTCCGGAGTGACGGCGGCGAGCTTCTCTCTGTAGGTCGTATAGAAATCCACCGGCAGTCCCCAGATGATCAGGTTCTGCAAGCGTCCGGTGAGACCTTGTATGGTCTGCACCGAGCTCGGGAAACCGGAGACGAGGTTGTTGAGTCCCCCTTGGAGCTCGGTCGTCGGGATAGTCTCGGTCGCGATGCGCCGATACTCGCTGACCGCCTCCACCAGCGCCGAGTCCGTGGCGTTTGTGCGCACCTCGGACGTAACTCGGAACGCGCCGGCGCCTGGCCTGAAATCGAAGCTGCTGAAGGCGCCGTAGGTGTAGCCGTGCTTCTCCCTCAGATTCATGTTCACGCGCGAGCTGAACCCGCCGCCCAACACGTGGTTCATGGCAACCAGGCTGAGGTAATCCGGGTCGGTCGCGCGAAACCCGGGCTGACCGATGATGATTGACGACTGCACCGAGCCGGGTCGGTCTACCAGAATCACTCTTGTTCCCGAGCTGGGTCGAATTGGATTCGCGATTGCCGGGAGCGCAGCGCGTGTGGACGTCCAGCTTCCATAGGCCTCCTGTGCAACAGATCGCGCTTCGGCCGGAGTCAGATCGCCCACCAGAAGGAGCGTCGCCGCGGAAGGCGCATACATCGTGTTGTGCCAGTTGACTACGTCGTCCCTCGTGAGAGGACCAATCGTTGCCGGAGTCCCGCTCGCCGGCCGCGAGAACGGCGCTGCCGTGTCGAACGCAGCACGTATGAACGCGTCGGATGCGAGGCCTGCCGTCCGCGCATGGCTCAGTTGATAAGCCCCCAGAGCCTGGTTCTTTACTCGTGAAACCTCTCTGGCGGGAAAGCTCGGCGCGATGACCGTCCTGGCCGCCAGAGCCAGCGCCTGCGGAAATACGTTCTTGAGCGCGACGACGTCCGCGGTCGCAGTGCTGAAACCCGCGCCCGTGAAGTACTGCGCTCCCAGCGCATCCATCGCCCGCGCGATCTCCGCGCCGGTCATGGTGCCGGTTCCCTCCGACAGGAGCGAGCCGGTGAGTGAAGCCAGCCCGTTCTTCGAGGACGGCTCCCGCATCGCTCCCGCATCGAGGATCAGACGGCCCTCGACGACCGGCAGCGTGTGCTTCTGAACGAGAATGACCTTGAGTCCGTTCGCCAGCTGAAATTGTTCAACCGACGGAAATACATACGGACGGAGTGGTCCGGCCGGCGGCGGTGTTGTCTGAGCCGAAGCGATCGTTGCCGGCAGCGTCGCTGCGACGATGAGCGCGAAAGTTTTCAGGAAATGAAGGTGCACACGCATTAGTTGATTCCCCCAGATACGGTCTCGCTCGCCGTCCGTTTCACCGGTACGTAGACGAGGATCGCGCGATTAGTCGGTACGAGTCGCTCGCGAGCCAGAGCGTTCAGATCGGAGAGCGTGACACGATCGATTTCTCCGAGGATGGTGTTCACGTGATTTGCGTCGTGGAAATAAGTCCAGCCTTCCGCCAGCCGATCGGCCCGTCCACCAAAACCACCGGTGGTCTGAAGCCCGTCAACGAACGAGAAGCGCGCTGCCGCGCGAGCGCGCTCAAACTCTGCCTGCGTAAAGCTCGACGTACCAGCCAGCTCCGCGAGCAGCGCGTGCTCCAGCGAATCCGGACTGCTGCCCGGCTTGCCAGTCGCTTGTGCCACCAGGATGTCTCCCCCATCGACCAGCTCGAGGTTGAATGCGCTCACGCTGGTTGCAATCTGCTGTCGGCGAACAAGCGACTCGTCGAGACGGGATGAGCT
>DATCPG010000228.1:0-11994 GCA_036570225.1 Gemmatimonadaceae bacterium | reverse complement strand
GTGAGATGGTCGCTATCGTCGGCGCGAGCGGCGCCGGCAAGAGCACCCTGATGCACGTCCTGGGCGCGCTCGAGAAGCCCACTCGCGGGTATGTTGTAATTGGAGGCGAGCCGATTCACGGGCGCAGCGAGATGGAGCTCGGAGAGCTGAGGAACCGGACCGTCGGCTTCGTGTTCCAGTTTCATCACCTGCTTCGTGAGTTTTCCGCTCTCGAGAATGTGATGATGCCATTGCGAATCGGCGGGCGGTCGGAAGAGTCGGCGCGGAGTCGCGCCGCCGAGCTGCTCGCTCGCGTAGGGCTCAGCGCCAGAATGTCGCACCGTCCCGGACAGCTCTCTGGTGGTGAGCAGCAGCGCACCGCGGTCGCGCGTGCGCTGGCCATGGATCCGCAGATCGTTCTCGCGGACGAGCCGTCTGGAAATCTGGACCGCTCGAACGCCGAGAATCTGCACGAGCTGTTGAGCGAGGTCGTCAATGACCTCGAGATCGGGATGGTCGTCGTTACCCATAACCGCTCTCTCGCCGCACGCGCGAACAAAGTGCTGCTTCTCGAGGGTGGCCAGCTGAGTCGTACCGCGGTAGACGAGGTGGTCGTATAAATGGTTTGTGACCTATGCAAGAACGGCGAAGCGGTGATCCAGCTCACAGAGATCGAGGGGAGCGGGGTAAGGCAGCTGCATCTATGCGAGAAATGCGCTGCGGAGCGCGGCGTCGAGACGACGATCAGCTCGTCGAAGCCCCAGATCAACAATTTTCTGCAGACGATTCATGAGCAGATGCCGGGTGCCAAGGGCGAGCCGGTGCATTGCTCATTCTGCTCTTCGACGCTGGCGGATTTTAGGGCGACAGGACGTCTCGGCTGCGCCCACTGCTACGAAGCGTTCGAGGGTAGCCTCCGCGACCTGCTGCGCAGGGTTCACGGCAACTCGCGTCACATAGGGCGTCGCTACGTCGCGCCCCTGCCGTCGGAGCTTCCACATGTGTCGAGCGCCAGCGAGCTGCGCGATCGGCTAAAGCGCGCGATCGACGCGGAGCAGTTCGAGCTCGCCGCCGATCTGCGCGACAAGCTGCGGGGAATAGAGTAATGCTCGACCTGACTCTGCTTCCGGATGGCGGCGCGAGCTGGCTCGACGCGTCGGGTGAGCATGCGGATATCGTGATCTCGACGAGAATTCGCCTGGCGAGAAATCTGGAAGGCTACGCATTTACGCCCAGAGCGCGCGACGGCGAACGGCTGAGAATTCTGACGCAGGTGCGGGAGGCGTTTGCCGGACTTCAATCCATCGAGGACGGCGTGCTGCTCCGCGTGGATGAGCTGCCGCCCGAGGACAGGCTCCTGCTCCACGAGCGGCACGTCGTGAGCAAGGAGCTCGCGGGATTGAACGAGCAGCCGGTTCGCACAGGTGCTGCCGTATACCTGTCGCGCGGCGTTGGAATCATGGTGAACGAAGAAGATCACCTTCGTCTCCAGGCGCTGCACTCTGGTTTTCACGTCGCGGACGCGTTCGGCGTGCTGGAGCGCCTGGACGCCGAGCTCGGGAACAAGGTTCCCTATGCATTCCACAGCGAATTCGGCTACCTGACCGCCTGTCCGACCAATGTCGGGACTGGGCTCAGGGCGTCGGTGCTGATCCACCTACCGGGCCTCGTATTGACGAAAGAGATCGGCAAGGTGCTCGCCGGTTTGCAGCAGGTCGGCCTCACGTATCGCGGTATGTACGGTGAGGGGAGCGAAGTTGTCGGGAACTTTTTCCAGATCTCGAATCAGACGACGCTGGGCAGGTCGGAGGGTGAGTTACTTGATTACCTCGTACGCGTCGTTACACATGTAATAGAGCGTGAAGAAGAAGCGCGGCGGGTCCTGTTGCGCGATGCGGGTTATATTATAGAAGACAAGCTTTGGCGTGCCTTTGGCACGCTGCGATATGCACGCAGCTTGAGCTTCGATGAAGCGATGAATTATTTGAGCGGCGTGCGACTGGCTGTCGGTTTGAAACTGATAAGCGGTCTCAGTGTATATACTCTCAACAAGCTCCTGATTTTTAGTCAGTTGGCGCACCTCGGGCATACCGAGGGAAGGGCGCTGACGGAAAGCGAAGCGAATGTCGCACGCGCTCGATACGTGCGGGAGACGCTAGCGGCAGAGGCGGAGTAAGGGTAGCGGGTAATCACGCGCGTCGCAGTGATCTACACTGTTTCGCACGCGAATGAACTAGCTCCCGCACTGAGGATCGCAGAAATGAACGGTTACAACTTCACAGAGCGAGTCCGAAAGGTTCTCGCCATGGCTCGTGAGGAGGCTGCACGCCTTCATCACGAATACGTCGGTACCGAGCACATACTGCTCGGCCTCATCCGTGAAGGTGAGGGAGTGGCTGCCGCCGTCCTTCAGAATCTCAGCGTCGACCTCGACGAGATTCAGCAGAAGATCGAAGAGACCGTCAAGAAGGGTAAGGCCGCAGCCGCGACCGGACCCGATCTCCCATACACATCGCGCGCCAAGAAAGTACTGGAGCTCGCGATGGGCGAAGCCCGTGATCTCAGCCACGGCTATGTAGGTACCGAGCACCTGTTGCTTGGACTGCTCCGTGAAGAGAAGGGCATCGCCGCGCAGGTTCTGACCGATGCTGGCGTCAATCTCGACGCAGCCAAGGCGGAAACGCTCAGATTGCTGGGCACCGAGATGCCGCAGGGCGGTACGCCGGCCGCGGCGCAGGGAACTCCGGGCACAACGCAGACGCAGACTGGCAAGGGCGAGAAAAAGTCCAAGACACCAGCGCTCGACCATTTTTGCAGAGATCTCACGCAGCTCGCCGGCGACAACCAGCTCGATCCGACGATCGGGCGGGCCAAGGAGATCGAGCGCGTTATGGAGATCCTGACGCGTCGCAAGAAAAACAATCCCGTGCTCATCGGTGAGCCTGGCGTGGGCAAGACTGCGATCGTCGAAGGACTCGCACAGCTCATAGCGAACGGAGAGTGCCCGGATTCTCTGCGTGAGAATCGCGTGCTGTCGCTTGACATGGCGGCCGTCATCGCGGGCACCAAGTATCGCGGTCAGTTCGAAGAGCGCCTCAAGGCGGTCATGAACGAGATCGCGCAGAACAAGAACATCATCCTGTTCATCGACGAGCTGCACACGCTCGTCGGAGCAGGCGCAGCCGAGGGCGCAATCGATGCGAGCAACATGCTCAAGCCCGCGCTCGCGCGTGGCGAGCTGCAGTGCGTCGGCGCCTCGACCCTGAACGAGTACCGCAAGTACATCGAGAAGGATGGAGCGCTCGAGCGCCGGTTCCAGACTGTAATCGTCGAGCCGCCTTCGGTCGAAGAGACGGTCGAGATCCTCAAGGGTCTCCGCAAGAAATACGAGGAGCACCACAAGGTGACGATCCCCGATGCGACGCTGGAGTCAGCCGCGAAGCTGTCGGAGCGTTACATCACGGACAGATTCCTTCCCGACAAGGCGATCGACGTGATCGATGAGGCGGGCGCACGCGCGCGGCTGGCGACTCAATCGCCACCGCCAGCTGTCGCCGAGCTCAAGGGTCAGCTCGACGCGGTGAACGTGGACAAGGAGTCCGCAGTGCGCGATCAGAACTTCGAGCGCGCGGCATCGCTGCGCGATCGTGAGCGCGAGCTGCAGGGCGAGATCCGCAAGAAGCAGGAAGAGTGGGAGAAGCATCTCCAGTCGCACCGTCCGGTACTCGGTGAGGACGAAGTGTCCTTCATCGTGAGCCGTTGGACAGGGATACCCGTGATGCGCCTCCAGGAAGCCGAGACTGCGAGACTCCTGCGCATGGAAGAGGAGCTCCACCAGTCCGTGGTCGCGCAGGAAGAGGCGATCAAGGCCCTGGCGCGCTCGATTCGACGCAGCCGTGCAGGACTCAAGGATCCGAATCGTCCTATCGGCTCGTTCATCTTTTCCGGCCCGACCGGTGTGGGGAAGACGGAAGTCGCCCGCCAGCTGGCGAAGTTCCTGTTCGCAGATCCCTCCGCCTTGATTCGCGTCGACATGAGCGAGTACATGGAGAAGTTCTCGGTTTCGCGCCTCATCGGTGCGCCGCCGGGCTACGTCGGATACGAGGATTCGGGCACGCTCACCAAGGCCGTGCGCCGCAAGCCATATAGCGTGGTTCTGCTCGACGAAATCGAGAAGGCGCACCCGGATGTGTTCAACATCCTGCTGCAGGTGCTCGATGAAGGACACCTCACTGACAACTACGGCCGCGTCATCGACTTCAAGAACACGGTCGTCATCATGACGTCGAACATCGGAGCGCGCGACATCACCAAGGGTCGCGGTCTCGGCTTCCACGCGCCGGACGAGAAATCGAGCTTCGAGCGCATGGCGGAGAAGGTTAAGGAAGAGATGCAGCACGTCTTCAACCCCGAGTTCCTGAACCGGCTCGACGATGTGATCGTCTTCCATCCACTCTCGCAGGAGAACATCGCCGAGATCGTCGGGATTCTTCTCAAGGACGTGCAGAAGCGTTTGGGAGACGAGGAGCTCACGCTCAAGCTCACCGACGCCGCCTCCGCCCTGCTGGTGAAGCATGGATACGACGAGAAATTCGGTGCGCGCCCACTGAAGCGCGCGATCCAGAAGTTCATCGAGGATCCTCTCTCCGAGAAGATCCTGCTCGCCGAATTCTCAAAGGGTGACGAGATCGAGGTGGATCTCTCGGCGGACGGCGAAAAGCTCGATTTCCGCGTTCTCAGCGGTACTCCGAAAGCGTAGGACAAACGCTTCGACAGGACATGGGGCCGGAGGAGAGAAGCAACTCTCCTCCGGCCCTTTTGTCTAATGAGAATACTCGCCGATCCAGCAGGACCTCCGGAAAACCCAATAGTGTATATTTGTGTGATGCGAAAATTTGCTTCATATACGCTGGCGCTCGTCGCAGCGAGCGCGGCTCCGTTGTACGCCCAGGAGACCGCGCCCGGCGCCTGTTCTATTCCTGAATTCATAGTTGTAAGCGGAAATGCGCGCGTAGACTCAGCTGCGGTCCGCTCGACCAGCGCACTGACCGCCGGGACGCAGCTCAACGTCCACGACATCCAGGCCGGTATCAAGGCGCTCTATGCAACCGGCCAGTTCGATGACGTCCAGATACTCTGCCGCCTCTCCCCGACGACCAACAAGGCCAGTCTCCTGATCCAGGTGCGCGAGCGTCCCGTTCTGACCAGCTTCAAGGTGATCGGCGTCGAGAGGGTCTCTCCAAAGGACGTCAAGGAAAAGCTCGCATTTGCCACAGGAGGCCCGGTCGATCCCGGAAAGATTGCCAAGGCAATCGCGAGCGCCGACTCGCTCTACGAGAGCAACGGCTACTACCTCGCGCGCATCACGCCGGAGTCGACGATTGTCGACGGCAAGCTGTCGATCAATTTCCGCATCGACGAGGGTCGACGTCTCGCTGTCTCGGGGATCCGAATCAACGGGAACAGGCACATCTCAGATGCCGACATCGTCGCTTCGATGGACACGAAGCCCGAGGGATTTCTGTTCACCCGGAATGGTGAGTTCGATGACGCCAAGTATGCGAGTGACCTCAGCGAGCACATTCCCCAGCTGTACGCGAGTCGCGGCTACATCGACTTCAGAATTCTGAAGGACACCCTGATCGTAGACCGCGCCAACGGGAAGGGGCTGGTCGACATCACCGTGAGCGAAGGCCCGCGATACACCGTCGGAAACTTCGAGGTGCTGGGAAACCGTCGCTTCTCGACTGAGCAGATCGGCGCTTTCTACCCGTTCGGAAAGAACCAGCAGGCGACGATCAGCCAGCGCACGGTGGGACTTCTGCGGCGCAGCTACGTCAATCCTCCGAACACGTTCGATGCCGCGAAATGGGACGACGCGCAGCAGAAGCTCGCGGAAGCCTACAACGACGAAGGATACATCTACGCGCAGGTCCGTCCGGTGATGGAGCGGGTGCCGAGCACTGACTCCGTACGAAAGGTGAACCTTCGCTGGGAGATCGACGAGCGCTCGCCCGCAATCGTGAACCGCATCGAGATCGTCGGCAACGACTACACACACGAATCCTGTATTCGCGAGCAGATCGTGTTGGCGCCCGGCCAGGTCTTCAACCGCAACTATCTGATCCGCAGCTACCAGAACATCGGCAATCTCAACTTCTTCGAGACGCCGATGCCCGCTCCGGACACGAAGCCGAGCGGCGATCAGGGCGATGTCGACATCGTGTTCACGGTGAAGGAGAAGCGCACCGGAAACGTCAATTTCGGCGCCTCGATGGGGCAGGGCACGGGGCTCGGTGGATTCATCGGGCTCGACCAGCCGAATCTGCTGGGACGCTGCAAGCGCGCGCAGGTACAGTGGCAGTTCGGTCGCTACATCAACGACTTCAATGCCACGTACAGCGATCCGAACATTCGGCAGTCACGCATCTCCGGGAGTCTGACCGCCTACCACAGCCGCTCGCGCTTCCAGCTCGCCGAGCTGGGAGGCGCGACCCGCACCGGTGGCCAGATTCAACTCGGATTCCCGGTGCCGAACTCGCTCTACACTCGCCTGTTCGTCTCTTACGGAGGCGAGAAGGTGAAATACGACACCACCGGCTTGTTGGGAACAGTGGCGGATGCGTGCAAGAGCTGTTTCCGTTCCACATTGGGCTTTACGGCGACACACGATACGCGGACAGGCCTGCCGTTCCCGGCTGACGGTGGCCTTCAGTCTTTCAACGCGCAGTTCAACGGTGGCCCGCTCGGCGGGACAGCGTCGTTCCAACGCTACACGACGGAAATGCGCTCGTATGCTCCAATCGGCGCCATCGGAGGCAGCCTTCTGGGCGGCGAGCCGATGATGTTCGTCGTCGGTCTGACGGCCAAGGCGGGCGCAATATTCGGCGACACAGGGCCCTTCTTCTATTCCCAGGCGTTCACGCTCGGCGGAACCCAATACGGGGAGCAGCTTCGCGGGTACGACGAATTCTCGATAACGCCGAATGGCTACGATCCAAACGCGAACCAGAATCAGGCGAGCCGGGCGTCATTCGGAAATGCGTATTTCACGGGAACAGCCGAGATCGGGCTCAGGTTGAACCAATCCCTGTACGTGAACACCTTCTTTGAAGGCGGTAACGTCTGGAATAAGCCGGAGGAGTTTGACCCGACGCGCCTGTTCAGAAGCGCTGGCTTCGGAGTGAGTACTTTGAGTCCCCTCGGACCTTTGGGAGTGGACATCGGGTATGGTTTCGACAAAGTTGATGCTGCGGGGCGGCCGGCACCTGGCTGGAAGCTCCATTTCAAACTCGGACAATTCTTCTAACACTGGAGTCATAATGCGAGTGCTTCTCCGTGCGAGCTTTTTCGCACTGGCCACATCGCTGATCGTCACCCCAGGCGCGGGCGCGCAAGGAACGTCGGGCGCATCTGCTCAGGTGCCGGTCAAGATTGGCTACATAAATTCCGCTCTTTTGCTTCAGCAGGCTCCTGGCCGGGCCGAAGCGGAAGCCCAGTTCGACCGGGAAGTCGGTGCGTACCGGCAGCAACTTGCCCGCATGAACGACTCACTCACCGCGCTCATGGCGGCGTACGACCGTGATGCCGCGACACTCGATACCACGACGCGCGCGGCCAGAGGGAAGGCGATTCGCGATCGCGAGGCGCAGTATCAGGACCGAGCGCGTGGACTGGACTCGACGATGCAGGCGAGACAGGCCCAGCTCGTCAAGCCGATAATGGAGCGAGTGCAGGGCGTCATCGAAGCGATCCGCTCCGAGGACGGATACTCGATGATCCTCGACGTCGGCGCGCAAGCGAGCGTCGTGGTGGCCGCGGACAAGCGACTCGACCTCACCGATCGCGTACTCGCGCGGCTCAAGTCACAGGCTCCGACCACAACTCCGGCCAGCGGAGCCGTTCCACAGCCTGCGGGAGTGACTCGGCCGAAGAAGTGAGCCGAGCGAGCGATTCCGGAAATTCAATCAGCGGTGATGGTGCAAGCACCATCACCGCTGAGGCTATTGCGGCACTCTTCTCCGGCGAGCTGATCGGCGACGGATCGGTCACCGTAAGTGGCGTCGCCCCTCTCGATCGTGCCGACCGCAATCACCTGAGCATACTGTCGAGCGCGAAGTACGCCACGATGCTCGCCAGCAGCAATGCTGGAATTGTGTTGGTCGATCCCGAGTTTCGAGATGTCCCAGGCGGCCGCACCAGGATCATCGTGAAGCAGCCATTGGAGAAGCTGCTGTCGCTGCTGCCAAGATTGTATCCGGAAAAGCCGCCAGCGCCTGGTGTCGCGGCAACCGCGCGGATTGGAAAGGGCGCGACTCTGGGAGAGCGGGTCTCGATTGGCGAGTACGTTGTCATCGGCGCGGCGTCAAAGATCGGCGCTGATGTCGTGATAGGAGCTCACTCCGTCGTGGGAGACAAGGCAACAGTGGGCGACGGGTCCCGACTCTGGCCGGACGTGACTATCTACCCGGGCGCGAGTCTCGGACGGCGGGTGGCAATCCACTCGGGTGCACGCATTGGCTGCGACGGCTTCGGGTACGTTTTCCGGGACGGCGCGCACAACAAGATCCCCCATGTGGGGGGATGCATCATCGGCGATGACGTCGAGATCGGCGCGAACACCGCCATCGACCGTGGCAGCATCGACGATACCATCGTTGGCAGCGGCACCAAGATCGACAATCTCGTGCACATTGCGCACAATGTGCGGATCGGCGAGAAGTGCCTGATCATGGCTCAGGTGGGAATCGCAGGCTCGGTCACGATCGGCGATGGCGCAATCATCGCCGGACAGGCGGGGATCAGCGGGCATCTCAGCATTGGAGCCGGCGCGCGACTGGCGGCGCAGGCGGGAGTCTTCGGCGACATCCCCGCAGGCGAAACCTGGTCCGGGTATCCAGCGCGACCTCATCGCGAGTCTCTTCGCGCCTCAGCTGCCGTGCTTAAATTGGCGGGAATGATCCGCCGACTGGAAAAGCTCCTGGAAGACTCGGAAACCAAGTGAGTCGAAAGACACTCGCGCGGCCAGCAGTCCTCGAGGGGATCGGACTGCACCTGGGCGTAGCCTGCAAAATCACTTTTCAGCCAGCGACAGCGAAGCAGGGGATCGTTTTTCGACGGACGGACTGCGTCGGACTGCCGCGCATTCGGGCGCATGTGAGTGAGGTAAGCGCGAGCGAGCGCCGCACGCAGCTCGGCCGCGGTGAATATGCGGTGCACACCGTTGAGCACGTTCTTGCCGCGGTGGCGGGAATGGAAATCGACGATCTGACAATCGACATGGATGCGCCGGAGCCGCCGATTCTGGACGGCAGCGCCGCGCCGTTCGTCGAGGCGCTGAGCACTGCGGGGTTGGCGGACCTGGATGGCGAGCCGGATTTTCTGGATCTCACCGAGCCTGTCAGGATCATAGATGGCGCATCGGTTTACGAGGCATTCCCGGCGGCGCAGCTGGAGCTCGATGTAACGATCGAGTTTCCTCACCGACTCATCGGCAAGCAGTCGCTTCGCTTCGTTGTCACGCAGGAATCGTTCGCCAACGAGCTGTCGAGGGCGAGGACGTTCGGCTTCACGCATGAAGTCGATGCGTTGCGCGACAAGGGCCTCATCAAGGGCGCGTCGCTGGATAATGCGGTTGTGCTCGATGACAGCGATATTCTCAGTGGCGATCTTCGCTGGAGCGACGAGTTCGTCCGCCACAAGGCGATGGACTGCGTCGGCGATCTGGCGCTGGCGGGTGCGCGAGTGCGAGCAAGGATCGTGGCGATCAAGCCGAGCCATCGCGGAACGGTGACACTGGTGCGGGAGCTGGTCAAAGCTGCAAGAAAGGAGAAGTCGATGTATACGATTGAAGACATCATGAAGGTTCTGCCCCACCGCTATCCGTTCCTGCTGGTGGACCGGATTCTCGAGATAGAAGAGAAAAAGCGGATCGTCGGGCTCAAGAACGTCACCATCAACGAGCCGTTCTTTCAGGGGCATTTTCCGGGACATCCGATAATGCCCGGAGTGCTGATCATCGAAGCTATGGCGCAGGTCGGCGGCATGCTGTTGCTCGGCTCGGTGCCAGATCCGGACACGAAGGTCGTCTACTTCATGTCTCTCGACAACGTGAAATTCAGGCGGCCCGTTAAACCCGGCGACCAGCTCCGCTTCGAGCTTGATGTCGTGCAGCTGAGGGGCACGGTCTGCAAGATGCGCGGAGTCGGCAAAGTGGATGGCGAGGTGGTCGTCGAGGCGGACATGGCCGCGACGATCCGCGATCGATGACTGGCAAGCGGTTCCACCCGACCGCGATCGTCTCACCGGACGCGGATATCGGATCGAACGTGGAGATTGGCGCGTTCGTGATCGTGGGAGATGGATGCTCCATTGGTGATGACTGTGTCATCTCTCCGCGCGCGACGCTCGAGCGAAACGTCACTCTCGGCCCCAATTGCAGGGTAGGGATTGGAAGCATTCTCGGCGGGCCGCCGCAGGACCTCAAGTACGCCGGCGAAGAGACAACGGTAGTGGTTGGAGAAGGGACCGTGATCCGCGAGTACGCGACGATCAATCGCGGCACCGGCCATTCATTCACGACGACCGTCGGCCGCCATTGTCTGCTGATGTCGTACGTACACATCGCCCACGACTGCCAGATCGGAGATAACGTAATTCTCTCCAACGTCGTGCAGCTGGCCGGTCACGTGACGATCGAAGACAAGGCCATCATCTCGGGGCTCAGCGCGGTGCATCAATTCGCGCGAATCGGACGTCACAGCTTTATCGGGGGATGTTCGCGTGTGTCGAAGGACATTCCACCGTTCCTCAAGGCGGTGGGCAATCCTGTCAAGCTCTATGGGCTGAACACCATCGGGCTCCAGCGCAGCGGAATGGACGAGGCGACCATACGCGAGCTGAAGCGGGCGTATCGGTTGCTATTCCGGTCCGATCTCAATGTCACACAGGCAATCGAGCAGGCGCAGACAGAGATCGAGCCGCTCCCGGAGGTCAGGGAGCTGCTCCGGTTCGTCGAGGCGAGCGAGCGCGGAGTCGTGATTTGAGGAGGTCCCCACGCGTGGGCGTTGTCGGCGCGGGCAGCCTCGGGTTCCACCACATAAGGATTTTGCGCGATCTTTCGGGCGTCGAGCTGGCTGGATTCGTCGAGACGCGACAGGAGCGCGCGCGCGAGGTTGAAAAAGAGCTTGGTGTAAAAGCGCATTCGTCACTCGACAACCTGCTGGCCGTGTCCGATGCGGTGGTCGTCGTCGTGCCGACGTCTGTCCACTTTGCCGTGGCCAGCGAGGCAATCGGACGCGGGAAGCACGTCTTCATCGAGAAGCCCATCACCGCCACGCTCGAGGAAGCCGACGCGCTTCTGGAGCTGGCGCGATCGAAAGGCGTGATCGTACAGATCGGCCACATCGAGCGCTTCAATCAGGCCGTGCGTGCCGCGCTCCCATACGTGAACAAGCCGAGATTCATCGACAGTGAGCGTCTGGCGCCGTTCAGCGTGAGGGGTTCCGACGTCGCTGTGGTGCTGGATCTCATGATCCACGATATCGATCTGTTGCTGACACTGGTCGGTACGGACGCGAAGGAGATCTCGGCTGTCGGCGTTCCTGTGCTCACTCCAATGCTCGACATCGCCAACGCGCGGGTCACGTTCACATCCGGGGCCGTAGCGAACATCACGTCGAGCCGCATCTCGCGGGAGAAAAAGAGAAAGATTCGAATCTTTCAGCAGAGCGGATATCTCTCCCTCGATCTCGCTGCCGGGACCGGCGAATTCTTCCGACTGCGTTCGGACATCGATCCACTCTCGGCGCGCACGGGACCGGCCGATATCACGGATTTCGTGGATCGCATCAAGCTTGAGGCACCCGCTGGTGAGCCGTTGAAGCTCGAGCTGGAGAGCTTTGCGGCGGCCCTCAAAGGCGACGGGCCAGTTGTCGTTACGGGAGAAGAGGGAAGACTGGCGTTGGGTGTGGCGCTCCGTATCGTGAAGGAGATCGAGCTGACTCTACCTTCTCT
>DATCPG010000227.1:0-22485 GCA_036570225.1 Gemmatimonadaceae bacterium | reverse complement strand
GCCCATCCTTCCGCTACTATAGTGAAGGAGGGCACAACTGAATCCGTGGCGATTTAAAGCAACTTGCGGCCACGTTAAACAAACCGCTAAAGCGCTTGCCCGGCGCCTACGCGTGGGCCTTTTTGTTTTGCAGCCTGAGCGCGGTTCGTGGTCGCAACAAGGAATAGATCCAAGGCTGAAATGAGCGAAATACAAACACAATCGGGGTACCTGGACGAGCTCAAGCGTCGTGTTCTGATCTACGACGGCGCGATGGGGACGAACATCCAGCGCTACAACCTTACGGCCGAGGATTTCGGCGGTAAGGCGCTGGAAGGGTGCAACGACAATCTGGTTCTCACCCGCCCCGACGTCATCCAGGCGATCCACGAGTCGTTCCTCGAGGTGGGCTGCGACGTCGTGGAGACGTGTACGTTCCAGTCGACACCACGACGTCTGCACGAGTGGGGATTGGGCGACAAGGTTCGCGAGATCAACGTCGCTGCCGCACAGCTCGCGCGCGCAGCGGCGGATAAATACTCGACTCCCGACAAGCCTCGCTTCGTGGCCGCATCGATGGGCCCCACCGGGATGCTGCCATCGAGCTCCGATCCGGTGTTGTCCAAAGTCACCTACGAGGAGCTCGCCGACAACTTCTACGAGCAGGCCAAATATCTCGTCGAGGGCGGAGTCGACCTGCTTTTGATCGAGACGTCGCAGGACATCCTGGAAGTGAAGGCTGCCGTGGCCGGCATCGAGAGATTGTTCGCGGAGATCGGCCGTCGCCTCCCGATCCAGACACAGGTTACGCTCGACGTCAGCGGCCGCATGCTCCTCGGCACCGACATCGCGAGCGCAATGACGACCCTCGAGGCGCTCAAGGTCGATGTCATTGGCTTGAATTGCTCGACGGGTCCCGAGCACATGCGCGAGCCGGTGAGATACCTCTCAGAGCACGCGACGCTGCCCCTGTCGGTGATCCCGAACGCCGGATTGCCGCTCAACACCGGTGTCGGTGAAGCCGTCTATCCGCTCGAGCCGGCTCCGATGGCGCAGGCGCTTTCCGAGTTCGTGCGCGACTTCGGTGTGAGGATTGTCGGCGGTTGCTGCGGAACGACACCGGAACACCTCGCCGCCATAGTGGGCGCAGTGCACGAGGCCGAGCGCGGGGCAAAGCCTACTCCGAGATCCCAGCACGTCCCGCGCGTCAGCTCGGCCATGCGCGCCATCACGCTGCACCAGGATCCGCCACCGCTGCTCGTCGGCGAGCGTGTTAACTCGCAGGGATCGCGCAAGGTTAAGCGATTGCTGCTCGCCGACGACTACGAGGGGATTCTCGAGGTCGCCCGCGACCAGGTGGACTCGGGTGCGCACGTGCTCGACGTCTGCGTCGCTCTCACCGAGCGCGCCGACGAAGCCGAGCAGATGTCGAAGGTCGTCAAGCTGCTGTCGATGAGCGTCGAGACCCCGCTCGTCATCGACTCGACGGAAGCGAACGTCATCGAGGCCGCGCTCGAGCACATCCCGGGGCGTGGAATCGTCAACTCCATCAACATGGAGAACGGGCGTAAGCGCATCGACTCGGTCGTGCCGCTGGTGAAGAAGCACGGCGCCGCCGTCATTGCGCTCACGATCGACGAGGTCGGGATGGCGAAGACGCGCGAGCGGAAGCTCGAGGTCGCCAAGAAGATCTACGACATCGTCGTGGGCGAGTACGGACTCGCCCCCGAAGATCTCATCTACGACGCGCTGACGTTCACACTGGCGACCGGCGATGCGGAGTGGATCGATTCAGGCAAGGAGACCGTCGAAGGAATCCGCCTCATCAAGCGGGAGCTGCCGGGCGTCTCCACGATTCTTGGCGTTTCCAACGTCAGCTTCGGACTCACGCCGGAGGCGCGGGGTGTTCTCAATTCAGTGTTCCTGCACCACTGCGTGCAGGCCGGGCTCGACGCCGCCATAGTGAATCCGGCGCACATCCGTCCCTACGCCGAGATCTCGGCGGCGGAGCGCGAGATGGCCGACGATCTGGTGTTCAACAAGCGTCCGGACGCACTGCAACGCTTCATAGAGTATTTCGCCAACGTCGGTGGGACTGGCACATCCGCGCAGGTGGAGAAAGAAGACCCAACCGCCGGCATGACGGCCGAGCAGAAGGTCCACTGGATGATTCTGCACCGAAAAAAGGAGGGCATCGAGGTCGAGCTGGATGCTGCCGGCGTCCGTGAGAATCCCGTCCGCGTTTTGAACGAGATCCTGCTACCCGCGATGAAGGAAGTCGGCGACAAGTTCGGCGCGGGCGAGCTGATCCTGCCATTTGTGCTTCAGTCCGCCGAGGTCATGAAGAAGGCGGTGAAGCACCTCGAGCAGTTCCTCGAGAAGGCGGAAGGTTATACAAAGGGAAGAGTCGTCCTCGCGACGGTGTACGGCGACGTGCACGACATCGGGAAATCACTCGTCAACACGATTCTCTCCAACAACGGATACACCGTCTTCGACCTCGGCAAGCAGGTGCCAGTCAACACGATTCTCGACAAGGCCGTCGAGGTTGGCGCCGATGCCATTGGGTTGAGCGCGCTGCTAGTGTCGACGTCGAAGCAGATGCCGCTATGCGTGCAGGAGCTGGACAAGCGTGGGATGCAGATTCCCGTGCTCATAGGAGGAGCCGCGATCAATCGAAGGTTCGGGCGCCGCGCGCTATTCGTAGAAGGCGAGCGTGCCTACGATTCGGGCGTCTTCTACTGCAAGGACGCGTTCGAGGGACTGGAAACGATGGACGTGCTGCAGGATCCCAAGAAGCGGAACCTGTTCGTCGTCAAGAATCTCGATGACGCTCGCAACGACGTCTTCCTGCGTACCACGGTTGGGAAAGACATCGCAGTGGGCGACGCTGGCGGAGAGCGCAGTGACGTGGTCGCCAACAATCCGCTTCCCTCGCCGCCATTCTGGGGGACACGAGTGATTCGCGACGTGCCCATCGATGAGATCTTCGATCTCCTCGATCTCGACGAGCTTTACCGTCTGCAGTGGGGCGCGCGAGGATCGGGCGAACAGTACCACTCGACGGTGAAGAAGGAGTTCGAGCCGGTGCTTGAGCGGCTCAAGAAGGACGCGAAGAAAAAGGGCTGGATCAAGCCTCAGGTCGTGTATGGATACTTCCCCGCCCAATCGCAGGGGAATGACGTGATCATCTACGATCCCGCCGCGTACTCGAGCGACGGCGGATCGCTGCGCGAGATCGCGCGATTCCATTTTCCACGCATGGTGGGCCGCGAGCGCCTCTGTCTCGCCGATTACATCAGAAGCGTCGACTCGGGCGACGTCGACGTCGTGCCACTTCAGATCGTAACCGTGGGAAAGGAGGCGAGCGAGAGGTTCGAGGAGCTTCAAGCGCATAACGAGTACAGCGAGGCTTTCTACTCGCACGGCCTCTCCGTCGAAGCCGCGGAAGCCGTTGCCGAATGGTCCCATCGGCGGATTCAGAAGGAGCTGGGGGTGCCGAGTGGCAAGCGCTATTCGTGGGGGTACGGCGCGTGTCCGGATCTCGACGACCACGCAACAGTGTTCAAGCTCCTTCCCGCGAAGGAAGCGCTCGGTATGGACCTCACCGAAGCGTTCCAGCTGCTACCCGAGCAGTCGACCGCTGCTATCGTGATTCATCATCCAGAAGCCAAGTACTACGCAGTGCGTGGCGCCGCGGCGGATGTCAAAACCGAAGCGGAGGTGGCAGTTGCCTGACAATCGGCTGATCGCCCGGCTGCTCGACCCTATGCAGGTGATCGTCTTCGACGGCGCCATGGGGACACAGCTATACAACAAGGGCGTGTTCATCAATCAGTGTTACGACGAGCTCAACCTGCGCGCGCCGGATCTCGTGCGCGATGTCCACAAAGCGTACAGGAAAGCGGGAGCAGAGGTGCTGGAGACGAACACCTTCGGCGCGAACCGCATCAAGCTGGCGCAGTACGGACTCGAATCGCAGGTAGCCGAGATAAATCAGGCCGCCGCCAGGATCGCTCGCGAAGTAGCGGAAGATGATCTGCTCGTCGCTGGTGCTGTTGGCCCACTCGGCATTCGCGTCGAGCCTTTCGGCCCAACCAGTCTTGATGAGGCGCGAGCGGTATTCCGCGAGCAGCTCCAGGCGTTAAAGGACGGCGGCTGCGACGTGTTCATCCTCGAGACGTTTGCCGACCTGCACGAGATCGAGCAGGCGATTCGCGCCGCTCACGAAGTGGATTCGACGATCCCTGTCATCGCACAGATGACGATCGGCTCCGACTGTCACACGCCGTACGGCGTATCGGTCGAAGATCTCGCGCAGTCTCTGGACGCCTTTGGAGCCGATGTCATAGGTCTCAACTGCTCCGTTGGTCCACAGATAATTCTTGACGCAATCGAAAAAATGGTTCTGGTGAGCAGGCGGAAACTCAGCGCACAGCCGAACGCCGGCATGCCGCGCGATGTGAGCGGCCGCAGCATGTACATGGCCAGCCCGGAATACATGGCGACCTACGCGCACCACCTCGTCCAGGCGGGAGCCAAGATCGTCGGCGGGTGCTGCGGAACTACGCCAGAACACATCGCGGCGATGGTCGAGGGCGTGCGTCCGCTGTCACCGAGGCAGCCTCGCGTTCCAGCGAGGGAGCGACGACAGGCGCAACCCGATCTTCCTCCGGAAGATCCGGGCGTTCAACCCGTACCACTCGCGGAGCGATCGAAGTGGGGCGGCAAGATTGCGCGCGGCGAATTCGTTACGTCGGTGGAGATTGTCCCGCCACGGGGAGTCGACGCGTCCAAAATGCTGCGCGACACCGCCGCGCTCCGTGATGCTGGCGTCGATGCGGTAAACGTCCCTGATGGCCCGCGCGCGCAGAGCCGGATGGGCGCGTTGCTCACTAGCGTGCTGATAGAGCAGCAGGTCGGGATCGAGACCGTGATCCACTACTGCTGCCGCGACCGCAACCTGCTCGGCATGCTGAGCGACCTTCTGGGTGCGGCCGCTGTCGGTCTTCGCAACCTCCTTCTCATCACCGGGGATCCGCCGAAGATGGGACCGTATCCCAACGCGACGGCGGTGTTCGACATCGACGCAATCGGTCTGACCAACCTGGTGAGCCAGCTCAATCACGGGCTGGATCCAGGCGGCAACGCGATTGGCGCACCGACGAAGTTTACGATCGGCGTCGGCGTGAATCCGGCAGCGCTCGATCGGGCGCAGGAGCTAAAGCGGTTCGAATGGAAAGTCGAAGCGGGCGCCGAGTACGCTATCACGCAACCGGTGTTCGACGTGAGCCAGCTCGAGAAGTTTCTGCGCACCATCGAGCACACCCGCATTCCGATCGTCGCTGGCATCTGGCCACTAGTCTCTCATCGCAATGCGGAATTCCTGGCCAACGAAGTCCCCGGTGTGGTCGTGCCACCTAGTATTATTGAACGCATGCGAGCCGCCAGCGCGAAGTCGAAGGAGCACGGAGTCGCTGAAGGGATCGCGATCGCTCGCGAGATGCTCGAGCGCGTGCGTCCACACGTACAGGGCGTGCAGGTGTCGGCTCCGTTCGGAAAGGTCGAGCTGGCACTGCAAGTATTCCGCGACACACTCGCGGCCGCCGAAGCGAGGGCAATATGACTGCTGCCGAAATTTTCATTTCCCGTTCGCGTTACTGGCTGATCAAGGAGTATCCGATCAAGCTGCAGCACTGCGTCAACGTGCTCCCGCCCGGCGCCACCTGGAAGCGACCCGATGCAAACTCCAACAGCATCGGGAACCTTCTCGTCCACCTCACGGGCAACGTCACGGAGTGGATCCTCAACGGGATTGGCGGACAATCGCTGAAGCGATATCGCGCGGCTGAATTCAGTCAGCGCGAGGGCGCCGACGGCGCGACCTTGCTCGCCAACCTGGAGGCGGTTCTGCGCCAGGCTGACGGGGTGCTCGCGAGTGTCACGGAACAGCGCCTCTCACAGCCAATTCGAATCCAGGGGCGGGAGACCACCGTACTCGGAGCGATCTACCACGTGGTGGAGCACTTTGCGATGCACACGGGCCAGATCGTCTTTCTCACCAAGATCTACGCACCGGGAACCATCCATTTTTATGAGGATGCCACCGACGTCGCGCGGCCCTTGTGGCAGGAAGGATACCGGCTCGAAGAAGCAGCCCATTGATGCGCGGTTGCTTGTCGTGGCGCAGCCGCTAAAGTTGCCGGTATGAAAGGAATCCTCATCGTCGACCACGGCTCGCAGAAGCGCGAAGCGAACGAGATGCTCGGCTCCGTGGCGGACCTCATCCAGAGAATGGCCGGACCGGAAGTCGTCGTGCGGCACGCGCACATGGAGCTGGCTCTGCCCGACATCGCCGCCGGATTCTCGAGCTGCGTCCAGGCTGGGGCGACGGACGTCACCGTTTTTCCTTACATGCTGTCACCGGGCCGCCACTCCACGGCCGACATCCCGCGCATGGTCGCCAATGTGGCGAAAACATTTCCGAACGTCAGCTTCAGCGTGACACCCGCGTTCGGCCTACACGAGAAGCTGGCGGAGGTTGTTCTCGAAAGAGCGGGAATTGGCGCGAATGCAAACTGATACGACCTCTTCGTCCCCCGCACTGACCCTCCTCTCCGAAGAAGAGGTCATGTTCCGCGACGCCGTCGCGGCATTCGCCGAAGAAGAAGTTCGGCCGCGCGTGATGGAGATGGAGAAGGCGGGAAAGATCGACCCCGCGCTACTGCCGAAATACTTCGAGCTCGGCCTCATGGGAATCGAGACTCCGGAGCTGTACGGAGGAGCCGGCGGCACTCTGTTCATGGTGACGCTCGCCGTGGAAGAGATCAGCAAGGTCGATGCGGCTGCCGCGATCGTCTGCGACGTCCAGAACACTCTCGTCAATTACCCGATCACACAATACGGCAGCGAGGCTCAAAAGGCGAAGTATCTGCCGCTGCTGACGTCCGAAACGATCGGGGCTTACGCACTCTCAGAATCCGGCTCCGGGTCGGATGCATTCGGCCTGGCTGCGCGCGCGGAAAAGCGTGGCGATCGCTGGGTGCTCCGCGGGCAGAAGCTGTGGATCACCAACGGCGCGGAAGCCGGAGTGTTCGTCGTGTTCGCCAACGCCGACCCTTCGGCGGGCTATCGCGGCATCACAGCCTTCATCGTCGAGCGCGGGTTCAAGGGATTTTCAGTCGGCAAGAAGGAAGACAAGCTCGGCATCCGTGCCTCGAGCACAGTCGAGCTCCTGCTTGATGACTGTGAAGTCCCCGATGAGAACGTCCTCGGCCCAGTGGGTCAGGGCTACAAGATCGCGATCAATACTCTCAACGAAGGGCGGATCGGAATCGGAGCGCAGATGATCGGCGTCGCGCAGGGCGCGCTCAACGCGACCATTAAGTACGTGAGCGAGCGGAAACAGTTCGGCAAATCACTCGGTGAATTTCAGGGCATCCAGTTCCAGCTCGCGCAGGCGGCAACGGACGTCGAGGCCGCTCGCCTCATGGTTTACAACGCCGCGCGGCTCAAGGATGCTGGGAAGGACATCGCGCGCGAGGGTGCTATGGCCAAGCTCTTCTCATCGCAGATCGCCGAGCGCGTGACGTCACTTTGCGTCGAGCTGTTCGGAGGCTACGGTTACACCAAGGACTACCCGGTGGAAAAGTTCTATCGCGATGCGAAGATCGGCGCGATATATGAGGGGACGTCCAACATGCAGCTGCAGACCATCGCTAAGGCCATACTCAAGTAGGGTCGAGGCTGGGTCGGGGCGACGCGGGAACTGCGACTACGCTGGAACTGCAAACTACGCTGCTGCCCGCCGCCCGCTGATACCCGAACTACGGCTATTTGCTGAGAACTCGGGACGTTACTGTCGCTGATCAAGGCACAATCAACTGCCTGTGCTCTCACGCCACTAATAATGTCATGGCGTTTCAGCGAACAGCGTGTGTTAGCTATCGGCGGGCAGCGGGCAGCAGCGTAGTCGCAGTTCTAGGTCGTTATCTCGTTTAGCTATGGTGCGGTCGTCCCCCGAAGGATCCCTTCCCGCACCCTCCGCGCCTTCGCCGAGGCACGTGGATCCTCGGTGAGTCGCATCTCTACGTGCGGGAGAAAGTTGAGCCGCGCCGTGAGCGCCAGCTGCTTTCCTTCTCTGCTCACGACAATCGGAATCGGAGTTCCCTGCGGAGCGTGCGCGTACTTGGCGCGGAACTGATCTGACCACGTCGGATCTCCCGCACCGATCCCCCCAACCGTAAGAAGGAGATCACCAGGCTGGACGCCCGCCGCATCCGCCGAGCTCAGTGGCACAACCTGAGTCACGTGAACGCCGGCGCTGTCCTCGACGGTTCCGATTCCAACGCGGGGCTCGTTGACCGTATCGCGCATCAGACGCAACCCCGCCAGCGGCAACACGGTGCCATACGGAAACGGCTCACGGCCATCGATGTAGCGCGTGTAGAAGTCCGTGTAAGACTTCCCGTTCGCCGCGCGGCTGACCGCGGCCCACCATTCGTCGGAAGTGAAGCCGCGATTGTTCTTGTAGTCGCTGCTATAGAGATCACGCAGGACATCGTCGAGCGAGTGCTTGTTCGCCGACGCATCGCGGATGATGATGTCGAGCAGGAATCCGGCGAGCGAGCCCTTGGGATAGTAGACGTACTCGGTCCCATCGCGCGGATGAATCCAGGTCGAGAGCGATGCATCCTCCAGGGATGTCGGCGGGAGAGCGGCGACCTGGGAAATCTTGTCACCCGTCGCCATGTAGAAGCCTGCCGCATCGATGACGCCTCCGCGCACTTCAGCAAGGTCAGCGTAGTAATCGGTGATCCCTTCGCTCACCCAGAGAAGAGTGGTGGGCTGGGGTTGGTCGTACTCGTACGGGTACATATCCGCGGGCCGCAATCGCTTCACGTTCCACGCGTGGAAGATCTCGTGAGCGTAGATCGACATGATCACCGGCGAGCCGAGCAGGCTGGTTCCGTAAATGGCCACGTGCGAGCTCTGGTGCTCGAGCGCGGATCCGCCGCCAAAGCTCGGATCGGCGATCTGCATGACGCTGTATGTGTTCCACGGGATCTCGCCGAAGACCTTTCCCTCAGCGGGAATCACTCGCTTGAGCGCCTCCCATACCGCGACGCGCGGCCCGCCGGTGACGCTGCCAGACGGGTACGACGCAAATCGCACCCAATGGTCGGCGATCTGCGCGCTGTCGACATCGAACTGTCCCACGAAAAACGGCATGTCGACGAGATCGTGGTAATTCGTCGCGGCGTACGTGCGCGGACCGCTGGGGGACATTCCGGTGACGATCTTCCATCCCGGCTCGGTATTCACCGTTACCCTGGCGGGGAAATCAAAACCGCGGCCCTCCGGATAGAAAAAGAGGTTGGTGCCATTGAAAAGGAGAAAATCCGGGCTCGCCCAGGTGTTGGCGTTGTCGAGGCTGTCAGCCTCGTAGTCGAATCGAACCGTAACCTCTCCCGCGGCGCGGGGACGAACGCGCCATGTATCAGGGTCGAGCTTGTCCCAGCCGAGCGACGTTCCGGTTTCCTCGGCCGTGAAGTTCGAGATGTTGCGCGCGAAGTTGGCGATTTCGTACGCACCGGGCGTCCACGCCGGAAGCGAGAGAAGGACCGGCGCAACTCCTCCCACGGTGAATGTCATCGCTGACGACACGACGCGGCGCTCGCCGTTCACGCGGGTGAATGTCACCTCGTAACGGATGTCGCTAAGTGGCGCGGAAGTCGCGTTGGTCTGCGCCGACACCGCCCAGGGGCCCATCGGCGCTGTCAGAGCCGCGAGCAGCGTAAGAAAGACTGTTGTTCTCATGAAATTTGAGATTCGGGAAGACCGCGTGCGGCGATCAAGCTGCAAGAGTCGTTCGCGCGTTCTGCGGATACCTCTCCGAAAATGCTATATTCGGGCCTTCGCCATCTACCCTTTCCCCGTATGATCTCCTCCGAATCTCTCGGCTTCCTCAAGAAGCTGCTGGACACCCCTGGCCCATCTGGCTTCGAGTCGGCTCCCGCAAAAATCTGGCGCGAACAGGCCAAGCAGTTCGCGAAAGTAAGCGGCGACGTCGCCGGCAACAGCCTCGCGGAAGTAAACGGCGACGGCAAACCGACGATAATGCTTGCCGGCCACATCGACGAGATCGGCGTGATCGTGAGCTACGTGGACGACCAGGGCTATGGATACATCCAGCCAATCGGCGGCTGGGATCCGCAGGTGCTCATCGGACAACGCCTGCGCTTCATTGGGCGGAAGGGAGATGTCTTCGGCATCGTCGGAAAGAAGCCGATCCATCTCATCAAGCCCGAAGAGCGCGAGAAGGCAGCCAAGTTCACCGATATGTGGGTGGATTTCGGCGCCAAATCCAAGAAGGAAGCCGAAGAGATGCTTTCCGTCGGTGACGCGGGGGTGATCGATTCGCGCACGATGGAGTTTCCGAATGGACGAATAGTCTCGCGCTCGATCGACGACCGTATCGGAGCATTCGTCGTGCTTGAAGCGTTGCGCAGGTATGCGGCGAAGCCCGGCGCGGCGAAAGTCGTGGCGGTGGCAACCACGCAGGAGGAGATCGGATACCGGGGCGGGGGAGCGGGTGTCTGCGCGACGTGCATCGGTCCGCAGATGGCGATCGTAGTCGACGTGACATTTGCGATCGATCATCCCGGAGTGGAGAAGAAAGAATACGGTGAAGCTTCAATCGACGGAGGTCCGGTCCTGACCCGCGGCTCCGTCATCTCTCCGGTCGTCTTCAATCTCCTTCGCAAGACCGCGGAAGAGCGAAAGATTCCGTTTTCGCTGCACGCGGCTGGCCGCGAGACGAGCACCGATGCTGACGCGATCCACATAGCTCGCGAAGGCGTCGCGACGGGAATCGTCGCGGTCCCGAATCGATACATGCATTCGCCCAACGAGCTGGTCAGCATCCAGGACCTCGATCACGCCGCCGAGCTGATCGCGGCGACCTGCAGAGCGGTCACGGCCAAGACAGACTTCACAGCGCGATAATCAGCGGTTTCGCCCGATGCCCAGGCCGATCCCCGCTCCGCGCGAGGAAGGATTCACGACGACCACCGGCTCGCCACTTTATTGGGCGAGGTACGGTAGCAGCAATGCCCCGAAGCTTCTGCTTCTGCATGGAGGGCCGGGCGCCGACCACTGTTACATGCTCCCGCAGATGCTGCAGCTGGGCGAGCGCTACGATCTGCTCTTTTACGATCAGCGGGGCGGCGGCCGCTCGAAGTCGGACTCACAAGATTCAGTCACCTGGCGCACCCATGTCGAGGATCTCGGATCGGTCGTAACCGAGTTCGGGCTCGAGCCACTTTCCATCGTCGGTTATTCGTGGGGGGCCATGCTGGCCCTCCTTTACACGATCGAGCAGCGGAAGAACCCGCACCTGGTGCCGCCCGCTCGACTCGCCCTGATCAGTCCCGCTCCTTTGACGGTCGAATACAGGCGCGAATTCGAGGCGGAGTTCAATCGTCGTCAGCAGAGCCCCGGGATTCTGAAGCTGCGGGAAGCGCTGGCACAGTCGGGGTTGAGAGAGAAAGATCCGGCCGCGTATCGCCAGCGGGCGTTCGAGCTCAGCGTCGCTGGCTATTTTGCGGATCCGACCAAAGCCCGGGACCTCACGGCCTTCCGAGTCGTCGGCAAAGTGCAGAAATCCGTATGGGAAAGTCTGGCGAATTTCGACCTCAAGAGTGACCTGGAGGGCATCAAAACCCCCTCGGTCGTCATACATGGCCGTGACGATCCCATTCCATTAGCGTCTTCCGTAGAAGCTTCGCGCGCAATCGGAACGGAACTCGTGGTTCTGGACGACTGCGGGCACGTGCCGTACGTTGAACAGCCCAGGCAGCTCTTTTCGGCACTCGACACATTCCTTGATGAAACCAATCCGACCGTACGAAGCTGAAATCCAGCCATGACATCAGATTCCGGCGTTACACAGCACGCGATCAGCTCCATCACGGTCGACGGGAAGGAATACAGAGTGGCGCTCCGTCTCGCCTATGACGGGGTTGAGTACATCGGCAGGCTGTGGTTCAGCGATCCCAACAGCGATCAGATGGGCATTCCTGACCACGGCGCGGTTCCGGGCCGTACGATCGCCGAGGCCGTTGAAGTCGCCAGGAAGCTCACCCCGCAGGATCTCGAGCGTCGCTGCCACCGCGCTCTCGCCGACAAGCGGCGATACATCAGGCTTCGTCGGGCGACCGAAGAGATCATCACCAAGATCAAGTACATGAACCGCGTCGCGGTGACCATGCGTCATGGAATGCTGGACTCCGAAGGGGCGAGCCAGGAGCTCGAGCTGATTCAGAAGCAGATCGAGGAGATCGTAAAGACCCTTCCCTTCCACGCGGGCATCGAAGAAGGCGCATAGTACCCCCTCTATATTGAGGGCATGGATTCCCGTACGGCCGCGCACGTTCTCTCCCAGATCGGCGCACTCCTCGAAGCAAAAGGCGAACAAAGATTCAGGGCGCGGGCATACGCCGGGGCAGCGCGGGCACTTGTCGCGCTCGATTCCGACGACCTGGCGCCCCTTCTCAAATCCGGCGAGCTAATCGCGACGCCCGGGATCGGGCCGGCCACGCTTTCCGTCATCAGCGAGCTGGTCGAGACCGGTGAGTCCTCCTACTTTGCGCGCCTCATGGAGGGAATGCCGGCGGGCCTGCTCGATCTCATGCGGGTGCCCGGCCTCGGTGTCGCCAAGATCCAGCTCCTTCACTCCGCCCTCGGCGTCGAGACCGTCGAGGATCTCGAGCGAGTGGCGGAGAACGGCCAGCTGGCCGCGCTTCCCAGGTTCGGGAAGAAGACCGCCGAGAAAATCCTCAAGGGAATCGAAATTTCCCGTCGCAACGAGCACCTGGAGAGGTTTCCAGCCGCGGCGGTCGAAGCGCACCTCATCCTCGCCAATGTGGTGAAGCATCCAAGCGTGCGACGCGCCGATGTCGCGGGCTCGATCCGCCGGCACAACGAAGTGGTCGCCGACATCGACATCGTGGCCGAATGCTCCGGCGATCCCGAGAAGGTCGCGGAATCTTTCGCGCGCGCGCCGGGAGTGAGCAAGGCCAAGCCCGGTGAAGAGCCGGGCACCGTGAGTATTCAGTTCGTGGACGGTACGCAGCTCGACATGTACTGCACGCGCGCCCCTGACTACCCGGTGGCGCTCTGGCGCGCGACAGGTAGCGCGGCGCACGTCGAAGAGTTGGCTGTCTTTGCGGACAAGAACGGATTTCTGATCAAGGGCAACGGGCTCGTGAAGAAAGACGGCAAGCGCGTTCCGATCGCCAGCGAGGATGCACTCTTCAGCGCACTAGGCCTGCAGCCGATTCCGCCAGAGCTGCGCGAGGGCATGGGCGAAATCGAAGCCGCGGCGCGTCGCGCGCTCCCCGACCTGGTGACCTTCGACGATATCCGGGGCGCGCTGCACTGTCACACCGACTATTCCGACGGCAGCGCCACGCTGGAGGAGATGGCGAACGCCGCGCGTGAGCGCGGCTGGAGCTATCTGGGAATCTCGGATCACTCGGAATCGGCGTTCTACGCCGGCGGACTCAAGCGTGACAAGCTCGCTCTCCAGCTGGAAGAGATTGACCGCCTCAACGACCAGATGACGGATTTCAGAATCCTCAAGGGGATCGAGGCGGACATACTCGCCGACGGAAGACTCGATTACGACGCGGAAATACTGGACCGGCTCGATTACGTGATCGGATCGATCCATTCGCGCTTCAGCATGGATGGAGACGCGATGACGAGGCGCGTGCTGGCCGCGATGGACGACCCGCATCTGACGATTCTCGCGCACCCGACTGGTAGACTCTTGCTCTCGCGCGAGCCTTACGCGATCGACGTCGAAGCAGTGTTGGAGAAAGCCGCGGATGTCGGCGTGGCGGTGGAGCTGAACGCGGATCCGCACCGGCTCGATCTCGACTGGCGATACTGCCGGCAGGCAAAGGAGCTGGGGGTCACGATAGAGATCGGTCCGGACGCGCACTCGACGGCCGGCCTGGACAACGTTCATTTCGGAATCGGGATGGCCCGAAAGGCGTGGCTCGAAGCGGGCGAGATTCTCAACACCCGCAGCGCGGACGGTGTTCTCGCCTTCGCGCAGAAGCGACGCGCCGTCAGATGAAAAAAACGATGGCCACCGGGCCCAAACGAGCCAAACGCCCGCGAATAGCGAAGGGCGCTCTGGGTTCGTACGCAGCGGAGATTTTTTCGCGCCTCAAGGGAGCGTATCCCGATGCGCATTGCGAGCTGGATCACGAGACTCCGCTGCAACTGCTCATGGCTACGATCCTGAGCGCCCAGTGCACGGACAAACGCGTCAACATGGTGACACCCCTTCTGTTCAGGACGTATCCGACCGCCCGGTCGCTCGCCGACGCGGACCAACACCAGCTCGAAGAGCTGATCAAGAGCACGGGATTCTTTCGCAACAAGGCAAAGAGTCTGATCGGGCTGGGAAAGGCGCTCGTCGGGCGGCACAACGGCGAAGTCCCCGATTCGATGGATGCTCTCGTCAAGCTTCCCGGAGTCGGTCGAAAGACCGCGAACGTCATCCTTGGCAACGCGTTCATGAAGAACGAAGGCATCGTCGTCGACACCCACGTTGGACGCGTGAGTCTGCGCCTTGGCTTGACGAAGCAGACGGATCCGGTGAAAGTGGAGCAGGAGCTAATGCCGCTTTTCCCTCAGGACGAATGGGCGATGCTCTCGCACGTGCTCATCTTTCACGGCCGGCGAATCTGCGATGCGCGCGCGCCCAGGTGCGAGCTGTGCGTCGTGAGCGATATCTGCCCGTCGAGCACGATCACAACCACGTTTCGTTCTCGGGAGGAACAATGAAGATCGGGATTATTGGCGCGGGCCACATCGGTGGCAATCTCACTCGTCGCTTCTCGGCGCTGGGGCACAAGGTGTTCGTCGCCAACTCAAGAGGACCCGACACGCTCGCGGACCTCGCCGCCGAAACAGGCGCGACGGCGGTCACGGTCAATGAAGCGGCGCGAGCAGGAGACGTCGTAGTCGTGACAATTCCGCTGAAGAATATTCCGAAACTGCCGCGAGATCTGTTTGCAAACACGCCCGCCACCGTCGCGATCGTGGATACCGGCAATTATTACCCGCAGCGCGATGGGCACATAGAAGCGATCGAGCAAGGCACGACCGAGAGCCGCTGGGTCTCCCAGCAGCTGCGTCGGCCCGTCATCAAGGCATTCAACAACATCTACGCGAAGCACCTGTTGGAGAAAGGGAAACCGAAGGGAGCAGCTGGTCGAATCGCGCTTCCGATCGCAGGCGACCACAAGGAGGCCAAGGCGCTCGTGCTGCGGCTCGTCGAGGAGCTCGGCTTCGATGCGGTCGACGCTGGCGGTCTGGATGATTCGTGGCGTCAGCAGCCGGGTACGCCCGTGTACGCCACCGATTTCGATGCGGCGGGCGTCAGACAAGGCCTCTCGGAAGCGACTCCCGAGCGCAAGCCGCAATTCCGCGCGGACGGAGCAGGCGCAGCCCGATCGTCCGGCGCGTCTCGCCCGGAGACGCGTGCCTAGCTTCCCCGCCGCTGCATTCGATTAAATTCCCGCGTGGCAATCCACTAACACCCTCACTCTGCAAATGCCCAAGATCGCAACGATAGAAACCAACAGGGGAACGATGCGCGCCGAGCTGTTCGAGAAGGACGCGCCGAAGACCGTCGCCAATTTCGAGAGGCTCGCCAACTCCGGCTTCTACGATGGGACCAAGTTCCACCGCGTCATCAAGGATTTCATGGTGCAGGGCGGCGATCCCTACTCGAAGGGCGGTGAGCACGCGAAGGGTCCTGTGGGAACCGGAGGTCCGGGGTACAAGATCGACTGCGAGACACAAGGGAACCCAAACAAGCACCAGGTTGGGGCGCTGTCGATGGCGCACGCCGGAAAGAATACGGGCGGCAGCCAGTTCTTTATCGTGCTCAGCGAGCAGAACACCAGGCACCTCAACGGAGTCCACACCGTTTTCGGAAAGGTGATCGAAGGACTCGACGTAATTCCCAAGATCAACCAGAACGACACAGTCTCGAAGGCCAGGGTCTCGAGCGATCCGGGAGCGAAGTAGCTATGGCGACGAAAAAGAAGACGGACTTGAGCGCCGCGTTGACTGGACTGATCCTCGGCGCTGTGACGCTGTTCCTGGTTCTGACCTCGATTGTGATGATGACGAACGCTCACTATCGGGACAAGGAAGCGGCGGAAGCCCATAAGTAGCGCGAAGGGGCTGGTCCTTGTTGACTGTTGACTCGGTCGGAGTATATTACTGACTGGTCAGATACTATCTGCTTCGAAAATGCCGCGAGCAAAATCAGCTGCACCAAAATGGCGTCGATGCCCTGAGGACCGGCCCAATCAGATCATAAAGGCCGCACTCGAGGTCTTCGGCGAATGCGGCCTCGCCAACGCCAGACTCCAGGACATCGCCGAGCGAGCCGGGGTCTCCAAGGGCACCATCTACCTCTACTTCCCCAACAAGGAAGAGCTCTTCCGGGAGATGATCCGCCAGACTGCCGTCGCCGCGATCGAACGGGCCGAGCAAGCGGACGTTCCCGGCTCCCCGGGAACGCAGCTCGTCGCTTTCATGAGAGCCCACTGGGCGTTCGTTCGCTCGCCCGTGTTCATCACCATCTACCGCCTCGTCCTCGGTGAGCTGCACCAGTTCCCCGACCTCGCCAAGTTCTACGCGAACGAGGTGGTCGCTCGCGGCCAGAAGCTCCTCTCTGGCATCATCAGGCGGGGCATCGAAGCCGGTGAATTCCGCGAGATCGATCCGATGGTCGCCGCCCGCATGCTTGTCGCGATTATCGTTATGAACGGTATCTGGCGCGACGAGCATACCGGCGTCCCCCTTCTTGCCCACAAGAGCGACGAAGAAGTCTTCAGAGAGCTCGCGCAATTCTATCTGCATGCAATGGCGCCATCCGATGGCGCGTTTGCCCAGGCAGATGGCGCGCCCACCGATGCGTTTTCGTTTATCCCTTTCATCAATGACTGAACTCCCTATCAACCTGCGCGCTCTCGTGACGGCAGTGGCCGCAATGATCGCCCTTGCGTCTCCGCCCCTCCATGCACAGCACCCAACAGTGCTCCCGCTCTCTCTCGGTGATGCGGCGCGTCTGGCCGCTCAGCAGAGCGCAATGGCGCAAGGGGGAAGGCTGCGCGCCGACGAAGCCCAGGCCCGCGTTCGCGAGCGTCGTGCTGATCTGCTGCCCGACCTGAGCGGCTACGTGCAGCAAGCTGGCCGCACCTTCAATACTTCGACCCTCGGCATCGATCTCCCCGCGCCGGCCGGACAACCTCCGATCTTCGATCCCAGAGGCGAGGTGCTGGGTCCAGTCAACACGCTCGACATTCGCGCTCGAGTGCAGCAGAATCTGATCGATTTCGGCGCGCTCGGTCGCGTGAGGTCGGCGCAAGCCGCCGCACGATCGTCCAGCGCCGACGCCGATGCAACCGCCGAGCAGGCTGCGACCACGGCCACCAACGCTTATGTGAGAGCGATGCGTGCGGATGCGGATCTCCACGCACGCCAGGCCGACACAGTGCTCGCGACCGAGCTGCTCGGCATTGCCCAGTCGCAGCTCCAGGCTGGCACCGGTGTCGGTCTCGATGTCACGCGGGCAAAAGCGCAGCTCGCTGCTACTCGGGCGAGCCTCATCGCATCGCGAAACGCGCGCGATCACGCGCACCTCGATCTGTTGCGGGCGCTTTCACTGCCGATTGGAACGGACGTGGTGCTCACCGATTCACTCACCACCACCGCCGCACGCACCGAGCCCATTCCCGATGAATCGGCGCTGGTAGCACAGGCGCTTCGTAGTCGTCCTGATCTCCTCGCGGAGGAACAGCGCGTCCAGGCGGCCCGTCAGGGGCTGTCGGCGATCAAGGCTGAGCGTTTACCGACTCTCGGACTCGTCGCCGACGACGGCATCATCGGAAAGGATGGCGCGCGACTCCTCAACACCTACACGTGGGGACTGCAGGTGAGCGTGCCGTTCTTCGACGGATTCCGGCGCGAAGCCAGAATGCAGGAACAGCGATCGGTCGTGAGGGAAGCAGAGATTCGCCAGCACGACCTCGAGCAGCAGGCTCAGGTCGACGTGCGTGGCGCGGTGCTGGACCTGGCCGCCGCGCGCGAGCAGCTCGACGCTGCCAGTGAGAGACTCCGCCTCGCCGAGCAGGAGGTTGCGCAGGCGCGCGACCGCTTCAACGCCGGTGTGGCGGGAAATGCAGATGTTGTGAATGCATCGCTCGCCCTGACATCGTCCCGCACGCTTGTGAACGACGCCGAGACCGCGTATCAGCTGGCGCGAGTGTCGCTGGCGCGCGCGACCGGCAGTGTGACAACACTGAGATAAATCCAGAAATAACCGTTAGCTAAACTTCATTCAGACCGCCGCATAACAGGAAAGATTATGGCAACCGCAATAGAATCCTCGTCTCCCGCTTCTTCCCGCAACGGCAGAACTGCCGCCGAGGAGCCGGACAAGCCTTCGTCGAAAAAGAAATTCGTTCTGCCGATCGCGATCGTGGTCGGCGTCCTCTTGCTCGTCTGGGCATTCCAGAAGTGGAACTACGGGCGCTCGCACGAGTCGACCGACAATGCGCAGGTCGACGGACACATCGTGCCGGTGCTCGCGAAAGTCGGCGGATACGTGAAGACGGTCAGCGTCAGCGAGAACGACCACGTGAATGCCGGACAGCTGCTCGTGCAGCTCGATGACGCCGACTATCAGGTGCGCCTGCAGCAGGCGCAGGCCGACCTCGCCGCCGCCGAAGCAACGAGTGGCGGCTCGGGCCAGGCACAGTCACAGGTCCAGAGCGCCGCGGGGCAGCGCGCAACGCTCGACGCCCAGATCGGAGCCGCCAAGGCCAACGCCGACAAGGCCGACGCCGATCTTGCCCGAGCCAAGGAGCTCGCCGGCAAGCTTATCATCTCCAATCAACAGCTCGACGCCGCACAGGCGACCGCCGCGGTAGCGCACGCCAACCTCCTCGCCGCGGAGCGCCAGGCGTCGGCGGCTGGTGGATCGGTCAATACGGCCGAGGCGGGTGTGCGTGTTGCGAGTGCCCGCACGATGGCAGCACGCGCCGCCGCTGAGAACGCGCAGCTGCAGCTGGATTACACGCGCATCACCGCGCCCGCATCCGGTGAAGTCTCGAGAAAGCAGGTCGAGGTGGGCCAGCTCGTCGCGCCGGGCCAGCCACTTCTCAGCATCGTTGCCGATACCGGGATCTGGGTGACGGCAAACTTTAAAGAGACACAGCTAGCCACGATTCGTCCCGGCCAGCCGGTGGAGTTCGAGATCGACGCCTACGGCGGCTGCGTCGGCGAAGGAAAGGTGGCGAGCGTGAGCGGAGCAACCGGAGCAAAGTTCGCTCTCCTTCCGCCCGACAACGCGACGGGAAACTTCACCAAGGTCGTGCAGCGTGTTCCGGTCCGCATTGCGGTCACCAAGCCGTGCTCGGGTAATCACCCGCTGCGACCTGGGCTCTCCGCGAACGTTCACGTCAACACCGCAAACCGGTGAGCTCGGCAGTGCTGCGGTCCTCCGGGGTGACGACATCCTCCGGGGACCGCTACGCACACAAGTACATCATCGCCTTCACCGTCACCATGGCGGCGATGCTCGAGCTCATAGATACCTCGATCGTCAACGTCGCGATTCCGCACATGATGGGGAATCTCGGCGCGACGCTCGACGAGATCGCCTGGGTGTCGACGTCGTACATCATCGCCAACGTCATCGTGATTCCGATGTCGGGCTGGCTTTCGGCGTACTTCGGCAGAAAGCGTTATTTCACCGGCTCGATTCTTCTCTTCACGACCGCTTCGTTTTTCTGCGGCTCGTCGCATTCGCTGTTCGCGCTGATCTTCTGGCGCGTGATTCAGGGAATCGGCGGCGGTGCGCTGTTGTCCACCGCGCAGGCAACCCTCTATGAGTCGTTCCCGCCCGAAGAAGCGGGAACCGGAATGGCAATCTTCGGCGTCGGCGTCATGGTCGGTCCGACGCTTGGCCCGACACTGGGTGGCTGGATAACGGACAACTATTCCTGGCCGTGGATTTTCTACATCAACGTTCCGCTCGGCATCATCGCGGCAATTCTAACGCTGACGTACGTCAACGACGCCGCGCACCAGGAGCGCGCCGACAAGATCGACTACCTCGGCATCATATTCCTGACGCTCTGCGTGGGATCGCTCCAGTGGATGCTCGAGCGCGGCGAGCGGTACGATTGGTGGGATTCGCGCTTCGTGACGCTGCTCGGCGTTACTGCGCTCGTCTCGGGAATCGCCCTCATCTGGCGCGAGCTCACCGTCGACGAGCCGGTGATCAACTTCCGCATCCTCAAGAGTCGTCAGCTCTCGGCGGGCGTGAGCCTGGGGCTGCTGCTCGGGTTCGCGCTTTACGGCTCCGTTTTCATTCTCCCCGTCTTTCTGCAGCAGCTGTTGCAGATGACTGCGTGGCAGACGGGAAAGATCATCCTGCCCGGCGCGATTGCATCGGCCGTGACGATGGCGGTGGTGGGAAGAAACGCGATGCGGCTGGACGCGCGGTATACGGTAGTTGTCGGAGCTTTTCTCTTTTTCTGGTCGATGCTGAAGATGTCGCACCTGACATCCGCCAGCGGCCAACCGGATCTGTTCTGGCCGCTGATCCTGCGCGGTGTCGGACTCGGTCTGATCTTCGTGCCGCTCACGAATGCCACGATGGCCGATCTCCAGGTGAAGGATCTCGCGCAGGGCACCGGCATGTTCAATCTCATGAGGCAGCTCGGCGGATCGCTCGGGATCGCCGTCATGGCGACCCTGCTCGCGCGCTTTATGGCGAGCGAGAAGGCGGTGCTGACGGAGCACGTCGGCGCCAGCGATCCGGAGACGTTGAGCCGCCTCTCGTTGCTTACACGGGGGCTGATATCTCGCGGAATGAATCCGCTGGTCGCGCAGCAGCAGGCATTGGCCATACTCGACAGGCAAGTGACGGTGCAATCGAGCATGCTCGCGTTCTCGAGGATCTACCTGTACAGCGGCCTTGTGCTCATATTCGGGCTGCCGCTGCTGCTTTTGTTCCGGACGGGTCGCGCCCGCGGCTCAATGGGCCCGGTACATTAGCCCTTCAACAGTTGACCGTACCCCTACGTATTTCTGATGAGGAGCGAGACCTCGTAAGCCTGGCCCGAAAGGGTGACGAGCGAGGTTTTTCCGGGCTCGTGCGATTGCACCAGCGCCGCGCGTATATAGTGGCGCGATCGATCGTCATGACTCACGAGGACGCTGAGGACGCGGTTCAGGAAGGATTTCTCCGCGCGCACCAGGCGTTCGACCGGTTCGACCCTGCACAGGCTTTCGGCGCCTGGCTCAATCGAATAGTCGCCAACGCGGCGCTCGATCTGGCTCGCCGGAAGAAGGTGCGGACAGCCGAGGAGCTCTCGGAATCGATGGCTACGGCCTTCCGCGATCCTGCGGAAGACCGCGAGCTGAAGGAACGGCTCGACGCGGCACTGGCGCAGCTTTCGCCGCGGGCGCGGTCGGTGATAGTGTTGCATGATGTGGAAGGCTTTACGCACGCGGAGATTGGCGCGCTGCTGGACATTCCGGGTGGAACCGCTCGCTCGGATTTGCACCACGCCAGGCAGAAGCTGCGAGGGCTCCTTGGAAACCTGAAGGGGTAAAAGATAGTTATGACAGACCGTACCGATTTGCGACCAGAAGGCGAAAGCGATGCGAGGATCACGAAATTGCTCCGTGATGCCTATGCACCGCCCGCCGGAGGCGCGTATTGGGATGCCCTCGAAGGCCGCATCATGGCTTACATCGCGGAGCACCGTCCGGCTGTCGTTCGGATTCCTGTCAACTGGTGGTCCGATCTCGCGGGCTGGGCTGCGCCGGGTCTGGCTGCCGCCGCGCTCCTGTTCGCGGCGGCGGGAGCTTTGCTCGCGCGCCAGAGCGACGACGACGCGACCGGTTATGAAGCGGTTACGGAGTCAGTCTCGACGGATGTCCTCCCCGGCGCGGTACAGGTAGTGACTGCTCCACACGACGGCTCGTCGCAGCGTGAGGCGACGTTCCGCTACGTCATGTCACACTGAGGACGGCAATGGATCGAAGCAAGTGGTACGCGCTGATGTTTCTGCTTGGCGCACTCATCGCCGGCGGGGCGCTCGGTTTCTCCGCCGACCGCGCATTGCGCGGGAGCCACAGCCGCGACATGCGTGGACCGCGGTCATATCGGCTGCGCATGGCGGAAGAGCTGAATCTGACACCCCAGCAGCGGACGTCGGTCGATTCGCTTCTCGAGCAGAAGCACCGCCAGATTGTCGCTCTCTACAAGCCGGTGAAGCCCCAGCTGGATTCGATCGCTACCTTGGCGCGCGTGGTCGGCGACAGCACCCATGCGCAGATCAAGCGCCTGCTGAACCCGGACCAGCAGGTGAAGCTCGACAAGATGCGCGCGGC